>JAPLEI010000043.1 GCA_026391195.1 Bacteroidota bacterium | reverse complement strand
TATCTATCTTGTAAATAAATCGCTGTTAGATTCCACAAGTATACATTCCGCTTCGGGAACGAATAAATAAACGGCAGCACCTACTAGGTCAAAAACTATTATTCAGGCATTCCTCAGTTATACGAAAAGGAATAAGAGAGTATATTTGTAAACAGCAAATATTTTTTGAAAATATCCACCAAATATGGAAGTACATCATCCCCATCATCACTCGTCTCCCAGAAATTTCCGGCAATATGCGGGTGAGTTTCTTATGATATTCTTGGCGGTAACGCTTGGATTTTTTGCAGAAAATATTCGGGAACATTTTGCTGAAAAAGAAAAAGCCCATCAATACCTGGAAGATTTAGCAAGTGATTTGAAGCAAGACACGGCAAAATTGAATGCAAGCATCGCGTTTAAGCTGCGCAAACAACAGCAGGTAGACTCTTTGATTAATTTATTATTGAGCCCCGCAAGAGATACTTTTAGTAAGGAAATTTACTACTATGCCCGAATGTTGCCAATTCGCGAACCCTTTTATGCTACCGAAGGCACACTTGCGCAAATGGAGAATGATGGCGGATTCAGAATATTACACAATAAGGAAATCATTGAAAAAATTAATCATTACGTAGCCTCTAAAAATAAAATTGTACAGATTCAAAATCTGGAAGATAATTTGTCGGTTCAAATGCGAACGGCAGCCAATAAAATATTTGATGCCCGCGTTTTTGAAGCCATGTTAAATCCTGAAAAAAATTCTGCGTATCGATATTACATTCGTCCCCCAGAACAACCTGCTCCCTTTACTTCTAAGGAACCCCGCGAATTAAACGAATATGCCAATTGGGTGGTTTCCATCAATACTGGTCAAACCATGAACCGGATGCTAATGCTACAACTGAAAGAAGAAGCAACAGCTCTAATTATCGCAATTGAAAAACAGTAAAATAACCGAATTGCGCCAACTGGAATCTTTATTGATACTGAGCGGATTCTAACATAAATTAGTAACTTACCCTAAATTCCTGTTTATGAAATTTCGTTTCACCTCCCGCTTACTTTTGTTTGTATCTCTATTGCTGATTACAAAAAATCAGGTAGCAGCTCAAGTAAAAGATAGCCGTCCTATTATTGGTCGATGGGATTTAACCGTTCAGATGGACCGAGTGGCTCCTTCTTGGCTGGAGGTTAAATTGTCTGGATTAAAAACACTGGTTGGTTATTTTGTGGCAGAAGGGGGCAGTGCCAGGCCTATTGCTGAAGTAAAATATGATAACGGTAAAGTAAGTTTTTCTATCCCTACGCAGTGGGACATGAGCAATAATCCGATGGTGTTTGAAGGGATGTTGCAAAACGATCAGCTGAGCGGTACTATTACTACCCCAAAGGGAGATAAATATCCTTTTACGGGCGAACGCGCCCCATTGCTAAAAAGAACCAGTGCTCCGGTTTGGGGAGCGCCGATTGCTCTATTTAATGGAAAAGATTTAACCGGCTGGCATATGTCTGGGAAAGAACAACAGTGGATGGTAGAAGCGGGCGTTTTAAAAAGTCCTAAATCTGGTTCTAATATTATTACCGATGCCAGCTTCAACGATTTTAAACTGCACATCGAATTTCGTTATCCCGCAGGAAGTAATAGTGGCGTGTATTTACGTGGCAGATATGAAGTGCAGGTAGAAGACAATTATGGCCTCGAACCCAGCTCTACTCTTTTTGGGGGCATCTATGGTTTTTTAACGCCGAATGAAATGGTTGCCAAAAAACCCGGAGAATGGCAGTCTTATGATATTACCCTGATTGGTCGCCGTGTATCCGTTACCGCAAACGGCAAAGCAATTATTGTTGATCAGATTATCCCCGGCATTACCGGCGGAGCACTCAACAGCAAAGAGGGTGAGCCCGGACCTATTTTTTTACAAGGCGATCATGGTCCGGTAGAGTATAGAAATATAGTAATAACGCCCGCCAAATAGTGAAGCTACCTGAAACGATAAAAAGCATTATCGTATTTCCTTTCATTCTGCTGATACGAATTTATCAGTATGTGATTTCCCCGGCGATGGGCCCTAAATGTCGGTATACGCCTACCTGTTCGCAATATGCCGTAACGGCTTTGCAAAAGCATGGTATCTTAAAAGGAGGATGGTTAGCTATTCGCCGAATTTCCAGTTGCCGGCCTGGGGGTGGTGAGGGATATGATCCGGTTCCGGACTAGCCTGCTTTATTTTTTTATGGGCTGCGTTAATATTTCCAGTTTTCCAATGGTTTCGCGTATTTCACGAATACTGTAAAACCGATATACCTCAGGGGCTTCGCCGTTTTTGCTGGCGGCGGAAGTCATTTTGTGATAAGGCTATCTCAGCGTCTAGATTGGGCGTTACGAGCGCAGCTTGATTAGGAAGGATATAAAAATTGCGATTAGCAGCAGAAACGTTTTTTCCTTCCACCAATAATTTTAAGGAATCTAATTTTTGGGTAACTACTTCCTGCGAAACAACCTGACCAGCTTTATCCGCAGAAACATAATTTTGGTAGCTGCCAATGATGGTATCGTTTTTGGCATTCACTACATAGAGTCCTTTTTCCGCAAGTTCAAATGAGCCTTTTCCTGCAGGAGATTCGATGGTCCATTGTTTGGTACCCGTAAGCACTGCATTTTCTTCGTGCCCCGCGCCATCAGTAGATTGAATGGTGCCGGCATCCGCATTAATTTTTGCTGCACCCTTACTCATTACTACCAGTTTTTTGTTGCTGCAAGAGGCGAAAGCCAATAAACTTATGGCAATAATTAAACCGTTCTTCATGTGTAATAATTAAAAAAGGCTGCTGAGTTATTTTCAGCAGCCCTTGTTCTATGATATTTTAATGAGCGGCTTCGAAACGCTCGGTAACTTTTGTCCAGTTAACCACATTCCAAAAAGCAGCCAGATAATCGGCACGGCGATTTTGGTATTTGAGATAATAAGCATGCTCCCAAACATCCACCCCTAGTATCGGGGTTCCTTTTACTTCTGCAATATCCATCAACGGATTATCTTGATTAGGGGTAGAGCAGATTTCCAGTTTACCATCTTTTACAATTAACCAGGCCCATCCGCTGCCAAAACGAGTCATACCCGCAGCAGCCATTTTTTCTTTAAAGGCATCAAACGATCCGAAAGCAGCAGTAATCGCATCTCCCAGTTTTCCGGAAGCAGTACCGCCGGCATTAGGGGCGAGGCTTTCCCAGAAAAAAGTATGGTTCCAATGTCCACCTCCGTTGTTACGAACGGGTGCACCTATGCTTCCGGCGATGGCAACAATTTCAGCCAGCGTTTTTCCTTCATTAGGGGTTCCGGACAGGGCTTTGTTCAGATTATCCACATAAGCCTGGTGGTGTTTTCCGTGATGGATTTGCATGGTGAGCGTGTCGATATGCGGCTCGAGAGCTTCGTGTGCATATGGGAGGGGTGCAAGTGTGAATGACATACAAGTATGATTTTAATGATGTAGCAAAATTAGGTGGGTTAATCGATTAATGGCATTTTACCGGGGTAATTGTTCCAAAAATCGACAATCAAAAATGCCTTATCGCTTGTTTCTGAAAAAGGCAGTCATTAAAGCAGCACATTCTGCTTCTAAAACCCCACCTACCAATTCGGTTTTGGGGTGAAGGGGCCAATGAGGAGCAGTTTTCGATTTGAAGCCATTTTTCGGGTCGGAAGCCCCAAATACTACGCGGCCAATTTTCCCCCAAAATAAGGCCCCACAACACATCAGGCAGGGCTCTAAGGTTACATACAGGGTTGCATCCGGCAAATATTTTGCACCGAGCGCATGAAAGGCACTGGTAATTGCCAACATTTCTGCATGGGCGGTGGCGTCGGTTAATTGCTCTACCTGATTATGTCCACGAGCAATGATTCGGTTCTGCAACACTACAACGGCACCCACCGGAACTTCATCGGCTTCAAATGCCATACGCGCCTGAACCAGCGCCTGCTGCATAAAATATTGATCATCCGGAATGGATAACTGCATAAAGTGAAATCAGCTAGTTAAAAGAGAGTTGTAAATCTTTTATGAGAAGTTATGCCTCCTTCTATAAAGCCATAATTTGAATATTTTTAAACCATACATCATTTCCATGGTCTTGTAAAACGATGTGTCCTTTGGTAAATGTGCCAAAGTCTTTTTTGGTTTTGAACTTACTGCCGGCAATCATATTTTTCCAGTTTGCATCATCATAGCGGGTATTTACTACCTCTTCTCCATTTAGCTTTAAAGTAAGTTTCCCATGGTCTGCTATAATTTCTGCTGTATTCCATTCCCCGAAAGGTTTTACTACGCCTTCCTTACCTGCAATCATATCATACAAATTGCCGGCACGGTGCTTTTCTATCTTCCCATCGGAATGTCCATCATTGTCTAATATTTGCATTTCGGGTCCTGTATGCCAAGATTCTTTGAATTTAGAAGTGTCTTCATTCGACCAGAAAATAACGCCGCTGTTACCGTTCTTGCTCACTTTCCAGTCTAGCTTAAGATGAAAATTTTCGAATTCCTCATCCGTTACAAGATCACCCGGATTCCTTCTTTCTTCTGCTGTTTTGGTTTTGCTGTCGAGGAATATTTCTCCGTTCACAGCTTTCCAGGAAGGGTTTACGGTAGACTTTCCATAAGTATGCCAGCCCGTTAAATCTTTTCCATTAAACAACGACTTCCACTTTTTAGCGACAGGCTTTGAAATGTGCGCCTGGGCTTGATGGGATTCGGTTGGAGTAACGATAGCTGCCAACTGCATACAAACTGCAGTTCCGGCAACCAGTAGTGGGGCAATGAACAATACTTTCATGGGGGGGAGGTTTTATTGAGCTGTTTTCAGCAGTAAAATATATTTAACCATTTGCTTGGCATCGGCTTCCGACAACTGCGGATGAGCTGTCATGGGTATTTGTCCCCACACTCCCTGGCCACCTTTGACATCATTCGATTCGTATTTCGCAGATACATCTTTGTAAGAAGGTCCAATAAGCTTTTCGCCTACTTTATGGCAGGTAAGGCAGTCTGATTTGGCAATCAGTTCCAATCCTTTTTGATAATCAGGGTTGCTACTGAGAGAAGATCCAGCGCTCGCAGGTGCCGGGGCTGCCTCTTTTTTGTCGCCACCACTGCCACAGGCTCCCAATAACATTAGGGCAAATAAAGTGATAGATATTTTTTTCACGGGTTTAAAGTTTACGATTTGTGAGCATTAAAGATATTAATCAATTCCTAAAATCTTCCGATTAAATTGTTCGTCCGAACCGGTTCCGGCAAAGTCGTCAAAAGCTTTTTCGGTTACCCGGATAATATGATTTTTTATAAAGGGTGCACCCTCTGCTGCGCCGGCTTCGGGGTGTTTGATGGCACATTCCCATTCGAGTACAGCCCATCCTTTATAGCCATAGGCAGCCAGTTTGCTGAAAATAGATTTGAAGTTTACCTGTCCATCCCCCAGCGAACGGAATCGTCCGGCTCTTTCTACCCAACCCTGATAGCCACCATATACTCCCTGTTTTCCGGTGGGATTAAATTCGGCATCCTTCACATGGAACATTTTGATGCGGGAATGATAATGGTCTATATAGGCAAGATAATCCAAACACTGCAACACAAAATGCGAAGGATCGTATAATAAGCAGGCACGGGGGTGTTGATGTACTTTATCTAGAAACATTTCATAACTCACTCCGTCGTGCAGGTCTTCGCCGGGATGTATTTCGTAGCAGAGATCCACACCGTGCTCATCAAACACATCCAGTATGGGTTTCCAGCGATTGGCCAATTCGGCAAAGCCGGTTTCTACCAGTCCGGCAGGGCGCTGGGGCCAGGGGTAAACCGTATGCCAAAGTAGGGCACCACTAAAAGTTGCATGGGCATCCAAACCTAAGTTGCGGGAAGCCTGTGCAGCATATTTCAGTTGTTGCACTGCCCATTCGGTTCGTGCTTTAGGGTTATTTCTAACAGCATCGGGGGCAAATCCATCAAATAAGGCATCATAGGCGGGGTTTACGGCTACCAATTGTCCCTGCAGATGGGTAGATAATTCGGTGATTTGTAAGCCTGCACTTTCTACTATTCCTTTTACTTCGTCGGCATAGGTTTTACTTTCGGCTGCCAGTTGTAGGTTGATGCAGCGACTGTCCCAAGACGGAATCTGCACGCCCACAAAGCCTAGTGAGGCAGCCCATTTGCAGATACTTTGCAAAGAATTAAAAGGAGGCTGGTCGCCCATAAACTGAGCAAGAAAAATGGCAGGTCCTTTGATGGTAGTCATGGTGTAAAAGGTTAACGGTTGAACAAATTATATATTGAAGGGCGTCCACTTTTCATTCGAAGCGCCGGAAGCCACCACATTGTCTATAAATGCCATCCCCCTTACTCCATCATCGGCTGTGGGAAAGTCCATGGCTTCGGCACTGGCTTCGGTTCCCTCTATTCGGGCTGTAAGGGTAAGTGCGAAATTTCGGTAGATATTGGCAAAAGCTTCGAGATATCCTTCGGGGTGACCGGCGGGGGTGCGACAGTTTTTTACGGCATAGCTCGACAGCCGATCACCGAAATTGCCGCCCGCCCTTAATATTTGGGTGGGTTGGTGCAGCCATTTTACCAAGAGCGTATTGGGTTCTTGTTGGGCCCATTCAATACCGCCTTTTTCTCCGTAGATTCTTATTTTTAGGGCATTTTCTTCGCCGGCGGCTACCTGCGAAGCCATTAAAACGCCGGCTGCTCCGTTATTAAATTTAAGCAGCACATTGCCATCATCGTCGAGGGCCCTGCCCGGTACCATAATGTTTAAATCGGCGCAAAGGTGGGTGATTTGAAGGCCCGAAATATATTCTGCCAGATGGGCTGCATGGGTTCCGATATCTCCCATACATCCGGCTTTACCCGATTTGGTGGGGTCGGTTCTCCAAGCCGCTTGGGCATTTCCTTCTTTCTCAGAAAGTTGGCTCAGCCATCCTTGCGGGTATTCAACCCATATTTTTCTGATGTTGCCAAATACGCCATCCTTAACCATTGCCTTGGCTTGTTTTACCATGGGGTATCCCGAGTATGTATGGGTAAGGCAAAGCAGTAGGCCCTTTTCCTTCGCTTTTTGCTGCAATTGCTTGGCTTCATCGATCGTGAAAGTGATGGGCTTTTCAATTACCACATGAAATCCATGTTCCAGGGCCATCATGGCAGGGGCAAAGTGAACAAAGTTGGGCGTAACGATGGTTACAAAGTCCATTCTTTCTTCTGCGGGCAGTTGCGACTCTTGTTGAATCATCTCCTGATAGTTGGTATAGGTTCTGTTTACCGGCAGCAACAGTGCTTTTCCGGATTCTATAGCCGTGTTGGGGTCGGCACTCAGGGCACCGCAGGATAATTCAATCAGTCCGTCGATGCCAGCGGCCATGCGGTGGATAGCACCAATAAAAGCATCCAGGCCTCCGCCAATCATGCCCATTCTAAGTTTTCGGTTCATATTATGTTATTTGATACAATCAGATAAGGAAAATGGTGATTCCACCATACATCGGTAAAAATACCCTCTTCACTGAATATTTGATGCGGGAATAAAAATAAAAATTATATTTAACCCGCGATTGTTTTTTTCACTAACCATATGAAAGTATGCAAACTACCCCTCAACGGAACCAATTATTTGTAGCCAGTTGTTTGGCATTGCTGGTAACTTCCTTGTCATTTGGTATTCGCGCCGGTATTTTATCCCGCTTAGGTGTTGAGTTCGAACTCAACACGGCTCAGTTAGGCACCATTGCTTCCACTGCTTTTTGGGGATTCCCGCTGGCCGTAATTGTGGGGGGATTTATAGTTGATATTATTGGTATGAAAAAGTTATTACTATTAGCATTCGCTTTTCATTTACTAGGCATTTTATTGACTGTATTTGCCTCCGGCTATTGGACACTCTTTTTTTCAACCCTGTTGATAGGAATAGCCAACGGAACGGTGGAAGCAGCCTGTAATCCACTGGTAGCAACCATTTACGCAGACGACAAAACTACCAAGTTGAACCATTTTCACTTGTGGTTCCCCGGTGGAATAGTTATTGGTACCCTACTTGTATTTTTCTTAGACAAAGCGGGTATTGGCTGGCAGGTTCAGGTTGGACTGATGGCAATCCCAACCTTACTTTACGGATATTTATTCAATAAATTGTCCTTCCCGGTAACGGAGCGCGTGGCTAGTGGCATTTCTACCGATACGATGTATAAGTCGTTACTAAATCCTCTTTTTTTGGTGATGATTGTATTGATGTTTGGAACAGCCATTACAGAATTATTTACCGGACAGTGGATAGATGTGTTATTGAAAAATGTATCTGACAATGCCATTTTGTTGTTAACGATAGAAACGGGTATCATGGTAATAGGCAGAGGATTGGCTGGCCCCGTTGTTCATAAGTTTTCTCCAAC
The DNA here is from genome assembly GCA_026391195.1 of Bacteroidota bacterium. Taxonomy (GTDB): domain Bacteria; phylum Bacteroidota; class Bacteroidia; order Chitinophagales; family Chitinophagaceae; genus Sediminibacterium. The sequence continues at coordinate 11,027 of JAPLEI010000043.1, read as the reverse complement.
CGGCGTTTTGCTGATGTCGGCTATTTTGTCGGCATTGGGATTATATATGTTGGGCCACACCACCGGAAACCTCTTGTTTTTAGGTGCGGTGATTTTTGGTATGGGGGTTTGTTATTTCTGGCCAACCATGTTGGGATTTGTTTCTGAAAATATGCCAGAAACCGGCGCAGTGGGTCTTAACCTGATGGGCGGAGCGGGCATGTTTGCCGTGGCAGTGTATACCTTTTTTATGGGCGACTACTACGATCGTCTGCTAGGCAACCACCTACCTGTAGGAACTGCAGTAAATCAGGCTACGCCCGAAATGTTGAATGAAGCCAAGAAGCTTGCAGGGCCTGAAGTGCTGAACGTAACCTTAATTATTCCGGTGATATTGATAGGGGCATTTACGTTGTTGTTTTTCTACATGAGAAACAAAAAAACAACGGCAGCTATCTGATAAATATAGATTCATGAAAACGAGCAGAAGAAAAGTTATTCAAAATATGCTGGCCGGATCTGCGGCTGTTGCAGCAGCCCCATTTCTTAAGGCAAATGCGGCTCCTCAATCTACCCATATGTTAAAAGGGAATATTCATCATTCAGTTTGCCGCTGGTGTTTTAGCGATACGCCGCTCGATGTGCTTTGTGCTACTGCCAAAGAAATTGGGCTGGTAGGCATCGATCTGGTAGGGCCAAAAGATTGGGATACGCTAAAAAAATATAACCTGGTATCTACCATGTGCAATGGCGCAGAAATCAGCTTAACCAAGGGCTGGAATGATCCCCAATACCATGCGCAACTGATAAAAAACTATACCGAGCACATCGAACTGGTGGCAGCTGCGGGATATACTAATTTGATATGCTTCAGTGGCAGCCGCAACGGAATGCAGGATGAAGTGGGTTTGCAAAACTGTGCCGACGGCCTTAAACAAATTATGTCGCTCGCCGAAAAGAAAGGCGTAGTGATTCATATGGAGTTGCTGAATAGTAAGGTAGATCACAAAGATTATATGTGCGATAAAACCCCCTGGGGTGTTGAGTTGTGCAAGCGCATCGGATCGCCCAATTTTAAGCTCTTGTACGATATTTATCACATGCAAATAGATGAGGGGGATGTGATACATACCATCCGCACCTATCATCCGTATATCGGCCATTATCATACGGCAGGTGTTCCGGGACGGCACGAAATTGATGAGACGCAGGAATTGTATTATCCGGCAATCATGAAAGCTATTTTGGCAACCGGCTTTCAGCAATATGTTGCGCAGGAATTTATTCCGGCCAGTGCAGATAAGTTGGGGTCTTTAAAGAAAGCAATTCAGATTTGTGATGTATAAACTACTAAACCCGATCAATTAATAAAATACGAACTATGGCTGAACAAACATTTGATGCAATTGTGGTGGGCTCCGGTATTAGCGGAGGCTGGGCTGCTAAAGAGCTAACCGAAAAGGGGCTCAAAGTATTGATGCTAGAAAGAGGCAGAAATATCGAGCACATTAAAGATTATGTAAACGCCAATAAAGAGGCATGGGATTACCCGCACCGGGGTAGAAAAACCCAGGAAATGATTAAGGATTATCCGGTGTTGAATCGCGATTATCCTTTGAACGAAACCAATCTCGATTATTGGGTAAATGAAAAAGAAAGTCCTTACACAGAAGAGAAGCGGTACGACTGGTTCCGCGGTTATCATGTAGGGGGTCGTTCGTTGATGTGGGGTCGCCAGAGCTATCGCTGGAGTGATTTTGATTTTGAAGCCAATGCCAAAGATGGAATTGCAGTAGATTGGCCGGTACGCTATAAGGATATCGCTCCTTGGTATGATTATGTAGAGAAATTTGCCGGCATCAGTGGTAATCGGGATGGATTGGTACAATTGCCCGACGGACAGTTTTTACCTCCGATGGATATGACCTGCGTAGAGAAAGATGCCTCCAAGCGGCTGAAGGAATATTATAAAGGTGCCCGTCAGATGATTATTGGAAGAACGGCTAATTTAACCGTAGCCCATGAAGGCCGCACCAATTGTCAGTACCGCAATAAATGCTGGCTGGGATGTCAGTTTGGTGCGTATTTCAGCACACAATCTTCTACGTTACCGGCAGCACAAAAAACCGGCAACCTTACATTGCGTCCTTGGTCGATTGTTACCAAAATATTGTACGATAAAGATAAAAAAAGAGCAACCGGCGTAGAAGTTTTGGATGCAGAAAATAATCAGACCTATGTATATAATGCAAAGATTATTTTTCTGAATGCAAGTACATTCAATAGCTCTTGGATTCTGATGAATTCGGCAACGGATATCTGGCCCGAAGGATTAGGAAGTTCGAGTGGTGAGCTCGGTCATAATATTATGGACCACCACCTGGGCGTAGGTGCTGGCGGAAAAGTTGATGGGTATGAAGACAAATATTACTATGGTAGACGCGCCAATGGTATTTATATTCCACGATTTAGAAATTTGTTTGGCGACAAGCGCGATTATCTGCGTGGATTTGGTTACCAAGGGGGCGCCAGTCGCGAAGGGTATCGACATGAAGTAGCAGAATTGAGCATCGGCGGTGCTTATAAGGATGCGCTTACAGAACCGGGTTCGTGGACGATGGGTATTATGGGCTTTGGAGAAATCATTCCAGACCATGCCAACAAAATCACGTTGGATAAAAACAAAAAAGACAAGTGGAACTTACCTGTGTTGTCGTTTGATGCAGAATTGAAGGAGAATGAATTGAAAATGCGCAAAGACATGCAGGAAGATGCCAAAGAAATGCTGGATGCTATGGGCGTGAAGAATATCAATGGGTATGATGCGAATGGTATTCAAGGTCGTGGCATACATGAAATGGGAACAGCCCGCATGGGAGCCGATCCAAAAACTTCGGTGGTAAATAAAAACAACCAGGTATGGGATGCGCCTAATGTGTTTGTAACGGATGGTTCGTTTATGACGTCTGCCGCCTGTGTAAATCCATCGTTAACCTATATGGCATTCACCGCCCGGGCTGCTGAATTTGCAGTTTCCGAATTGAAAAAACAAAATCTGTAATCACCCTTTATAAATTAATCATTATGAATAGAAGAGAAGCCATATCCAGCGTAACACTGTTATTAGGAGGTACGTTATTGGGGGCAGAAGCTTTTTTGGCGGGCTGTAAAAGTCCGGCTGCTGATTTGTCGCTCAGTTTTTCAGCCGACGATATTAGTTTTTTAAATGAAGTAGCGGAAACCATTTTGCCGGCCACTTCTTCACCCGGAGCTAAAGAAGCTAAAGTGGGCGACTTTATGACGGTTATCGTGAAAGATTGTTACGAAGGTAAAGACCAAACTATTTTTAAAGAGGGCATGAAAAAATTACAAGAAGCTTGTAGGAAGTCTTGTGGAAAAACTTTCATGGAAGCTACGCCTGAGCAGCGCCACGATTTACTGGTAGCGCTCGACAAAGAGCAGAAAGAATACCAGGATAAGAAAAAGCCGGAAGACCCTACCCATTATTTCCGCATGATGAAGGAATTAACACTCTGGGGTTACTTTACGTCGGAAATTGGTGCAACCAAGGCCTTGCGTTATGTGGCAGTACCCGGAAAGTATGAGGGATGTATTCCTTATAAAAAAGGAGATAAAGCTTGGGCAACCTAGTAGGGCTGTTGGTATCGGCAATTCAATTATTCGCATTTTTTAAAAAAGAAAATATGTCCATTAACAGAAGATCATTTATGAGAAATTCAACGTTGGCTGCAGCAGCCGGCTTGAGTTTTCCCCTGCTTTCAAAAGCAGCCCAAGCCACCCAATTTTCCGAAAGTTCCGCAGCTCTGCCATTTGGCATTCAGTTGTGGACGGTGAAAGAAGATTTGGGAGCAAATGCAAAAGATACGCTGGCTAAGTTGTCGGCCTATGGATACAATCAGATAGAAAGTTTTGAAGGCCCCAAAGGAATGTTTTGGGGATGGAAGCATACCGAGTTTAAAAAGTATATGGATGATTTGGGCATGAAAATTATTTCAAGCCATTGTAATCATCTGGTAAACTTTGAGCAAAAAGCTGCCGAAGCTGCTGAGATTGGCATGGAATACTTGATTTGCCCCTGGAAGGGTCCGCAGAAATCTATCGACGGATTTAAAAAAGCAGCAGAAGAGTTTAATAAGGCCGGAGAGATTTGTCAAAAAAATGGCATCCGCTTTGCCTATCACAACCACGATTATTCTTTTAAACCAATCGATGGCCAGGTACCACAAGAAGTTATGATGAAGGAAAGCGACAAAGCCTTGGTTGATTTTGAAATGGATATTTATTGGGTAGTAGCTGCCGGCGAAGATCCAATGAAGTGGTTTAAAAAACATCCCGGACGGTTTAAGCTTTGTCATGTAAAAGACCTGAAGCAAACTGATAAAGGGCACGAGTCTGTGCAAATTGGAAAGGGCAGTATCGATTTCCCCGCTGTATTAAAAGGGGGCATTAAGTCGGGGTTAACTCGGTTTATTATCGAACAGGAAGCATTTACCGGAACCAATCCATTAGAAAGTGCGGTAGCAGATGCGGGATACATTTTGAGTGGTATTTTTTTATGTGGAAGTGAGCTGGTTAAATTAAACTCCCAAACTCCAACCCTCTCTATACGTGCGTTTTACAAATTGATTGGCTTCATCAAAATTGGTGATTCGCATGTTCGGACCATCCCACATCAGCTTGATGTTTCTGCCGGGATAAGACTCTCTTCCTTTCGAATCTTTTCTAGCTACGAAATAACTTCTGATAGCGAGATTTCCCATCAATACACTTTCTGTTAATGGTCCGGCGATATCAAACTTAGAGCTGAGGTTATTTGATTTTTCGCTGCCATAGCCATCCAGCGCGGCTTCTACCCAGGCAGCATAGTGTCCATTGTCACCCTTAGGAACACGTGCCACTGTTTGGGGAACTTTGGTTTCGGCAGTGCGAGAAGTAGGTAATAATTTCGGCATTACACCATAAGTGCCACACATCATCTTACCCTTGGTTCCTAGGAAGATGGCACCATTTCCTCCATCGCCCATCATTTCATTCGGACCCAGTTCTTCGGGGCGTACTGGTTGCATGCCGCCATCCATCCAATGTAATTTTACATCCGGCTTGCCATTTTCACCTTTAAAAGTTAGGGTGATGTAAGAAGATACCGGACCGGAGTCGGGATAAAATCCCCTCGTCCAGTTTTCAACATAAGGGGTAGCAACACTGCACTCGGCAGAAATCGGATAGCCCAGGCCTAATACTGCAAATGCAGGAGCCATAATATGACAAGCCATATCACCCAATGCACCGGTACCGTAATCCCACCAGCCTCTCCAGTTAAAAGGAATGAGTTTGTCTACATAATCCCGGTAAGGGGCAGTGCCTAACCACAAATTCCAGTCGAGCCCTGCAGGCACCGGTGGTTTTTCTTTCGACCAGGGAATGCCCTGTGGCCATACTGGTCGGTCGGTATAGCAATAAATGGTATGTACATCTCCAATAATGCCAGCATTGTACCAGTCTTGCAGTTGACGAACACCATCTCCGGATGCACCCTGATTACCCATTTGGGTAACTACTTTATAATCGTGGGCGGCTTTTGTTAATACGCGGGCTTCGTAAATATCGTGGGTTAGTGGTTTTTGAACATACACATGTTTGTTCAATTGCATTGCGCCCATGGCCACCACCGCATGCATATGATCGGGAATGGAAACAGAAACGGCATCAAAGTTTTTATGCTCCTTATCCAGCATTTCGCGGTAATCCGTATAAACTTTGGCTTTCGGATAACGCGAAAGGCTTTTGGCGGTTTGACGGGAATCTACATCGCACAAAAATCCAATTTCGGCTTTTCCGCTCTGATAAAAATTCCACAAATCACTTTCTCCTTTTCCTCCGGCACCTACACCGGCAACGATTAGTTTATCACTGGGGGCTAAAAATCCACGACCCAGCACATGTCGGGGTACAATGTAAAATCCGGCAGCTGCCAGGGCTGCATTTTTAATAAACCCCCTGCGGGAATCGGGCTGGGCATTGGCGGGTAAATTTTTCTTTTTCATGGGGCGAAACAATTAAACAGTTTTTAGAGGTATGAATGTAACTATTTTATCTAAAAATCAGAACAGATTTTGATTTTTTACTAACCTAGAACAGTTGTTTTTTTAACTGGATACGGGTAGGTAGCAATAACTCACGCCATATTTGTTAACTTGTGTAATAAAATGGTGTATATGGAACTTTCTTCATTGAGTGAAATGCGTAGATATTTTGAATCAGGCATTACCCTGCCTTACGCATTTCGGAAACAGCAATTGCGGTCTTTACAGCGCGCGATTGAATCCCACGAAGAAGATATATATGAGGCCCTTGCTGCCGACCTGAAAAAGAGTAGGGAGGAAGCTTATGCCAGCGAAAATGGGTTTACCCTTGAGGAGTTGAAAGTTACTCTTCGCAACCTGAAAGAATGGATGGCAACGGAGGGGGTTCCTACTAACCTTTTTAACCTACCATCCCGGAGCTATATTCGGAAAGAGCCATTGGGCGTGGTTTTAATCATTGCTCCCTGGAACTATCCTTTCCAACTTTTATTAACTCCCCTAATCGGAGCCATTGCCGCGGGTAATTGTGCAGTAGTAAAGCCCAGTGAGTTTGCGCCTGCTACTGCCGAGGTAGTGGGTAGAATTATTAAGCAAGTATTCCCTCCCGAATATGTTTTGTATGTTGAAGGAGATGGCGCTGCAGTAATTCCGGATATGATGAAGGAATTCCGGTTCGACCATGTTTTCTATACCGGCAGCACCCATGTAGGGAGAATCATTTATCAACTGGCGGCCGACAAATTAGTTCCTGTAACCTTAGAACTGGGTGGGAAGAGCCCTGCTGTTATTGAAAATGATGCCAACCTTGCTGTATCAGCGCGTAGAATTACCCTTGCCAAATTTATGAATGCGGGTCAAACCTGTGTGGCACCCGATTATGTGTTGGTACCTGAAAATTTATTGAAACCTTTTGCAGAAGAAGTTACCAAATGTATCCATAAATTTTATGGAGAGGATGTTGCCAACTCCTCGGAGTATGGAAGAATCATCAATCAAAAGCAATTCGACCGGATTAGCAGTTATCTGCATTCAGGTACTTTGTTAAGTGGGGGCAAAACCCAGCGAGACGATTTATATATTGAGCCTACCCTGCTTTCGGATGTTTCGCTGGATGCACCTGTAATGAGCGATGAAATATTTGGCCCCGTGTTGCCGCTGATTCCATATAGCACACGTGAGCAGGCAAAATCAGTTATAGCGCGCAATCCTAATCCCTTGGCCTTTTATGTGTTTACCGAATCAAAAAAAACGGCCCGTGAATGGCTGGATGCCGTTCCTGCGGGAGGTGCTTGTGTAAACAATGCTAATCTACATCTTTCTAATATGGATTTACCTTTTGGAGGTGTTGGCAATAGCGGCATTGGAAGTTATCATGGAAAACAGAGCTTTGCTGTTTTCTCCCACTATAAATCCGTAATGCGAACGCCCACCTGGTTCGACCCTGCTATGAAGTATCCCCCTTTTAAGGGTAAATTGTGGTTGCTGAAAAAATTAATCGGCTAGTGCGCTTTGTAAAGGCTGCTGGTATAAATAGATAAGTATGATCAGAAAGATTGGAGTGTTGTTGATAATAGTTGCAGCAGCCCTTTATATAATTAAACGAAAAGACATGACGTGGCGACAATCCATTCTTCGGGTAGGATACCCTTTGCTTACCTTGAAAGAAAAATGGTTTCCCAGCCAGCAAAACCGACTAAAAAACGAGGATGCCAAGCAGCCATCGGTATCTTTTTATTCACTGCAAGCCAAGCGGAATGATGGCAGCGAAATGGCTTTCAGCGAATTGCAGGGGAAAACCGTGTTGGTAGTGAATACTGCCAGCGACTGCGGATATACGGGGCAATACGAGGAGCTGGAAAAATTGCATCAGTTGCACAAAGACTTAATAATTCTCGCCTTCCCGGCGAATGATTTTAAACAGCAGGAAAAAGGCAATGATGCGGATATTGCCAACTTTTGCAAAGTTAATTACGGAGTAAGTTTCCCGTTGATGGGTAAAACCAGTGTGGTGAAGGGAAGCACTCAACATCCGGCTTTTCAATGGCTATCGGATGCTGCTAAAAATGGATGGTGCAATAAAGCCCCTGTTTGGAATTTTAGTAAATACGTGATTAATAAAGAGGGAGTGCTTACCCATTTCTTTTCTCAGCAGGTTTCGCCTTTATCTGAGGAGGTGTTGGCAGCTATTAAGCAGTAATTTCCGGATATTTTTAAGAGTTTTTCTGGGCACTCATTAGGTTGATAACAATTATTTAATATACAGTGGCCTATTTGCCCCCACCTACCCTATTAAAGGGGCTGCGGCGAAACATCCATATTTTCTGCCGTACTGATTAACTTTATTTGTAATATTTTTTTATCTTAGCAAATCATTGTTGTTGAATCGTATTCAAATGATAACGAAGTGTTTTTCAAGTAAACAACTTAATAGCTGGAAGATTATTCAACAATAGAGTAAGCGAAATAAAATTTCAACAAGTATAGTATGTAATATGGAAGTCCACCACCACACCCACCACCCCAAGCGCTGGAAAGAATATTTCTGGGAATTTTTTATGTTGTTTTTGGCTGTACTTTGCGGTTTTCTCGCAGAATACCAGCTCGAACATAAGATAGAAAATGATCGGGCAAAAGAGTTGGCAATCAGTCTTTATTCAGAATTAATAGAGGATTCCATTCGGCTTGACAAATCAATGGAGCTTAGAAATGAGAAAGCTAAATGTTGTAAATACCTGATGCAGTATTTTAAGGATGCAGATTTGAGTAAGCCATCTGATTCTGCCTTCAAGAGTGTAACATTTGCTTATTTGTCCGTTTCAAACAAACTCTTTTTTGAGCCGAGTGAAGGCATTCTTTTTCAACTGCAAAATTCAGGTAGTAGACGCTATTTTAAAAAGCAGCAGCTCCAGGATGCAATCAGTAACTTGGCATCCAGCATTAATTTTGTTAAACTACGCAATGAGAGAGAGTTATCTTATATGACTGCTATTGGTAGACCTTTTTGCATTCAACATTTTGATTACTTCTGGTTAAATGAATATCTGGAAGATGGTAAATTAAACATTTCTGATGCACATTTTCTAAATAAGTCAACTACAACCCTTTCACCCCAGCTTAAGAAGTGGGAAACACTTGATCGGGAATCAGCAGTAAATATTGCAGGGGGATTGTTATTAATGCAACGAGGCATGAGTAATTCTACCATACCTGAATATCGTAAATCTGCTTCTGCATTACTGCAGCTGTTAAGGAAAGAATTTCCGGAATCAATCAACAAGTAACCCCAATAATTAGTAACTGGGATTTATAAAGAAGTGCTTTTCGATGTTCTTATAAAAATATTACACCGGACACTTTTCATGATAGTTTATCAACTCAATCGGTGAATGCTCAAAAGTATATCCCTGATAGGTTCGATACACTTCATCCAATACAGCTACGATTTCTTCTTCCGTCATTAAGGTAACCAGTCTGCCTCGGAATTCTTTGATATTGGGAAGCCCCTTCAGATAATTGGCATAATGCCTTCTCATCTCAAAAATACCTACCATAGGGCCCTTCCATTCTAAGGATTTACGCAAATGGTTGCGGCAAACTTCAATGCGCTCTTCTAAGGTTGGGGGTGCCATCAGTTCTCCGGTATGCAGGTAGTGTTTAATCTCCCGAAAAATCCAGGGATAGCCAATGGCTGCGCGACCAATCATGATGCCATCTACGCCATACCTGTTTTTATATTCCAACGCTTTTTGTGGACTATCAATATCTCCATTACCAAAAATGGGAATATGGATGCGCGGATTGTTTTTTACTTCGGCAATCAGCGACCAGTCTGCCTGGCCTTTATACATTTGCGAGCGGGTGCGGCCATGGATGGCAAGGGCTTTGATGCCTACATCCTGTAATCGCTCGGCCACTTCTACAATGTTTTTGCTCTGCTCGTCCCAACCCAGCCGGGTTTTTACGGTTACCGGTAGTTGGGTGCCTTTAACAACGGCGCGCGTAAGGGAGATCATCAGGTCGATATCCTTTAAAACGCCTGCTCCGGCCCCTTTTGTGACTACTTTTTTTACCGGACAACCAAAATTAATATCGAGCAGGTCGGGATTAACCGTTTCTACAATAGCGGCGCTAAGGGCCATAGCTTCTTCGTCGCCCCCGAAAATCTGGATGCCTACCGGACGTTCTTCTTCAAAAATATCCAGCTTTTGCCTGCTTTTGAGGGCATTTCGGATAAGTCCCTCGCTGCTGATGAATTCGGTATACATCAGATCGGCTCCATTGTGTTTACAAACCGCCCGGAATGGTGGGTCGCTCACGTCTTCCATAGGCGCCAGGAGAAGCGGAAAATCAGGGAGTTGTATTTTATCTATGGTAACCATGGGGGTTGAAATCACTTGAGAAATAAAACATGCTTATCTTACACCGAATTTGCAAAGGTAAGGTGTTACCCTATTTGTATGATATACCCTAAGAGACTTATTGATAAATATCCTTCTCAATTGGCCCTGCTGCTGGCGCTTACCGGCGGATGTTTTATGTTAAGCGGTTTGGCGTTGGTTGTGCTTGGAAAGATAATTTTTCACGTTCCGCTATCTGCACTTCCAGCGATTATGATGCAGAAAGAATATGCGAATTGGTCGCGCCTGATTAATACGATTGTTGCGGCTATTTCATTTGGATTGCCTTCTGTTGTTCTGGCACATATAATTAGTAAACAACCCTATCAGCAATTGGGATTTACTACCCAAATGCAGATACGGCAATTTGGTATTGTAGCCCTTATAACCCTTTCCTCAATTTTATTGGCCGGATCACTGGCAGAAATCAATGAACAAATTCCCTTACCCCAAAGCTGGGCGATACAGGCAAGGGCCATGGAAAATGAATATATGAAAGCCGTGATGGCGATGGCCTATATGCCTACTTTTCTTCATTTTATTTTTA
>JAPLEI010000131.1 GCA_026391195.1 Bacteroidota bacterium | reverse complement strand
TAATTCGGCTTTTTTCCTTCGGCATAAACACCTATACAAAAATTAATTCCTCGGGCATCCTGTTCCCAAGCTTTTACCAATATTTCTTTTTCTTCTAGCTGATTAAACTGATAATAGGTTCCAGATGGAATAATATGATTACGTATCAATTTACCCAAATAATTATCCTTAGTATACAACTGCCGAAGCCTTTTCCCTACCTCGGATATTTCGTCTTCACTGAACTGCAACTGTGCTGTTAAGCAAGTAATATCTAGTTTGCAATTATCCAGCGCCTTTTTAAAGTTGTTTTTTCTGAGTAACTGAATCCTTTGAAGTGCAGTATCACTAGCCAGCTGCTTGCTAACTTCCGGAATAGTATTTACAAGAGTAAGGAAATAGTAATTTTTGGAGGTAACAAAAGAATTACCCCTCACTAGCTGATATGAATTCTTGGATAATTGATTTTGTGCAATAGTCTGATTAACTAGAGCCAAAATAATAAATAAGATTGTACTTTTTCTTATTAAGCGTGACACAGTACCTTACATTAATGAACTACAAAATTCATTGGTATGAGGCGTTAAAAGTCAACTTAACAATTGGCTAACAATTAATTGATGATTTATACTTAATAAAAGGTTTGTATGTTTAAAGTATTCTCAACCTCAACATTTTATTTTCCAACAAATAGACACTAATTACTCATTAAAAATTCCCCCACCATCGATCTCCATTTCTCGGGTTCTTTTTTTAATAAACTTTCATGTCCGCTTTGATAATATTTCATCAGGGTTCTTTGATTTGTGCCCAGATTTGCAAAAATCTTATCGGTTTCTGCCTCAGTAACCCGGGGATCTTTGAAGCCCCATTGTAATAAAACCGGGCAACTCACTGCATGTGCATCTTCTACTGGTTGCAGGTTAAATGCCCAAAAACCTTGCTCAACACCGCCCCAAAAAGTTAGTAGCCCGGCAAAAGGTTCGGCAGGAAGGTGCATCATACGTAAACGACCTTTTACAGCATCATGCAAAGTGGCAAATGGCATTTCGAGAATCACCCGATTAGGTTTAATATTATATTGGGCAATTGCATGAAGCGTTGTGGATGCTCCAAGAGATATCCCCCAGATAACTATATTCTTTTCCTGTAGTTTTTCGCGGGCATATTCATATACGGCTTTAACATCTTTGGCTTCGTTGGCACCAATCGTGCAAACTTCACCCGCACTATTGCCATGTGCCCTGAAATCGGTTAGCATCACATTCCAGCCCATACTGTAGAATGCTTTCGCTTCGCGGATAACGGCACTCTTATTGCTGCCATGCCCGTGAAACATCAGTATCGTACCTTTTACGGATGCCGAATCATTATGCAAATACCAGCTTTCCAATTGTAAACTGTCTTCGGTTTTTATTGTAAGGGTATCATGCGGAATAGGTAAGCTATCCACCACTTTTGATTTCGGATAACTCATTCCAAATAAAACCGCTTTGGTTTTGCTACCGATTCCCATTTCTTCTGGCTTAGGGGGCTTGGGTACATTGTTAAAGAAATGCGTGAAATGATAGGCCTGACTTGCCATCATTACAAAAAGAAAAACAAAAACTGCTAGCAGCAGATATCCCAATTTTCGCAACCATTTAGAAAACATATCCAACTATTTAATTAAGGGAGTGAGATTTTT
>JAPLEI010000020.1 GCA_026391195.1 Bacteroidota bacterium | reverse complement strand
ACAGAACATCTCGCCAAACCTTTGGTGATTATATTCACAAGTATTATTACAACGCCTCTATTGCAGATGGCTATACATTGAAATTTGTACGTGGTTTCAATGTCTTCACGAATTAGTTTCAATGTATAGCCATCTGCAATAGAGGCGTTGTAATAATACTTGTGAATATAATCACCAAAGGTTTGGCGAGATGTTCTGTCGTTTCCAATTAAAGGAGTCCCTGTTAGGCCAATGATAATTGCGCTTCTGTCTGAATTGAAAAGGTTGGCTAAGAAACTACCAGTAGGGTTATAACTGCGGTGTACTTCATCCAAGAAATAAATCCGTTGGCTGCTAATGTCGTAGTCATTCGCTTTCAGTACATCGGTATCATCTTTGAATTTCTGAATGTTTACAACCGTTATTTCTCTTTTGCCTGAAAGGTTGTGAATGGCTTGTCGGGTTCTGAAATTTCGAAGCAATTCATCTTTAGAATTTACAGTGTGAACGATTAAGCCTCGGCTTGTAAATTCGCGTTTGGCCTGATTCATTAAATCAATACGGTCAACTATAAAATAGAATTTTGGAACAATACTTTTTTGCTGAAAATAGTCCGTAAGGTATTTAACATTATAATAAGCAAGAGCAGTTTTTCCACTCCCCTGTGTATGCCAGATAATTCCTTTTTTAACTCCATCATTCAATTTACGTTCAATGGCTTTGGTGGCAAACAACTGCGGATAACGCATGATGTGCTTTTCTAAACCATCTTCTTCGTTCACATAGGCAATGCTGTATTTCAAAATCATTGCAAATCTATCTTTGCTAAATAGCGAAGTAATAATGCGATTGGTAGGTGAGCCAGGTTCTTTGTTGGTAATAAATTCAGGCGAATGTTTAATAGCTGAAAGATTATTGTCTTTCAAAACCAAATTTTCTAACTCATCGTCTTCCGCTTTTAGTAAAGTCGTCAAATCAAGTTTTTCTTCTTCTCTAAAACAGTTGAAGTTTGCAGAAGAATAAGAAATAGAAGCGTAAAATGCACCTTGTATCGGTTCAATAGATTCAATGTCGTATTCCATGTTATTGGAAAACACCAGCACCTGAGAGATATTTATAAACTTTCGAAATTTCTTATTCTTAAAACGAACATTGATACGGTCTCTTTCCTGTAAAACCCCTTCTTGGTTGTTTGGTTTCTTTACTTCCACAAAAGCCAAAGGCATTCCGTTTATTAGTAAAGTAATATCAGGTCTGAACTCATCGTCACCGTTTTTATAGGTGAGTTCTGTTACTACATGGAATGAATTATTATTGAAATCTTTGAAGTCAATTAATTTTATCCCAGAACTAGCAATAAGCATGTTGTAAAATGCTTCGCCTAAATCTTCGTTATCTAATGCCAAAGAAACATTCTCCAATAATCTTCTTGTATCAGCTTGCTCTAATTCGGGATTGATGCGAATTATGCTTTCCTCAAAAATGTCTGTGAAAATATTTGTGTTAATATCCCATTTAGCCTTTGATAGCGAAACATATTCGTAGCCTAGTCTGCACAGATACAGAATAGCAGGAATTTTTACTCTCGTATTTTCGTTAAAGGCCATCGTTTATTGAATTGTCTATTTAAACGAGTAGTGCCCCAAATCATTTGGGTCAATTCCTCATGTAATTCTAGTCTCTCAAACTTTCACCAATTAGTATATAGTTGCAACTTATAAAGTATTTGCCGCTCAACTATATGATGTTATGAATATATCCTATTATTTACTCTCAAATATAGGAATTATTTTATATAAAAGAGGTTTGAGTAATCCGCTAGTTCCAGGCACATCAAACAATGTATTGCCCTCTGAAGCCATTCAACTTTATATGGTCTCTATTGATAGCAGTAGTAATATGTGGTAGTTTTTTAATATCTTAGTATGTATAATTTCCTACCCTTCAATTGGTCTAAATCATACAAACCTCCAATAAATATTCCTTTATGCTGAAACTATTATTTATTTTCTTAGTACTTATTGGCTATGCATTGATTTGCGGAATACCTCCAAAAGATAAATGGTAAAAAAGTAGGTGGGGGTTTTTCCCCCCGCGAAAGGCGAAGCGAACGATTGCAGAGGAAATCCCGCAGGAACGAGGAATTGTAACGTAAAGCGCGGTGCTGCCGGGGGCAGCCTTCGCCCCTACCCTATTTATCTGGTTACAGGATTTTTAGGTGCTTTTTTTTTTCGGGCATATCGCTTTGTCCTTCTTGTTCAAAGAATTTACTCTTTTTACTATCTACAATCTGATCCCCTTGGTAATGTTCTAAGAATTCGTTCCAGTCTTTCATAATAGACTTTTTCTCCGCTCCTTTCTTAGTAAGATCCTGAGGTTTATCAACTAAAAAGTGCTGTTTAAAGTAATTGGACTTATCTGCCATTTCAATGAGTTGGAGAACATCTTCCACGTGGACCAGATCATTTTTACAAAAAAGCTCAAAATGCCATTTATTATCATCGGACTTAAAGAGTCCTTCAGAAACGGCGAGTCTTACTTTATTATTGATGAGCGAGAATTCGATGTAGTTAAAGAGTTTTTCGGCGTAGCTAAACTGATTCTGGGAAAAGGAAAACTGAAAATGCAGTTTATTAACGTGCTGATGATGCTCGTTTTCTATCAGCGAGCAACTAGCGGTAAGAATGGGGGATTGGTTGGTACCGGCGGGCTTAATGGCGCAGAGCGCCAATAAATCAAAGCGGGTACCGGCGGTATCGTTGTCGTTGGTTAGGATGATTTTAGAGATAGCAAGCTCTTCACAAAGGGCGCTCAGTAGGCTAGCCTGGTCTGGGCGAAAGGTACCGAGGGAGGAACAGAGCAGGGTTTTACCGGCTAGGGAGGTATGGTGGAGCTGGTAATAGGAAAGCGCGTCTTCGGGTGATTCAGAAAAAAGCAGGAATTCAGGTTTCTCGGGATTATTGGATCTCCAGATGGTACCGTTGGTGGAGGGTGATTGGTTAACGCCATTGGCGTCTTTGAAATAAGGAAATTGTTTCACTGCCTTGTCACCGGAATAGTATCGCTGGCAGGTAGTGACAAAGCGGTCCTGACTATCAAAAGAGTGAAAACAGATGTTTTCATGTGTTTTGTGTTTAAAGGAAGCGATACGGCCCAGAAAAATCGGCTCTGCGATGATCTCAGCGGAGATATTTCTGCGGGTAAGGTAGGAGATATCGGTAAGGGGGCCTATATGGTTGAAAATACGCTCGGTTAGCTGTTTTTGTGAAGCCTGCGCTTCTTTGGGCGTATAGGCTTTAAAAACGTGGTTATTAGGCGAATGCTGGAGGGAGGGTACCTTTTCCATGATTCTTTCGGCTGCTGCCTGAAAGTCCTAATTATGGAGCCAGGCAACGAAACTGAGCAGGTCTACTACCCTAGCTGAGGATTTGCCGTTGGGGATCATGGTTCCATCGGTTGGCATAATCCTGAATTCGAGGGAATTGCGGGTGTCTTTACGAACTAGGAAGGTATCGCCGGTTTGATGGTTTTCGATCACAGCGGTTCCTGTTGGGTTATACAGGCTAGCCCAGCTCTTGTTAGATTTTCGAGAAATAGTAAAGTCTTCGAACTGGATAAGGTAATCGAAGGCATTAATTTCTCGGATTTGTTTGTAATCAATGAATGCGCCCATCTTGTTAAATGTAATAAGTTTTTAGTAATCCCAGGGGATTAATTAGGTAGAATTTTTAAAAACTAGATGAATTGAATTATCTGTTCGTTTGGTATTGTAGGAGCCAATTCCGGAGGCCCTGAATAGTGAATTCCCGAACAGATTAACCATCAAAGGGGGGATAAGCAGATGAATTGCTGGTCAACAAAAATTCAAAATTGTTCTGAGGGGGTGAGGATAATAAAGGTGAGTAAGCGTTCGATTTGCTTTTGTACATAAAGGGATTTTATTGGATTATTACATCTGAAGTTCAAAGCCGGTATCTTCCTGACTATCAGCAGGCAGGTCAGAAACGCTGTAGTCAGAGATTAGTTCCTGGACAGCTTTGTTAAAAGCATGATGGGTGGCTGCTGCTCGCTGTTTTTTGCGTGCAGGATCTGCGTAAATGAGATTTTCTTCTTCGATAGCGATTTGTATATACCCTTGAATAAAGGTCAGTTTTGGATTTTGAGAGTTACCGGCATTATCATCCGCATTATCATCCGCATTATCATCAAGATAATCCGCATAGGCCTTTTTTAAAGAATCATTATCTGTGAAAAGAAGGAAGTTGCTAAACTGGTTCAAGTAATATTCCTGGAGTATAAGGTCATTAATTTCCTTGCGTATTTTTTCAATATTGGCGGTGAGCACTTTATCTACCTGTTGAAGTTCATCTGCTTCATCGACGGCCTCAAGATTATGAAAGGGCTTACGTTTGGGGATCTTGTATTTAAATTCTGATTTGGTTTTATCGGTATAATAATGGGCGGGTTTTTCAACTTGCAGTTTACCGGCAAAGATTTTCTGTGTTTCATTGTTAGAGCCAGAAAAAAGAGAATTGGTATCGTTTTCGGGTACTTCCGATATTTTACCAATGAATTCCCCCACATTCAGTTTTTGAACTTCGTGCGGATGGATAAGCAGGTCGTACTGTTCCGAGAGATTGACGGATGACCTTTCATCATTTGAGTAGGATTTTCTGGTTACGATGCCTTTACCGATTAAATCAGACGCAAATTGAGCGGTATTTTTTTCAGAGGTTTCCCCGATGAATAGGTTTCCCATGGTAGAAACGATGATTTCTGATTTGTCTTTTCCATATCCGTCCCGCAGTTGTGCTAGATCCTGCATAGCGATGATACAGGCCACCTTGTTGCTCCTTGCAGTCGCAGGGAGCTGTTCGAAGTTATTTATAAAGATGGTTGGAAACTCATCAATGATAAGGGCACAGGGTTTGCGTTTTTTTTGATTAATCAGTCCCGTGCACATAGAGGCATACAGGGATAGTGCTGGGGCGTAGATTTTCTTAAACTGATCATCATTGCCGAGTATGAGAATTTGCTCATTGCCGGGTCGGTTGATGTCCAGGGTAAAGTCGTTCCCGGACATTACCCAAAGCATTTTTTTATCATTTAGTTTGGACATTGCGATTTGAAGGGATCCGAGCTGGCCACCAAGCTGTTCCATGGCATCGGTTCGTTTTGCAGATTGCAGGGCTACGATAGTGTTTTTAACCTCCGGGTGGTCGGTGAGTATATCAATAATCTTATTATAATCTGCGTGGGAGGCAAATTCGATTACATGGGGCAGGGAGCAGAGATCTTTTTTTAGTTCGATGGATTTACAGCGCAAATACCAGA
>JAPLEI010000083.1 GCA_026391195.1 Bacteroidota bacterium | reverse complement strand
CCCGTTGTCGCCGGTAACAATTGCCATTAATGTACTTGAGCCTCTGTTATAGATATGGGTTTGCGCAGTGTTAAAAACAGATAATACCAAATCTGCAGAGCCGTCACCCCAGATTATTTGATAATTTGTATTGATAGATTGCGTGCCAGAAGAATTATTAAATGTAAAGGTAGACTGAGAAGAACCTGTGCATAAAGTAGTGGTTCCTGAAATTTTCGCCTCCGGCTTCTGTTTGATGCTAACCACATTGGTTTTTTGGTTGGTACACCCTTTATTATCCGTTACGGTAAGCTTCACCGAAAAATTATCGGTACCATTTCCATAATTTCTAAAAAATGCATGCAACGGATTAGAAGCAGTTTCCAAATTGCCATCTCCAAAATCCCATTGGTAAATACTTGTAGGGTCGTTTGCTTGGGGAAAAAATCCAATCGGAACGCCCGCACAATTGGTTGTTGGAGAAAAAGTAAAGTCGGCCACCGGAATAGGATTTACCACCAAAGCGGCAGCGTTTACCGTAGTGTCGCCATTGGGTCTTCCGATTACAAGAGTATAGTTACCGGTAACGCTCGCCGTATAATTTTTTTGTGTGGCTCCGGATATATTCGCATTATCTTTTTTCCACTGATAGGTGAAGGAACCCGGAATAGAAGTCATATTCGAGGTAAGCGAAAAAGTAACCGAATTTCCATTACATATTTGAATACTTCCCGAAGGAGTAGTTGTATAAACGGTATCTAGAAAAAAACCGCCTGTTTTCGGAATATCAGCAGCACGTGCAGTTACCTGCAGCATTACCATCAGCAAGATGGGTAACCATAACAGTATGTGCTTTCTTATTCTCAATTCAATGACTGTATTTTAATATCCATACCATTTTAGGGCACTTTGTTTGCCTTCAGGACAAAGGGTGCGTTTTCTTATTCTGGCTGCTTCCGTGGTGGCAAGGGTATAACTTAGCGACAATTCAAATCCTCCCCGCAATTTAGAAGCAGCCGTTAGTTGAGAAACATTGATATCGTAGGATAAGCCTATCCGCGCATTCCCCCATTCCATACCAACATGCGGAATCAATGCATCCTGATACCGATACCAGAGACCTGCCATTAGTGTTATATCATTGCGTTCATTATCGTAATTATAGGTGCTGGGTAAACCATATCCATACACCACCCCCAAAATAGCTTCCCGATACGATTGGGCATTCATGTAAACACCACTTACATATAATCTGTCAACCCCATTAATCAATACAGACCCACCTGCATGCAAAACATAACGGGGACTAATATTGGCGAAAGGACTATTCACCGGCTCCTTGGTGGCATTAATATGGTACATAGAGCCTCCGAAATACAAAGAGTTGTCTTCTGTGATGATGGAGTAGAGTAGCCCTGCCGAGTAATCGAAATTCATACTGCTGAATCCATTCTTGGCTTCTCCGGTGGGTAAGTTAGGGTCAAATCCCTGCGAAGTAAATTGCTGCTGAAAAGTAAAGCGACTATAATCTACAATTTTGGTGTTCATGGAAGCCATAAATCCACCCCCCAACGAATGTTGAATACCATCATTTTTAAATAATACTTTGTGAAAAGCTATGGAGGGCGACAAGGTATTGGTTCGCAAGCCTCCGTTGTTGGAGTTATCGAATAATCCCGTAATACCGATGCCAATAATATCGCCTTCCTGAATTTTTTCGTGAAGTAAATTGGCGTCTATTGAAAAAGTACCCGTTTTATAGGGAACCATAATAGAACTCCACTGGTCTCGATAACAGCCTGAAATACGCAGGTTTCCAGGAAAGGCTCCGGTAAGTGCAGGGTTTAATAACAGGGGGGATGCATAGAATTGTGAAAAGTGCGGATCCTGTGCATAAAGACTATTGAGCGTCAGCCAAGCTGCCACAAAAACACTCAGTCCTCGCTTTAGAAAGCGAAGCCAATAAATGCACATACAGTTTTTCATTTAAACGCCGGAAAAGGTTGGATATTGGATACCTTTTATAATACAGGTAAAATTAATACGTAACCGGTCAAAGAGAATGTTAAAAAGAATAGTATTAAATTATAATATAACCTGTAATGTTATATTATTTATATTATTATATATAATAATTAATTAATAATTGATTAGTTTTTTGAAAGTTCAGTTCCTTTTTCGTTGGCTTTCAATACTCTAAGGATATTTCCTCCTAATATATTGGTTACTTGCTTTGGAGTATAACCCCTTTGCAAAAGCGCGCGGGTAATGGTTGGATAACAGGTTACATCGTCTAAACCCCTGGGGGCAGAATTGATTCCGTCAAAATCAGAGCCCAGTCCCACATGCTCAGCACCGATTAATTTAACTATATAATCTAGGTGTTGCAGTAACTGTTCCAAGGTGGGTCTTGCATCTAGGGCTTCCTCGGCATATTTTTCCGTTACCATCGTTACGGCATATTCGGGTTGCATGCCCGTTGCTTTTAGCGAATCGATTTCCGCTTTATGGGAAAATTCAAAGCGGGCTGCTTTTTTTCGGTAGTTGCTGTCTACAAATCCGGAAAAAAAGTTGAGCGAGATAACTCCTCCATTTTTTCCAATTGCCAATATCTGATCATCCTTCAGATTGCGCGGAACCGGACATAAACTCCACGCATTGCTGTGCGATGCAATCACCGGCTTGTTGGTAGTAGCAATGGCATCCCAAAATGTTTGTTCTCCCACATGCGATAAGTCTACCACCATACCCAACTCATTCATCCTTTTTACTACCTGCTTGCCAAAATCGGTAAGTCCTTTATGGGTTTTGGCCAGACTATCCTTTTTACTGGTTTCATCCCAGGCAGAAGTAGCCCAGGAAGTGGAGTTGTTCCAGGTGAGCGTCATGTAGCGGGTACCTCTTGCAAAAAGTTGATCTAATTTTTCGAGGCTGTTTTCAATCATATGTCCGCCCTCCACCCCAAACATAGCAGCTAGTTTTCCGGCTTTTACTGCCTGCTTCATTTCATAGGTATTTCTGGTAAGCGCAATTTTGGTGGGATTTTTTTGAATGATGGCATCCAGTATATCCATTTCACGATTCGCAAATTGATAGGGTTCGGGTTTATCTCCATCACACCATACCGAAAACAGTTGCACATCCAATCCTCCTTCTTTCCAGCGTTGCAAATCGGAATGGGTTTTCCCTTTCAGGTTATCATCCATGCTAACTTTTTTCTCGATGCTTGCAGTGAGTATATCATTGTGCGTATCCACTACAATGGCTTTTTTATGAATGCGGTCTGCATTTTGCGAAAGGCCAAGAACCGGTAACAGCAGCAGGAAAAGGAATTTTGTTTGCATAAATAGTTATTGGGTGATGAGTTTTTGTAAAGCGCTTATTAATTTACTAAAATCTGATGGTGCATTGTTGCTTAGTACAATCAGGGTTTTGCCATTATAGAGTGAACGAATAATCTGGGTTTTATATCCCGGGTTGTCGCCATTGTGGCCAACAATTATATGGTCGGCTGTATTATCTAGAATATCCCAGCCAAATCCATAGTACGAGATCTTTCCATCATTCAACACCATGGGCGTATAAGCCTGTTGTAGGGTTGCTGGCCCGATAAGCGTATTATTCCGCAATGCCTGATCCCACTTCAACAAATCCTGCGCGGTAGAACTGATTCTTCCCGGACCTTCCCGATGGCCCAACCAGATGGTATAATTAGAAGACGGAAAGGAATCGGCCGGCAAAAAA
The DNA here is from genome assembly GCA_026391195.1 of Bacteroidota bacterium. Taxonomy (GTDB): domain Bacteria; phylum Bacteroidota; class Bacteroidia; order Chitinophagales; family Chitinophagaceae; genus Sediminibacterium. Next base: position 4,940 of record JAPLEI010000083.1, on the reverse strand, counting down.
ATAGTTCCGGTAGAATCGGGTATATGCCCTCGTGTAAAATTTTCTATAGCCGATCTTTCTGCCGGTGTGCGTAAGTCGGTATGCTGCATGCCCAGCTTTTGAAAAATTTCTGTGCGACAGATTTCTGTAAAATCCCTGCCCGAAGCTTTTTCGGCTATGCTGGCTAATAACACATAGCCCGTATTGCTGTATTCGTAAATACTTCCCGGCACAAAGCGGGTTGGTGGTGCATAGCGCTGCAGGTACTGAATGATGTCTTGATTATCGGCCACTTTAGATTTATCCCAATGCTCATCCATAATCGCCTGGTAATCGGGCAAGCCGGATGTGTGGGTGAGTAAATGCCGAATGCTGATATTTTTATACGGTATCGAAAGATATTTTTCTACCAGATCATCAAATTGTAATAGGCCACGCTCCTGCAAAAGCATAATCACCATAGCGGTAAACTGTTTACTTACCGAAGCCAACTCAAACAGATCAGTTTTTTTAAGCGGAGTTCGATTAGCAAAATCGCGGAATCCGGTTGCCCGGTTGTATACTACCTTTCCTTCCTGTGCTATCAACACAACCCCACTGAATGTTTGGTTTTCTAGATAGGGAGCCAGCACCGCATCCACCTGCGCAGACTTTTGGGCACCCGCAAATAATGGAAGCAACAACAATAAAAAACGAAATTTCATATCACCAATTTTTCAATTAGTCAGGAAATGTATCAGTAAAAAAAGCTTTTAGAAAGGTATAAAAATTTCTAATCGAATCCTAGTCCTTCTTTTCATATACAGCACATAAAGTATTCCCTCTTTCCCCACAAATAATGGTAGAAGGCTTAACCAGTGCTTTCAGTTGTAATAAGGTTCTTTTGAAGCCCTTTTTAAATGCACTTGCTTCCGATGCAGCCGGAGTTGGTGCAGAATCCGAGGAGGATTCGGCTGGGATATTTTTTAGTGCATGACTATAAAACTGCCAGTTCTCATCAATTACCGGAATGCGGAATGATTTCTTTTTGCCTCGCTTTACAATATATTCTTTTGGATTATTTTGATAAAACGACTCGTAGGAAACAAAATGCAGATTTAGGTTGAGTTGGTTGGCGATGTACTGCATAGAATCTTCACTAAACCACCACTGATGCACGGGAGGCAGTTCTGTATCCCAAGTGATATCTTGCGGAACCAGACTTTTGTTGGGTGTGGTAACAATAGCTTTGCCTCCCTTCTTTAAAAGTGCCGCGATGGTTTTAATAAAGGCAATCGGGTCGTTCACATGCTCGATAACCTCTGTTAAAATAATTACATCATATTCACCAGCGTGCTCGTTCACATAAGAAAACAAATTATCGCAGATATAATGATCCCCAAAATGTTGGCGAGCATTTTGAATAGCTTCATTCGAAATGTCTAGTCCCTTAATAGTATATCCATCTGTTTTTAATGCATAGGTTAGATATCCTAATCCACAACCCACTTCTAAAATAGTCGGCTGCTGTTTTGCAGTAGAAATTTCTTTGAGTGCCTGCTGAATTCCCCAATAGGCTTCTTCCCTGGCAGTAAGATAGGCAAGGGGGTTTGCCTGATGTTTTACCTGCTTAAAATATTGCCAGTAGCGGTCGTAGGCCGGAACCCGTGCTCCATTTTTGTAGATGAAATCATATATCTCATTTGCATCAACCAATGGTAAGGGAAAAGAAGTGTTGCAGTAATCGCATTGGTAAATGCTAAAATGCATATCTACCTTATAACCGATAAAATTTTCCTGTAGTAATCGGGCATTGCCTTTGCATAAAGTGCAGGCTACTTCTTGTTGACTATTCATTCCTTTATATTTCCGTACTAAACTGTTCTGTTGGCTGCACTAAGGTACTTATAATTCGGCACCGCTTTGAATTTGATAGGCACTATGCAATTAGCAACGGCTATTGCCGGAGTTTATTTACCGCCATTCCAGCGAATAACTTTTCCAGCGCGGGTTCCGGTATGTTTGCCCTGATCATTGGTTACTTGTCCATTCACCAGCACATACGAAAAACCGGTACTCAGCTGATGTGGCTGCTCGAAGGTAGCCATATCAGTTACGGTATTTTCATCAAACACCACAATATCTGCAATGGCCCCTTCGCGAATGATGCCCCGGTTTTCGATATTGAACTTACGTGCCGGCAGGGTGGTCATTCTGCGGATGGCTTCTTCGAGGGAAATGATTTTCTTTTCCCGAACATATTTACCCAATACCCTTGCATTGGTGCCATAGCCACGAGGGTGTGGACTACCCGAGCCCAAAATGCGAATGCCCGCATCACTGGCAATCATATTGAAGGGAACTTTCATAATATTCGATACATCTTTTTCGCTCATGCCATGGAATACCATACTGGCGCCTCCTTGCATCATCATGCTGATAATGGTTTCGGCTTCGGCCTGCACTTTATGGGGATTGCCATTACCCACATTGATATCTTCAATGCTTTTGCCATTGTAGGTAGTGTCGGCTTTATAATAAGCTACTACGGTATAGCTGAAATGTTTGAGGGAGCGTTTTTTCAGGTTGGTAATCATGTGCTTGATTACGCGCTCTTTTATTTCGGGGCGACTGAGCCGGGCTTTGATAGAATCACTGCCATCTGCCAACACCCAATCGGGCAATAAGGTACTCAAAGAAGTGCTGCTGGCGGTATAGGGATATTGGTCGATGGTTACATCTTGACCTTCAGCTCTTGCAGCTTCTACCATGGCAATCGTTTCGGTACTGCGGCCCCAGTTTTGTTGTCCGCTCACTTTAAAATGCGAAATTTCAACCGGAATGCCGGCTTCTTTTCCAATGTTGATGGCTTCGCGGATGGCAGGTGCCACACTGTCGCCTTCGTTGCGGATATGACTGGCATATACCCCATTATATTTAGCCGCTACTTTGGCCAGGCGTACCACTTCTTCGGTTTTAGAGTAGGTGCCGGGGATATAGATAAGTCCGGTAGAGAAACCCACGGCCCCACTTTTCATTGCATCTTCCACTATTTGTTCCATGCGCAGCATTTCCGATTCGCTGGGTAAACGATTTGCCGAACCCATGGCCGCTTTACGTACATCGTTATGGCCAATTAGGGTTGCTACGTTGATGCTGGTATGCAGACTATCCATCATAGAAAAGTACTTACCTATATTGGTTTGTCCGAGTCCACAGTTACCGGTAACCACGGTAGTTACGCCATCCAGAATAAAGTTTTCTGCCAGTGGATTTTTTTTCTCTTCGCCTTCAATATGCGTATGCACATCAATAAATCCGGGTGCGATAATTTGGTTTTGCACGTCTATCACGCGGGTGGCGGTCCATCCGTTCAGTTTCCCGATAGCCAGTATCTTCCCGTTGGTAATGGCGATATTGCTTTTATACCAACTATTGCCAGTACCATCGAGTATGCGGCCGTTTTGCAGAATAATATCAGCTGTTTGTGCTTGCGCATTGGATATGATTACAATACTGCAAAGCAGCAGGCTAAGGAATGAACGTTTGAGTTGCATGGGATGAATTTGTAGATGAAAATAGGGTTTTTTTAGGTAAGGGGTGGGATGGGGTAGGTATTGGCAAAAGAAGCAAGGTTTTGATATTACCTTTCCCTTCTCCGAATAGTAAGCCAGGGGCGTACTATTCGGTTCGGAAGAATGATCTACACAATTAGCAGGATATTTCCTTCTCCGAATAGTCTCCCAGCGGGGACTATTCGGTTCGGAGGAATAATCTACACGATTTGCAGGATATTTCCTTCTCCGCATTCTCCCAGCGGGGACTATTCGGTTCGGAGGAATAATCTGCTTAATTCAGCGGGATATTTTTATACAGGGAAACAAGGTATCTCTGATTTTATTACATAAATTGAATTAGCCGATATTGACTTGTGTATATGATGCAGCAATCAATTTAGTTAACTGATGTTGATTTGAACTCCGAAGCGCATAGTCTCCTACCCCATTAGGCGTAAGGCTATGCGAAGAAGGAATGCGAGGAATGAAGGCCGAAGGTTCAGTTAAATTAACCCATTCTTATGCGAATAAGCAATCAATTCAACAAGATTGCGCACATTACATCTCTTGTACAATGGCATAACGGTTTTTTCTATGGCGGACTTGGAAACGTATAATACATTCGCTATCTCTTTCATCGATTTGCCTTGTGCCAGCATTTTCAAAATGGTTCTTTCTCTCCCGTTGATTATTGCTTCACGGGCAGCTACCAATTTCATTTTTTCAACCAATGTTTCGATACCAGGCCCGCTTGCCTGAAAATATTTATTTCCCAAATGGGGCGTTCGGGGGTTGCGCTTGTAAGTGCCAATTACCTCAACCACTTTACCCTTCAACGAGTGATGTACTTTCACACTCTCCAGTAGAGCAACTTCCTCACCCTGCTTGCTGAATTTTTTGCATTCAGTGGTGCAGGAGTACTCATAAAGGTTCGACGATTTACTTAAAATAAATGCCAGTGCCTGGTTATTCATTTCCTGAATAAATTCTTTGTGGTCGGGAGTAGTAATTTCAACCAGCAAATCCATACTGATTTCTTCGTTCTCATATCCTAATAACTCCATCCACCCTTCTGCAAACAAGATTTTTTTAGTCTTCAGTGAATACACATAGGTGGCTTCGTCTGAAAAACAAGGTATGTTGGCAAAGCGTAAATTCTTTGCATTTGGCTTTGGTTGAGAGGGCTCTTTTGAAAGAATGGTTTCGTAAAGGTGCATGGGTTAATAAGTTAACAGTGATAACCTATCCTTTCGATGCTTAGTGGGGGCCAATACAACTGGGGGATAAAAAAATATTCGCACATGAAAATAGGCCAATTAGTGCCTAAGTTATCGAGGCTACCTATGTATGTGTATAAGCTGTTGATAGCTGCTTAATGTCGACAGGCAAAAGCTTGTTTTGGCATGTCCATCGGATAAAATTTCT
>JAPLEI010000122.1 GCA_026391195.1 Bacteroidota bacterium | reverse complement strand
GTTGATGGCATCCAGCTTCATGGCAACTGCCAGCATTTTATGTAATGATAAGGCCGATACATCTATCCCCTTTTGGTAATAGTCGTAGTTGAGTTCGGTGTAGGGTATTTTCTTTCTGATATTTACACTCATGCCTATCGAGTGCAATACAAAATCTATTTTACCTCCTAAAATTTGTTGCGATTCGGTAAACAGGTGGGTAAGTTCTTCGGTGCTGGTAGCATCTGCCGGAATGATTTGTGAACCGGTTTTTTCGGCCAATTTTTTAATTTCTCCCATCCGCATAGCAATGGGCGCATTGGTTAAAACAAATCGGGCACCTTCTTCATGTGCTTTTTCTGCTACTTTCCAGGCGATGGAATTTTCATCCAGCGCCCCGGTAATGATGCCAGTTTTTCCTTTGAGTAATTGGTAAGCCATAATTTGATTAGTTGAATGGGCATTTATACCACAAACATAAAGATTTAGTTGTAAACCTGTGGAACCGGTTAGGAATGAATCAATTCCCTGGCATTGGCCAGTGCAGCAGCAGTAGGTTCCTCACCGGATAGCATGCTGGCGATCGCTTTGATTCTTTCTTCCTCATTCAATCTCCGAATACCGGTATGGATAGTAGATCCGGATGCCTCTTTATATACCCAAAAATGGGCATCCGCCTTCCCGGCAATTTGTGGTTGATGGGTGATGCAAATCAATTGGCGAGTGGCTGTCATTTCCTTCATTATCATACCCACCTGCCGGGCAGCCTCCCCACTAATACCGGTATCTATTTCATCAAAAATCAGGGTAGGTAATTCTATCGAATCGGCCACCAGCGATTTAATGCAAAGCATCAGTCTACTCAGTTCTCCGCCACTGGCCACTTTTTTTAGGGGCTCCATTCTGCCCGATTGATTGGCATCAAATAAAAAATCTATCTGGTCGGCACCGGTTTCGTTGGCCTTACTGTCTTTTATTTGAACCTGTATGGAGGCATTCGGCATACCTACCCGGGTGAGCAATCGCTTAACTTCATTTTCAAAAGGGGGTGCTACTTTTTTCCGCTCGGTTGATAAGCGATCTGCCAATTTTACCAAAGCCTGTCTGCTCTCTTCAGTGCTTTTTTCTAAAGCCACTCTTTGCTCCACCTTTTTTTCCGCATTGGCAAGGGTAGTGCTTAGGGCATGCTGAATTTCTAACAATTCATTCGTTGTTTTTACACCATGTTTCTTATACAGTTTATATCCGTCTGAGAGTCGTTGGTTGATAAAGTCGGTCCTGCTTTCATCTACCTGACATTGATCTTTAATTTTTTGTAATTCATCTGCAATATCTCCTAATTCAATATGTACAGATTGTAATCTTTCTGATAGGGAAGCAAGCGCAGGCAGCAGGCTCGCATACGATTGCAACGCCAGCGTACTTTGCTTTAATTGGGGTAACAGCGGCGTTTCTGCATCGCGCAGCAGAAAACTGATGCGATCAATGGTTTGCTGAATATTGCCTGCATTATTTAAAACCGTTAATTCCTGGTCGATGTTTTCCAGTTCCATAGGCTTTAATGCCAAGGCATTCAGTTCATCCAGCAAATACTGCTGATAATCGCGTTCTTTGGCAGCCTGGGCTTCATCAGCAATTAATTGGTCTAGTTCCTTCTTATAACTCGCCCATTGATGAAAAACTGTTCGGTACTGCTGCAAAAGTTCGGGTTGGCGGGTTAAAGCATCCAATACCTCCCGTTGAAAATCCGCTTCCCCCAATGCCAGGGTATCAAACTGACGATGCAGATCAACCAATAAAGCAGCCAGTTCCCGAATTTGTTGCAGACTTACGGGTGTATCATTGATAAATGCTCTCGATTTGCCATTGCTGGCAATTTCTCGTCTCAGCAGTAATTCGGATTCATTTTCTAGGTCATTCTTTAGTAAAAAGTCGGATATCCCAGGTGCAGTGGCTTTACTGAATACGCCTTCGATGCAACATTTTTTTTCTCGGTTCAAAAGTACATTGGTATCTGCTCGGTCGCCAAGTATCAAGCCCAGTGCGCCCATCAAGATACTTTTACCGGCACCGGTTTCTCCGGTGATGATATTTAGCCGATCTGAAAATTCAATTTTCAAATCATCAATAATCGCATAATTCTGTATATGGAGATGTTGCAGCATTGTTTCAGTTAACAGCGTTAAAGCGCAAGCACTTCAAATGTCGGCTTTTCCTGCAATTTAGCACAGGGTATTTGGTTCAGCAAACTACAGGTGAAAATACGGGTAATTTTATTCCCCTTTACAGCGGGCAATGCCAGCTTTCGCCCGCTGATCGAGCGAGTTCTTGTATTCGTGGTTTTCCATATTCAGGCATTGCTGATACAATTCAATGGCTTGTTGTTTTTTCCCCCTTGACTCATATAGCTGACCCGATTGCAGTGCTGCGCGGGCAGCAAAGTATTCTGTTCGATTTTGTCCCTGCTTAATGGTGGCAGCATAATTGGCTAATGCTTCTTCCGTTCTGCCCAACGCATCGTATACCCTTGCCATTCGATATAGATATTCTAATTTTTCGCTTGGCGAATCAGGGGGCGCTTCGGGAGAACTTGTAAGTAGTTTCAGGGCTTCATTTTGATAGCCTCCATCACTCAACAAACGGGCTTTCAGCAGCCAACGGTTAGGCCATATGCCCGATTTTGCATCGGCCAATGCCTTTTTATCTGCATCTGAATCGGTGCTGCCCTTTTTTAATATGGCCTGTCTCATTTCCTCAGCACGCACTGTATTTCCCTCCAGCCAATAACACCAGCTTAGTTTTTGATAAGCATCCTTTACATAAAACTGCCCCTTAAATTGTTGCAGAAAAGATTCAAAATGCCGGGCAGCATCAGCAGTTTGCAAATGATACAATTGGGCAAAACCCATCTCAAAGTCCCAAATACCCGTAGTGAAATATTCGGGTGATTGGGAGCGGTTTTTCATCAGCAGGGTTGCCTGTTCTGCTTGCTGGTTGTTGAGGGATAAATTTACCGCCATGTAAAGATGCAGGTGATTGTTCACCAGATCTATCCGGGGATTTCGGGCGAATTGCAGGGCTTCTTCTTTTTTATTTTCTAAATAAAATAGCAGGTAAGGATAAATATAGGCGGCTTCGTTGTAAAAAACTTTTTGCCAGGGATCACTGCCAGCCACAAATGATCGCACCGTTTTCATGCCTTCCGTTAATGAACCCTTCATGCCCAATATACCAGCTATCCAACGAAATCCTTTGGGAATGGTTCCGGTAACCGCTTGCAGGGCTCCATACGGAAGATCGTTGGGCGCAAAAGTGGGAAAACGTTTTTTATTCTCTTTTATCTGTAAATAGCTTTTCCGGCAATCCCAGGCAGCATCCCAAAATTTTCCAGCTTTAATTACGGAAGCAGCTCGTTGCAAATAAATAATACTCTGGCAGTAGAGGAAAAAAGGGGATGAGGCGGGCCCAGCCTTTATTTTGTTCAGTCTGGTTTCAAACTGGGGAAGTCTTTTCTTCAGTTCTGCCGGATCTTCGTTTAAAAAAAGGGTGTAAAAGTCGATGTAGTTATCCAGTAATTCCGGAATCAGGTTGTTCGGGTTTTGTTGTCGGGCTTTTAGAATTAGCGATTTTCCGGTGTTTAGTTTAAGGCGGGTTATTTCTTGAAATGCCTGCTGACAGGTGCTGTTAAATTCAAAAACTGGTTGGCTAACAACCAACACCGGACAAAGGATGCTCAAGCATACTATTAGTAGGAATTGTTTAGCCATATCCCTTTAATAAGAAAGGGCTGCCCTTCGGAAACCCTTTCGATATAATTTACTCGTTCAGGAATAGCTCCTGTTCGCGTTTATTTAACTTCTATAGAACTGTTCAAATCACCATCTACCAAAATTCTACCACAGTTTTCACAAACGATGATTTTTTTGTGTAAACGGATTTCACTCTGGCGTTGTGGGGGAATAGAATTAAAGCATCCACCGCAAGCATCTCTTTCTACCGGAACTACCGATAAACCATTGTGGTAGTTTTTCCGGATACGATCGTAGCTATACATCAAGCGGCTATCGATATGTGCGCGGGCATCACTGCTCAATTGGTTGAAATGATTTTCTTCTTTTTCTGTTTCAACGATAATTTTTTCCAGCTCGCCTTTTTTATGGGCCAAAACGCCATCTTTCACTGCAATTTGTTTACGGGCAGCATCCAACACTTTTACTTTTTCGCCTAACTCATCATTGGCATCACGGATATTTTTTTCGCAGAGTTTGATTTCCAACTGCTGCATTTCAATTTCTTTATTGATAGCCTCATATTCCCGGTTGTTCTTTACGTTGTCACTCTGTTTTTCGTATTTGGCAATCAGGGCTTCACTGTCTTTAATAGCTGCTTTTTTGCCATCTATGTACTCGGTAATTCCATTGATTTCCTCTTCAATGCGCACCTGGCGGCTTTTTAAACCAAGAATTTCGTCTTCCAGATCGCTTACTTCCATGGGTAACTCACCCTTCAAAATCTGAATCTCATCTAATTTTGAATCAATTTTCTGCAATTTCAGCAGGTTCACCAATTTTTCTTCTACGGAGAAATCTTTAACGGCTGCCATATGAACGGTTGATTTTTATGTGGGTTAAAACACCAAAAGGTAAAAAATATCTGCTAATTAACTTTTTTATACCTTAAAACGCTGATTTTCATCTGCAAAACGATCATTTTCATCGTCAGCCTCCCGTGAAATAACGCACCGGATTGGTATGAATACCTGATTTAAGGACGGCAAAGGTAGGGAATTTGCGTTGTAAAATATCCACCAGTAGTTCTGAAGTATATTGTTCGCTTTCCCAATGACCAATATCGGCCAATACCATTCTTTGATTGGCATCAAAAAATTCATGGTATTTGAGGTCGGCCGTTATATATAGGTCGGCACCGGCAGCCAAGGCTTTTCCTATAAGAAAACTGCCGGCTCCCCCGCAAAGGGCTACCCGATGTATTTTTTTATTGAGTAAGGGGGTATGTTTAATCACCGATAAGGAAAAGGCAGTACTCAGCAGTTGCAAAACCCCTTTTTCCTCCATAGGTTCGGGTAATTCGCCCAGTAACCCACTGCCAATATCGGCCTGTGTATTTTGCAGCAGCACCCAATCGTATGCCACTTCCTCGAATGGATGGCTATTTATCAATGCCCGCATTACCTGCGATTGCAAATGAGCCGGTACCAACACTTCTAGTCGGGTTTCGGCTACAGCGGTTCTTTCCCCCGGCTTCCCAATGGTAGGATTTGTGCCTGCTCCCCCGGTAAAGGTTCCAATGCCCTCCATGCCAAAACTAGCTTCGCGATATAGGCCGATTGCTCCCGCACCAGCCTGAAAAAGGGCCGACCTAACTGTTTCTAGCTGTTGGGTAGGTACAAATGTGTGCAGTTTGAGGAGCTGCTGAGGTTTGGGCTGCAAAATGGTACAATTTACCAGTCCTATTTTTTCGGCAATTTTTTGATTAACTCCAGATAATACATTGTCTAAATTGGTATGAATGGCATAAATCGCTACGTCATTTTTGATGGCAGTAATGATGGTTTTCTCTACATAATTCTTGCCATTGATTTTTTTTAGTCCCCCAAAAATAATTGGATGATGGGCCACAATCAGGTTACATCCTTTTTGGATGGCTTCCAGCACCACTTCTTCGGTTGCATCCAGGGTACAGATTACCCCCGTACATTCCCAATCGGGCATACCTGTAAGTAAGCCGGCATTGTCGTAAGATTCTTGCAAGGATAGGGGAGCTATCAATTCTAGTTCCGAAAGTATTGAGCGGATTTGCATGAACGAAAGGGTAGATGAAGCAATAAAATTAACCTAAAACGGTCAAACCCAAAACTCGGGTTATCTTTACGCTATGTTACCTGCTTTTTTATTGCTAGATGGTAAAAAAATCAAAACCGGGGAACCCCTGATTTCGGTAGATAACCGAACATTTCGCTATGGGGATGGCTGTTTTGAAACGATGAAACTGGTGAGAGGAAAAATTCAGCTTTTTCCGTTTCATGCCGAGCGCTTGTTTTATACGATGGAACAATTGCAAATGGAATGTCCCCCTCATTTGTCGGCCGAAAAATTGGAGCAGCAAATTGTTCAATTGGCCCAGGCCAATCGTCATGGAGATAATGCCCGAATTCGGCTTACTGTTTTTAGGGGTTCGGGTGGATTATTCGATCCAGAACCCCCCTATCCGCATGTGCTGATACAATCTTGGGAAGGACCGGAACTTCGCTCATTTATTCAAGTGAATGGAATTGATTTGTGTGTGTATCCTCATGCGCAAAAAAGTTGTGATCGGTTTGCTTCCCTCAAAACCTCGCAATTTCTTCCCTATGCCATGGCAGCCCGATGGGCCAAGCAGCACCAATGTAATGATGCAATTGTTTTAAACGCCCATAACCGAGTGGCCGATACCACGATTGCCAATCTGTTTATCCTGAAAAATGGACAGGTAATTACTCCTCCGCTTACAGAGGGGGCGGTGGATGGGGTAATGCGCCGGTATCTTTTGCAAAAGTTACAAGCAAATCATTATCCGGTTGCCGAAATGCCCTTAACGGTAGGAGACCTGCAGGAGGCGGAGGAAATATTTTTAACCAATGTTATTTCTGGCATCCGCTGGGTGAAGCTATTGGATAAAAATGAGTATGGGGGAGAATGGGCTGCTCGTATATACCTACAAACGATAGTTCCATTATGGGAAGGCAGAGAAAAGCTGGGCGAATGAAACAACTATTCCGATTTTCTTTTGTTCTATCAATAAATTAACTCGCTTTGAAAATTTCAGTACGCATCCATTGGTTTCGCAGAGATCTGCGTTTATTCGATAATGCCGCCTTGTTCCAGGCACTTTCGGGAAATGAACCGGTTGTGCCAATTTTTATTTTTGATACAGCCATTCTGAATCAACTGGAGGATAAAAATGACCGCAGGGTAGCTTTTATTCATCGGGCGCTGGAGGATATGCAACAACAACTGAGCAAGATCGGGAGTAGCCTGGAAGTATATACAGGAACCCCGCTCGATGTTTTTCAGCAATTGATAAACAAGTATAGCATTTCAGCAGTTTATACGAATCATGATTACGAACCCTATGCAATAGAAAGAGATACGGCAATTGCCAATCTTTTATCATCAGCCGGTATTTCATTCTATACTTCAAAAGATCAGGTAGTATTTGAAAAACTGGAAGTAACAAAAGATGACGGAAACCCCTATACGGTGTTTACGCCTTATGCAAACAAGTGGCGAGCTACCCTCGAAAAAACGGGTATACCAGCGTATCCATCAGAAAAAAAATCAGCTCAGTATTTTCGGCAGTCACCTCTGCCAATGCCCTCACTGAAATCAATTGGCTTTATTGATTCGGGGGAAAGCTTCCCCTCGGATACTCCACAAATGGAGGTATTGAAACATTACCAGCAAAACAGAGATATACCTTCCCTGGCTCACGGAACATCCCGTTTAGGCGTGCATTTGCGTTTTGGTACCATTAGTGTTCGCCAGCTGGCTACCAAGGCAAAAGCTACCAGTGCAACGTTTTTAAATGAACTTATCTGGAGAGATTTCTATCACATGATTTTATTCAACTTTCCAAAAGTGGGAAGGGGAGAAGCATTTAAAAAAGCCTACGATGCCATACCCTGGAGAAATAACGAAGCAGAATTTAAGCGTTGGTGTGAAGGTAAAACGGGTTATCCGATTGTGGATGCAGGTATGCGACAATTAAATGCTACAGGTTTTATGCATAATCGGGTACGCATGATTACGGCTTCTTTTTTAGTGAAACATTTGCTGATCGACTGGCGCTGGGGGGAAGCGTATTTTGCTAACAAACTGCTCGATTTCGATTTGGCTGCCAATAATGGAGGATGGCAATGGGCAGCCAGCAGTGGTTGCGATGCAGCACCTTATTTTAGAGTATTTAATCCCACTTTACAAACACAAAAATTCGACCCTCAGCATAAATATATTCGGGAATGGGTACCTGAGTGGCAGGAGTTAACTTACCCGCAACCCATAGTAGTGCACGAGGTAGCCCGCAAAAGGGTGCTGGAAGTG
>JAPLEI010000150.1 GCA_026391195.1 Bacteroidota bacterium | reverse complement strand
AACGAAAGATCAAGGGAAAGGGCAGAGGACTAATGCGGAGAATAGTTATTGTTATAACTAGCATAGTCTTTAGTTCACCTCTGCTTTTCCTTTGAAAATTTACAAAAGTTTTTAAGAATATTCAAAGTAAAGGCATAGTCTCCTCTCCGCCTAGGCGAATCGGAAGACTAGCGGAGAAGGGAAGATATAAATTGTTAACTATTATTTTACTTTTTATGGAGTTATTCATTACTGCCTAGGTATCAACCAAAGTTGTGTTTGTCTGCCACCCAGATATCGGAATCCGGCGGCTGTAAAAATGCCATCCTGTTCTAACATCATACGAACTTCCTTTTTCCATTCCGGAATATAACTGGCTGCATTCAGTTCAATAGAATAGGCTGTATTGTAATGCACAGGAAAATCACCCGATCCCGGAACCCCTTTTTGTTGATCCCATAATCCAATAGTTGGTCCGGCTGCATGGCCGTGAAAACCAATGGGATGGGTATAAATGCTGGCAGTTATTTTCTCTGCCGCCGCCTGCGTTAGCGCTTGTTGCAGTATTTGATTACCGGTGCTGTTTAACTTGAATTGACTGGTTAAAATATCCTGTAAACGGTTGGCTTTAGAAAATGCTTGTTGTAAAGAGGCGGGTGCCTGCGTTTCTCCGGGTAGCAGTAAATAGGCGTGTTCCTGCACATCGGTTTGTAATCGTAAATAACTGATGCCTATATCCACATGAATTAAATCGCCCGGTTGCAGAATATCTTCTCTGGGGCGATCGGAAAAAGCTTTCAAGTGATCGAATACAACCGAATCTTTGCGTTGAATAGATACAGAGGGATGAAACCAGGTATCCAATCCTGCATTTCGAATTCGTTGCCGAAACCACCATACCAAATCATCCGTAGAAGTAATACCTGGGGTAATTACTTTCTCCGAAAATCCCTCCTGAATAATCTGATGCGTTAATTGAATGAGTTTGGGATAGATGGCTATCTCTCTTTCTGTTCGGGTTTCTAGCCAGGCAACTGCCAGTGACTCTGCCGAAACCATTTTCTTGCGAAGACTATCCGGCAGGTATTTGCTGAATAGGTTAAACTCGGTATGCGTGATACCATCTGCATGGGCAAAATCATTCGAATAATTGATGGCAATGGTTTTTGGATGCTTAGATGCAATCAATTGCACCAGTGCATCCCATTGGTCGGGATATTTTTGCATATCCCAGGAAGCTGGTATCGATTTTCCAACTGCATAGCGGGCAATGGCATGCTTCTCAATTTTACCAGTTTGCGGGTTCAGATAAAATACCAGCATGGTTCTTCTTCTTGCCGACAACCACTCGGCCGGTAGAAAGGTTTTTAACACGGGATCTTCATTGTATTCCCGAGAAATCAACACCCAACAATCAATTTGCTCGCGTTTCATCAACCCGGGTAATACGCCCTCGATTCTTTCGTTCAGCAGTTCGTCTATCCACTTCGATTGCTCTCGAAGGGGCAACACTTCCTGACTATAACCGGTTCTGCCAACCAAGCAGAGCAACAGTAATAAAATAAATTTTTGCATATAAATAGGGGTGGGTGATTTAAGATTGATTAGCGGTAAATACGGCCTGACGGGGAATGATAAATTGTATCAGCTCATCTAAATCAATTTGGGCTCTTTCACAAGCATCCCGAATATCATCTCTGGAAACACCCGCTGCAAATGCTTTATCCTTGAGGCGCTTTTTTACGCCTTTCACATCCATGTCGGCATAACCCCCGGGGCGCATCAGGGAATAGGCATGAACAAATCCCGATAATTCATCAAATGCATACAACATTTTATCCATGGCGGTTTCGGGTTCTACGCCAAAATGAACGTGACCATGAGAAGCAATGGCTCTGATAATTTCAGGGTCAATTTGCTTTTCTTCCAATGCTTCCACAATTTTACGGCAATGCGAATCCGGCCATTGATCCCAGTCTGCATCGTGTAAAATGCCAGCCATTTCCCATTTCCATACATCAGCTTCGGATAAATTCAGTTTTTCGGAGGCCCAACATCTCATCAATTCACCCACCTGAAACATGTGTAACTGCAAGCGGGGATTGATTACCCAATCTGCTATCCATTGCATTACTGCTGCTCTGCTTAATACATTGCCTTGGTTGGCAATATCTCCAAAAGTGGTTCTGCCTAGGTGCATCGACATTTTTTCTTTTTTTTTCAAAGTTAGGTACCTACATTCACTTTCCGATTTCATTTGCCGGAATTGTTAAAAGCACCCCTATGCAACGTTTCCAATCAAAATACAGTTATCTGATTGTAGTTATTGTCGGCTGGATGGCTTGTTCACCCCATCCCTATCAATCTACCAACCGTTTGTATCGGCAACAAACCAAAGAACTGGTAAAAACAATCCGCCAACAACCCGAGGTTCCAATATCAGATAGTATTCTGCAGCCCGAAAAATGGGTAGGTACCACCAATTTCAATTTGCGTAAACCCAGTTTTGTAATCATCCACCATACCGCTCAAAATGCTTGTGCACAAACGCTGCAAACATTTACTACGCCTGCTTCATTGGTAAGCGCGCATTATGTTATTTGTAAAGATGGTACCGTACATCATATGCTCAATGATTATCTGCGGGCGGCACATGCTGGGGTAAGCCGATGGGGTAATTTGGTTGATATTAATTCAGCCTCTATTGGTATTGAACTAGATAATAATGGTTTTGAACCCTTCGACAGTCTCCAGTTGAAGAGCCTGTTGAGTTTATTGGCCCAATTGAAACAAAAATATACCCTACCCGCAGCCAATTTTATTGGGCACGGAGATATTGCCCCTACCCGCAAAAATGATCCCAATTACCGTTTCCCCTGGAAATTATTGGCAGACCAAGGGTTTGGACTTTGGTATGATGAGCCTTCCGCTGCCGCCCCTGCTGACTTTAATCATTTGCAGGCCCTGCGGATTATTGGGTATGATATGAAAGACAGTTCTGCCGCCAAGCGGGCTTTTAAACGGCACTTTTTACAAGACTCTACCCGGGGTTTTAGCGATCGAGATAAGGCAGTACTTTATCAGGTGCAAAAAAAATATTATTAATTAATGTCATTTTTTGGTAAATCTTCTTATCCTAACATTTGTTAGCTTATTTTTGTAAAAATTTCAGTAATGAATTTTCAATTATCGGAAGAGCAACAAATGATTCGGCAGGCAGCCAGAGACTTTGCCAAAAATGAATGTTTTGCGGGAGTAATTGAACGAGACGAGCACCAGCGATTTCCTCGGGAGCAAGTGATGAAATTAGCCGAACTGGGTTTTATGGGTATGATGGTTGCGCCCGAATTTGGTGGCGGTGGTATGGATACTATCAGCTACGTGTTGGCAATGGAGGAAATTAGTAAAGTAGATGCCAGTACCAGTGTTTGTATGATTGTTGGGGCTTAGAATCATTTGGTTCCGCCGAACAAAAAGATAAGTACCTGCAACACCTGGCAAAAGGAATTAAAGACAATGAATTGTATATAGGTGCTTTTTTGCTGAGTGAACCCGAAGCAGGAAGTGATGCTACCAGTCAGCAAACAACTGCTGAAGACAAAGGAGATTACTATTTATTGAACGGTACCAAAAACTGGATCACCAATGGCTCTTCAGCCTCCGTTTATCTAGTAATTGCCCAAACCGACCCAGCAAAAGGAAGTAAAGGTATCAATGCTTTTATTGTAGAGAAAAATAGTGTGGGTGTTATAGTTGGTGCGAAAGAAAACAAATTAGGGATTCGTGGCAGTGATACGCACACCATTTTATTCAACGATGTAAAAGTTCCTAAGGAAAACCGGATTGGGGCGGATGGCTTTGGTTTTACATTTGCCATGAAAACATTAGCAGGCGGCCGTATTGGCATTGCTGCCCAGGCGTTGGGTATTGCCAGTGGTGCCTATGAACTGTCACTGGCGTATAGTAAACAGCGCAAGGCATTCGGAAAAGAGATTATGCATCACCAGGCCATTCAGTTTAAGTTGGCAGATATGGCAACCCGCATTGAAGCAGCCCGTTTGTTATGCATGAAAGCAGCCTGGGAAAAAGATAATCACCTCGATTATACCCTGAGTTCTTCCATGGCAAAAGTAGCGGCCAGTGAAACAGCCATGTGGGTTGCTACCGAAGCCGTGCAAATCCATGGGGGTTATGGTTTTGTAAAAGAATACCATGTAGAAAGAATGATGCGCGATGCAAAAATTACCCAGATTTATGAGGGCACCAGCGAAGTGCAACGCATTGTTATCAGTCGCAGCATCCTTAAATAATCATATCAATCTACTAGCTCCGATGAATCTGTTTTCCTGTACTCTTTTGCGGTGGATATTCAGGAAATCGGGTGGTGGTGGATTGTCCTTAATCTGTTGTATACTTTCTTTAACTGGTTTTGCTCAACACCAAGATGTACGTACCTGGTTGATTGAATCTTTGCAACAAGAGCAAAGGGTTGAGAGCAGTGTATTTCCCGCAGGAAGCTTCCCCTCCTATCGTAGATATTCTTGGAATGGCAATACAGAAAAAGCCGATATCAATCCTTTTTTTACCGGCTTGGTAGATTTCACTTTATCGGGTATTCAACATGATTTGTCTCCGGATTTGCAAGCAAAGGTGCAGGAAATCAGAAATCGATGCAAGCAGGTATATCCCAAATTCATCAACCGGAATAATCGGCCAACCTATAATTTCTGGCCAACCGATACCCCCCGCATTTTTCCCAATGGTGGGTGGTTGAATTTGTTTAATAAAAGTCAGGCCCTGCCTGATGATATGGATGATACGGTGATACTGCTGTTAGCAAAGGAGGCGCCCGATTCATTAGCAAGCACTGTGCATCAGTTGATGCAGGCTTTTACCAATGGACAAAAAAAGTCAATTAATAATACTTACACTTTTCTGCAAGATCTGCCTGCCTACTCAACATGGTTTGGAAAGAAGATGCCGGTTGATTTTGATGTAAGTGTGCTCTCGAATATTTTGTATTTCGTTCAAAACTACCAGCTCCCTTGGAATGCAGCCGATAGTGCCTCCTTGCAATTGATTGTTCGTGTGCTGGAAAAAGAAAAATACCTCGATGATCCTGCTTTTATATCACCCCACTATCAACGCTTACCAGTTATCCTGTATCATTTGAGCCGGTTGATGGCTAGTAAGTCCCTTCCCGAATTGGAAAAGTTTAAACCCCGTTTAGTAGCCGTTTCTCAGGATGCCTTAGCGAAAATTGAAAATCCGATGGATGCAGTTTTGTTGCATACGGCTTTGATGCGATGGGGTGTATATGTTGCAACTAAGCAGCAACTAACCTTTAGCAAATGGCAACAAGAAATTAGCTCCGGCGATTTTTCATTTTTTATAGCCAATATGTCGAGTATGTTACCCGCCTCCTTAAAAAAATCATTGGGCAAGGCAGGAGTAGGCACTTTTTATTATACCTGTACCGGATATAATTATGCATTGGTGCTTGAAAACCTGGTTTGGCAAGAACGTTTTCTTAAGGAAAATAAAGGGGTAGCTTCCACATTCTAGTGTAAGCCCTGCTTAATTTCTATATTTGCAATGCTATGCCTGTAAACATTCCCTTATACACATCCATTCGCGCTCAATTCGAAGAACAAAATGTTACCTTGGTTGCAGTAAGCAAAACCAAGCCCAATGAGGATATTATGGCCCTGTACGAATTGGGGCAACGTGATTTTGGCGAAAATTACGTGCAAGAACTAGTAGCCAAGCAACAAGCCTTACCTGCTGATATTCGCTGGCATTTTATTGGTCATCTGCAATCTAATAAAGTGAAAATGATTGCTCCCTTTGTGCACCTGATTCATGGAGTAGACAGTAATAAACTATTACTCGAAATCAATAAGCAGGGTGCTAAGTTGAACCGCAACATTGGTTGCTTATTGCAAGTGTATATTGCAAAAGAAGATAGCAAGTTTGGGCTGGATGAATCTGAAATACTGGAAATCGCTTCGATACAATCAACCCTCCATTCCGTTTCTATCCGAGGAATGATGGGGATGGCATCCTTTACAACCGATACCGAGCAGGTGCGCAGAGAATTTAGTAATATGTATGCGATTAGTAAAACCTTTCCATTTGCAACTGATCCTATTATCAGCATGGGTATGAGTAACGACTACCCCATTGCCATTGAAGAAGGCAGTAATATGGTACGGATTGGAAGTCTGCTATTTGGAAGCCGTCAATAATTATCCTTCATCAATATATCGCTTGGTGATGGGCGCATAGGAGTCTATCCGCCGATCTCTTAAGAAAGGCCAGTGCGTTCGGTAACTATCTGTGAGGTTGGTATCTACCGATACCACTGCTGCGGTTTCTTCTTCGTGAGATGCCTGAAACAGGATATTTCCCATTGGATTGCATACAAAGGAACCACCCCAGAATTTCATAGCGCCATCTTGTTCAAAGCCCACACGGTTAACGGATATCACGTGAACGCCATTGGCAATGGCATGACTTCTCTGTATGGTTTGCCAGGCATTGAATTGCTCGCGGTTGGTGGCTTCGTCTTGACTGGTTGCCCAGCCTATAGCGGTTGGATAAAACAACATTTCAGCACCCATTAATGAAGTGATACGGGCGGCTTCGGGATACCATTGATCCCAGCAGATTAGAATGCCAATGGTTGCATAGGCCGTTTTAAAAACACGGTAACCTAAATCGCCGGGGGTAAAGTAAAATTTTTCGTAGTAGGATGGGTCGTCGGGGATATGCATTTTACGATACTTTCCCAAATAGGTTCCATCTGCATCTAATACCGCGGTGGTGTTATGATACAGCCCCTGTGCTCTTTTTTCGAAGAGAGATGCAATAATTACCACGTTCAGTTCAGCGGCTAGTTTGCCCCAGGCATCCGTAACCTCGCCGGGTATAGCATCTGCCAGGGCAAAATGCTCATAGTCTTCCGTATCACAGAAATACAGAGAAGCATACAGTTCTTGCAAGCAAACGATTTTGGCACCCTGGGCAGCTGCCTGCCGGGTAAGTTCCATTGCTTTTTGCGTGTTTGCTTGTTTATCCGATGTGCACGACATCTGAATGAGCCCTACCGGTACTACTGCCATAGCTTGAGATTAATTTAAATATCAGGTTACGTTTTGAATAATGGGGTCGAAACTAGATAAACCCAGAATTTTTTCAGAGATATAGCCCTCTGCATAGGCAACACCAATTCTTTTTCCCAACATCATTGCTCTTGCCTTTACCGTTTCTAAAAATTGGGGGGTGGAAATATAGGTGGTGGGCTCATTGGTGCCTGCGCTGTTGAATTGAGTGCCGTAGGCCAGTATGGCTTCCATTTTTCTATCCATCACTGGCGAAATATCCATTACAAATGAAGGTTGCAGAAATCGGTCTTGCATGTAATGAAACACATAACTCGGTCGCCAGGCACTTTGTTCTATACCATTGTGTTGGGTACTAATCTTTCGTAAACCGGCCAGAAAAGCGGCATCGGAAACCAACTTAGCACTTCTGCCATGGTCGGGATGGCGGTCTTCGGGGGCATTGGCCAGCACAATATTGGGCTGAAATTGGCGGATAGCCGCTATTACCAGGCGCTGATGTGCTTCGTCATTGGAAAAAAATCCATCTGCCATTCCGAGGTTTTCCCGAACGGCCACTTGCATAATTTCGGCAGCACGAGTAGCTTCCTGCATGCGGATGGCTGCTGAACCACGGGTTCCTAATTCTCCACGGGTTAAATCGATGATACCCACTTTTTTACCTTCGGCAATTGCCATCATCAGGGTTCCCGAGCAACCGAGTTCCACATCATCGGGATGAACCCCAAACGCCAGTATATCTAGTTTCATGGAAGCCATTTGAACAACAAAGTTACCAAATACCAGAAAATATCCGGTAGGTATTTGTAGAGAGGAAATAGATAGTAGAAAGTAGGGTGCAAAAAAAAGCCGGAGTAAATCCGGCTTGTATGTTAAGCTTCTTTTTTCGCGTAACGCTTTTTGAATTTGTCGATTCTTCCCGCAGTATCCACCAGCATATTTTTACCGGTATAAAAAGGGTGAGAAGTATTGGAGATTTCAATTTTAATCAACGGATATTCTTTTCCGTCTTCAAAAACAGTGGTCTCTTTTGTATTAGCAGACGATTTACTTAAAAAACTAACACCATTACTCATGTCTTTAAAAACAACAAAGCGATAGTTTTCTGGATGGATGCCTTTTTTCATGTTGATTGATTTAAGGTTACACGGATTTTGCCGTGAATTTTTATTTGGGATGCAAAGGTACCACTTTTTGGGCTGCCATCAAAAAATATTCGAAAATATTGATACAACTATTTGAAAGTTAAATAGTTACAACCATATTACGATTTCATATTGATGAATTGCAGCGGTATTCCAAAGGAATGGTTGCGACAGGCGGTAATTACTTCTTGTAACTCATCAATTTTTTTTGCAGTAACCCGAACGATATCGTCCATAATGGCTGCCTGAACTTTATAGCCATTGTCTTTAATCATTTTTACAATTTTCTTGGCGTCTTCCTGTTTCAGTCCATTTTGAACTTTAATATCTTTCTTGATAACTTTTCCGCTGGGATAGGCATCTTTAGAAAAATCAAATGAACTGGCATCAATGCCCTGTTTCATACCCCGGCTGATAATAACATCAATTACCTGTTTCATCTTCATCTCACTATCAACTTCTACCGTTATCTGATATTGTTTTTTGTCGAGGGTAATTTCAACAGGTGATCCCTTGAAATCGTAGCGGTTGCTGATTTCTTTTTTTACGGTATTAATGGCATTGTCTAATACTTGCGCATCTACTTCGCTAGCGATATCAAAACTGGGCATAGTTTTTTTTACAAAGATACAGGGGTTATTTTATATGGCCGTCTGGGCCCTTTTTTCGTTGGCAAACCATCGGGGGCTTTGGGTATATAAAATAATACCACTGATTATCAACAATAAAGAGATTATCTGCGCTTGGGTTGGCTGAAAGGGAAGTGAGGTATAGTGGGTATTTACCCTTATTTTTTCTATCAAAAATCGCTCAGCTCCATTGAGTATCAGATATAGTCCGGCTAATCTTCCAGGTACCGTAATTTTTTTTCTAAAAAACCAGAGTACCCCAAATAACACCAGGCACATCATAATCTCATACAAAGCCGTTGGGTAAACTGGTTGCGGCAGTTGCATACAGTAAGGTCCGGTGCAGCCTTCTATAGGTATGCCCTCCCCTATTACATTATGTGGATATCGATAGCTCCACATCCAATCGGGAATAAATCCAAATGGATTGGGCTTTGTATTTTCAATACCCCAATCTCCGTCGCCACTTACCTGACAGCCGATTCTTCCCAGGCCGTAGGCCAGCATCATAGTAGGCGCCATACAATCTGCCAGGTGAATAACCGAGATTTTATTTTTCCGTGCATAATAAATAATGGCAATGGTGGCGCAAATCAACCCTCCATAAAAAGTGAGTCCGCTGAAACTCAATAAAGCTCCTATGGGATCCTTCGCAAACTCGTTCCAGTTTTCGAGGTTATGAAAAATTTTGGCACCCAAAAATCCAAAGGCGGCGGCATACAAAATAAAATCTCCTACCCGGTCGTGTGGCCAGATTCTGATAATGCGCGCTTCGGGTTTGGGCATTCGCTCCCGCTTATTTTCCCGGTATTTGAGGGCAATCATCACTAATCCGGTGATAACACCGGCTGCTAAGTGTCCATTCAATGAAAAGATATAGGCCGGGGGATCTTGCAACACATCCTGCAATAGAAACGCACCAATAAATTTGTATCCGAATATAAAACCTAATAAAAACGAAATCAGCCAGTCGGTAAAACTCACTGGCCCCCCTACCATTATTTTTTTTTCTGTATAGTCAAATATCCCTTCCTGTTCTTTCCGTGTTAATTCTTTTGAAAGTACCCAGCCCGACACCATAAATGCAATCGCTACAAAAAACCCAAAGGAGTTTACCAACTTTAGTCCATTAATTTCCACCCCAAATAGGTCTTTAAAGGCATAAAACAAATTTGGATACATGGGAATGTTTTAATGTGATTAATTTGGGTGTGTAATATTAAAAATAAAAACGCAGAAAACGGATGCTGTGCAATATGAGACTAGTTAAATAAAAGCAAAGCCCCGAATAATCGGGGCTAATACTTACTAATCCATCTGTTTACAAATCTATAAAACTTTTAGCTACAGTGTTCATTAAAAACATTAATCAGGTGCTGGGCAATTATCTGTGCTGGGCGGCCCTCAATCTGGTGTCTCTCTACCATATTCACCAGTTGGCCATCTTTAAACAGGGCTATCGCGGGTGATGAAGGGGGATAAGGCAATAAATGAGCCCGCACTGCCTGAACAGCGTCTATGTCAAAGCCTGCAAATGTGGTAGTAATCTGATCTGGACGCTTAGTGGCATTGTGCACCGCCATCAGCACTCCTGGCCTACACGTGCCTGCTGCACAACCACATACTGAATTGATAACCACTAAAGTAGTTCCCGGTTTTTTCAGAGTCTCTTCTACTGCTGCTGCACTCGTCATTTCTTCAAATCCACCATCCGTTAATTCGGCTTTCATGGGTATTACAATCTCTGCTGGATACATATTGATCTATTTAGAATGCAAAAGTACATGTTTTTTGGGGTCTCAAAAAAATACAAAAAGCGTCATTATGGCATTTGTATTTTTTTAAAAGCGTCATTGTGTCACATTAATTTAAATCTAGAATGACAAACTGCATGCTTCTTTGCAAAAATTGGGTTTGGTATGTAGTTTGAAAATAGATTACCGTATTCGATACGTTAACTTAAAAACAAAAGTATATGTCAATTATTAAACGCAATCCCGTATTTCCCGGCAATTTATTAGATGAATGGTTGTATAATTTCCCTACAAACTGGGGAAAGGATGAACAGTATTTAACCAATACACCAGCTGCCAACATTACTGAAACAGCCGAGGCATATCATATTGATATGAATGTGCCGGGCAGAAACAAGCAAGAATTTATCATGCAGGCGGAAAATGGGTTACTTACCATTCGCTACGAAAAGAAAGAGGAGAAACTGGAGAAGGAAGTAAAAACTATTCGCAGAGAGTTTGCTTTTCAAAGTTTCAAGCGGAGTTTTTCGCTGGATGATAAAATAGATACAGCAGGTATTCAGGCGAAATATGATAATGGTGTACTACATATTGTATTACCCAAAAAAGAAGCCCTGCCCCCAGCTCAACAAAAAATTGTGATTCAATAAGATGGTATGCTGCATTGCAGCAGGGTTTTTGGTTAATAACCCCTTGTTTTTACAAGGGGTTTTTTAATGTTATTTGTAATATTTTTGATTACTTGGATACTTATCCAATAATCATGGCAAAATAGCCTACTAAAGTAAATCGGGTGGCCGAAAGCGAGTTTATTCAATTGATACAAGAACACCAGCGCATTATCCATAAAGTGTGTCGCATGTATGTACAGCGCCCTGAAGATCGCGACGATCTGTTTCAGGAGATTACCTTGCAAGCCTGGAAATCGTATCCCCGATTTAAGGGGAATGCCCGTTTCTCCACTTGGTTATACCGGGTTGCCTTAAATACGGCCATTACCTATTATCGTAAACAGAAACGAAATCCAATAACTCATTCCGATATTTCCGGTTACGAAATACCAGAAGCCCCTACCGACCCAACCGATGCACAATTTCAACTGATGTATAAAGCCATTGGCGAACTGTCGGAAGTAGATAAAGCCTTGGTACTGCTGTATTTGGAAGATTATCCCTATGATGATATCGCTCAGATGATGGGTATTACCCCTAATCACGTAGCTGTGAAAATGAATCGGATCAAAAGTAAACTTCAATCAATCACTTCGCAGATGCGTTTAAATAATTGATTATGGAATTAGAAGAACTGAAAAATTATCTGAACCGCCAACTGGAAGAGCAATCACCCCTGCAATCTTCCGAAGAAATCAGTGCTATTCTTCGGAATAAGTCGATTGGTATTGTTCACAGAATCCGTAAAAACTTATGGATTGAATTTATAATTAGTCTGCTGGCAGTTGTGTTTATTTTGTATGCTAAATATCTCGCTGGTAATTACGTTATGCAAATTTATTTCAATATTTTTTTAGCCATTACTCTTTTGTTTTTACCAATTTTTGGATGGCTGATTCGTTCTACCTATCAACTAAGTCCCGAATTATCTTCCGTAAAAACGAACTTAACGCGACTTCACCTGCTGATTGCTCGGTTCACCCGTTTTTATTTTATTTTTTCTATGGCAATCTTTCTGCCGGTAGTTTTTTATTCTCTCATTGCAGCTGGGTACGAAAGAAGCAATCATTCTTTAATGGAATCCCTGCAATTTTATATGCACTTACCTGCTGTTCCACTTTTACTAATTGGCTTATATATTCTGGTTTTCGGTATATTCTTATTCTTCTTCGCACGTTGGTATATCCGATTGCTCTATGGAAAATACTTAGATAAGCTGAAAGATTTGCTTATGGAACTGAATACACCTGAATAGCTATTTTTTCATTTTTCCATACAACGATTCTTCTTTACCTTTAGGTATTGAAAAAGTTGATTGCCATATTGTTTTTATTGGGCTATTTATTTGCTTCCACAGAGGCAAAGCAGCTTTTTAAGATTCCCGTAGTTTTTCAGCACTATGCCGAGCACCGGATTGAAAACAATCATTTATCCCTCCTTGCTTTTTTAGATATGCACTACATGCATGGCAGCCCATTTGATCAGGATTACGACCGCGACATGAAGCTGCCATTTAAATCATCAGGTGATGTATTTTCTTTCTTCCCAATTCCGGTAGATAGTATGCCAGTAGAATTAACGATGGATTGTCCGCAAATCAGCCTCCAACCTATCAACAAAATACCCTGCTCCCGAGGTTTGGGTGCATCTTGGGTACAAAAAATTTGGCAACCTCCTCGAACGGTAGCTTAATTACTCTTTTTTTTTACTTTTTTTGTAGCATACGCATCGGCTAGCCTTTTGCTAAACGTATAGGTATAAATCAATTCATTATGTTGAATGCGATTATTCATTTTTCTGTAAAGAACAAACTCATCATAGGGTTATTCATTTTTGGTTTAATCGGTTACGGAAGTTATCAATTAACCCGACTACCCATTGATGCCGTTCCAGATATTACCAATAACCAGGTTCAGGTGATTACGGTGGCACCTTCATATGGTGCCACGGATATCGAAAGGCTGGTTACTTTTCCAATAGAACAGGCGAATAGCAATATCGCCGGTATTCGAGAAATCAGAAGCTTTTCCCGCTTTGGTTTATCCTTGGTTACCATTGTTTTTGATGATGCTACCGATTTGTACTGGGCTCGTCAGCAGGTAGCCGAGCGATTGAGTGATGTAAAAAGTATAATACCCGAAGGAATCGGAATTCCCAAACTTGGCCCTATCAGCACCGGATTGGGCGAAATTTATCAATATGTTGTTCGGGCTGCACCCGGCTATGAGAAGAAGTATACTGAAACGGAACTGAGAACCATTCAAGACTGGATAGTTCGTCGCCAACTGCTGGGGGTTAAGGGAGTAGCAGAAGTGAGCAGTTTTGGTGGAAAGGTTAAGCAATATGTTATTCAAATTGATCCTGCCCGCTTGCAATCGTATGATATTACCATCTCAGACGTATTTGCTGCCTTGGAACAGAACAACCAAAATACGGGGGGTGCTTATATCGAGAAAGGTGCATCTGTAGTGTATATCCGAAGCGAAGGATTATTGGGTAATATGGAAGATATTGGAAACATCTCTGTAAAGAAATTATCCGATGGTTCTCCCCTACTCATTCGGGAAGTGGCAACTATCGAAACGGGCTATGCTACGCGTTATGGAGCAATGTGCTATAACAACAAAGGGGAAGTATCCGGTGCCGTAGTGATGATGTTAAAAGGAGCTAACAGCAGTGAAGTAATTAAGCTGGTAAAAGAACGGGTGGCACAAATTCAAAAAACCTTGCCCGAAGGGGTTATCATCGAACCCTTCCTCGACCGCTCTAAAATGGTGAACAGCGCCATATCTACCGTGCGCGATAATTTGCTGGAAGGTGCTTTGATCGTTTTGTTTGTATTGGTGATTTTTTTAGGCAATCTACGAGCCGGACTATTGGTAGCCTCTATTATTCCATTGGCTATGTTGTTCGCAGTGATCATGATGAACCTCTTTGGCGTAAGTGGTAACTTAATGAGTTTGGGCGCACTGGATTTTGGACTAATTGTAGATGGTGCCGTAATAATTGTGGAAGCCGTGTTAGCAAAGCTGCATGTTAGTGGACGCCTACCTGGGTTAACTACCATTTCAAAGCCCGAGATGAATGAACGAGTAGAGCAAACGGCGGGTAAAATGATGAACAGCGCGGTGTTCGGACAAATCATCATTCTGGTGGTTTATCTGCCCATATTTACGCTGGAGGGTATAGAGGGTAAAATGTTCAAGCCGATGGCACAAACGGTTGCCTTTGCTTTGTTAGGGGCATTTCTGCTCTCCCTAACCTATGTTCCCATGATGAGTTCTTTTTTTCTGAGTAGAAAAACCGGTGCCCATAATAATTGGAGTAACCGGATGATTCATCAGTTGGAAATCATTTATCAACGCTCATTGAAAAAAGTAATCGCTTACCCGAAAATGATTTTAACGCTGGTGTTGGTATTTTTTGTTGGGGCTATTTTTCTCCTTACCCGCTTAGGAGCAGAATTTATTCCGGCATTAGAAGAAGGAGATTTTGCGGTAGATACCCGGGTATTAACCGGTAGTAGCTTGCCCACCTCCATCGCCTCTACCCAACAGGCTGCCAACATACTATTAACCCGTTTTCCGGAAGTAGAAAAAGTAGTTACCAAAATTGGTAGCGGAGAAGTACCCACCGACCCTATGCCCATGGATGCGAGTGATATGATGGTGATTTTGAAACCAAAAAAACAGTGGACATCTGCCAAAACATTTAATGAGTTGAGTGAAAAAATGGGTAAAGCATTACAAGAAGTGCCCGGTATTACTGCTGGATTTCAATTTCCCGTTCAAATGCGTTTCAACGAACTGATGACGGGGGCAAGACAGGATGTGGTGTGCAAGATTTTTGGGGAAGATCTGGATACCCTGGCTGCTTATGCCCAGCAGTTGGCTGGATTGGCAAATGGAATCTCCGGTGCGGTAAATTTATATGTTGAGCAGGTTTCTGGAATGCCCCAGGTTATCATCAACTATAACCGCGATGCCATTGCTCAATATAATCTATCTATTGGAGCCGTAAACCGGGTAGTGAATGCCTCCTTTGCCGGACAATCTGCTGGCATGTTATTCGAAGGGGAACGGAGATTTGATGTAGTAGTTCGTTTAGGAGCTGAACAGAAAAAAAGTTTGCAAGATATTCGGCAGTTGCTGATACCTACCCCATCGGGCACGCAGGTTCCGCTGTATCTGTTGGCATCTGTTGAATTAAAAGATGGCCCCAACCAGATTCAACGCGAAGATGCCAAGCGGCGAATCGTAATCGGATTTAATGTGCGCAATCGGGATGTACAAAGTATTGTAAATGAGTTGCAGCAAAAAGTTTCTCAAAAAATAAAATTCCCGCCAGGCTATTATGTAACCTATGGAGGTGCATTTGAGAATTTAACGGCTGCTAAAAATCGACTGATGATTGCCGTACCGATTTCGCTGTTACTTATATTTTTCTTGTTGTACTTTGCTTTTCAATCGATTCGACAAGCCTTATTAATTTATTCTGCTATTCCATTATCTGCTATTGGCGGTATTCTTTTGCTTGCTTTACGGGGCATGCCTTTTAGCATCAGCGCAGGGGTAGGATTTATTGCCTTATTCGGGGTGGCTGTGCTCAATGGTATTGTGCTTATAGCAGAATTTAACCAACTGAAAACTGAGGGAGAAACCAACTTATCCGCAATTGTGTTGAAAGGTACACAAGAAAGATTACGGCCGGTTTTGATGACGGCACTCGTTGCCTCCTTGGGCTTTTTACCGATGGCTATCAGCAATGGAGCTGGCGCCGAAGTGCAACGTCCATTGGCAACGGTGGTAATTGGTGGACTCTTACTCGCTACTTTATTAACACTGTATGTTTTACCAATTTTGTATATGCTATTCGAAAGAAAATCTACCTCAAATTCAACCGGCACCGGTATGGCTGCCATTGTGGGCATCCTGATTTCTCTGAGTTTGTTCAGTGGGCCTGTTCAGGCACAAAAAACCATCAGTTTACCTGCTGCCATGGATTCTGCGCTGCGCAACAATGCCCAATTGAAGAATGAACAACTGAAAGCTACCTATCAGCAAAAGCTGATTGAAACAGCCACCCTCATTCCTCAAACGCAGTTATCTGCTGAGTTTGGAAATTATAACAGCGCTTATTCCGATAATCGGATTTCTATTGGTCAGTCGATGCAATTTCCTACGGTTTATACCCGTCAAAAGCAATTGTTGGAGCAGGAATGGAAACAAAAGTTATTAACCGTGGCAGTTAAAGAAGCCTATTTGCGGCACGATGTTTCTGTTTTGTATTACCAGCTTTTGTATCACCAGCAAAAGAGAGCACTCCTTTTGTATGCAGATAGCTTGTATAGTTTTTTTCTAGATAAAGCTGGTCGTAGGCTAACATCGGGTGAATCGGATATTTTAGAAAAAACCAGTGCCCAAAATTTGTTGGGGAATATCAGGCAGCAGCTGCAGCAATTACTTTTAGATGAAGATTTAGCATTGATACAATTACAAGTATTACTGAATACCTCCGAACGGTACCATCCGGTTTCCACTGAAAGAGGTTTATCCCTCTCGATTACTTCCTTGGCAGATACCTCTTTTTTGGCAGCGCATCCTGTGATACAAAGTATTCGTCAACAGCAGCAACTGGCTATGGCAAACTATGAACTGGAGAAAATCAAACGGTTGCCTAATTTATCATTGAATTATAACTCAACTACCATCCGGGGTGTAGGGGCCGATAATAAGTTATATGATGGATCTAACCGCTTCGGCTCTGTTCAGCTGGGAATCGGCATTCCTGTTTTTGGAAAAGCCCAAAAGAATATGGTGGAAGCCTCCCGCTTTTCTAAGCAAATAGCAGAAAGTAATTACCAAACAGGCCTGCAGGAAATTCAATCACAGTATGTGAGTGCCGTTTCGCAATACCTAAAACATCAAAAAGCCGCACAGTATTACCAATCTGAAGCCCTACCTAATGCGCAACTAATTGCGGAAACCGCCTCCCGGCAATTGTTGGCAGGTAGTATTCATTATTTAGAATGGGTTCAGCTGATTAACCAGACTATCCAAATAAAAAGTGATTATCTGGAAGCTGGAAAAAGGCTCAACGAATCTATTATTCAATTACAATTTTTAACCGCTCAATAAGTACCCTCGTATGAAAATGAATAAGCTAACTTATAAGCATGTTTACCCAATATTGGCAGCGGGTATTTCCATTGCTGCTCTGGCATGTAATCAACCAGTTAATACCGAACCAGCTTCTCCTGAACCTGCAACGCACACCGTAGTGCTTTCACCAGCACAATTTAAAAATGCTAACCTGGTAGTGGGCACCCTTTCGCAAAAAGAAATTTCGGCGCTGATACGCGTAAAAGGTAAAGTAGATGTGCCCCCCCAGAAATTAATGAGTGTAAGTGTTCCATTAGGTGGCTACCTGAAATCATCTAACCTGTTACCCGGTATGCGGGTTCAGCAGGGCGAGGTGATTGCCGTGGTGGAGGGAGAGCAATATATTCAGTTACAGCAAGATTATCTGATGGCAAAAGAAAAATTGGTATGGCTAGAACAAGAATATAAACGGCAACGCGAACTGTTGGCCACCCAATCGGCTCCACAAAAAACTTTCCAAATGGCTTCGGCAGATTATTCCAGTCAACAAGTACTGGTAAATGCCTTATTTCAAAAGTTGAAGCTGGTAGGCATTCAGCCAGAAAACGTAACCAAGGACAAAATTTCAGCCAGTATTTCGGTACGCTCCGGATTATCGGGTTATGTTGCCGCCGTTCATGTAAATGCCGGTAAATCTTTAACCCCTTCCGATGTGTTATTCGAGATTATCAGCACCGATGATATCCACCTGGCTCTGAAAGTTTTTGAAAAAGATATTCCCATGCTGCAGATCGGACAGTCAGTAATGGCGTATACGAATCAACAACCAGAAAAAAAGTATACTTGCCGTATTTTGCTCATGGGTAAAGAAATTGCTGCCGACCGCAGTATCGAAATTCATTGTCATTTTAACCAGCACAACTTATCTATTCTTCCCGGAACCTTTATGAATGCCGAGATAGAAGTGAAGAATAAAGCCGCAACCGTATTACCTGATGAGGCATTGGTGCGGTTCAATAATCGGCAATATATTTTTGTGCAAAGCGATTCACTGCAGTTTGTAATGAAGGAAGTGCAGCCCGGTATCTCCGAAAACGGATATACCCAAGTAATGAATGGGGTTGATTTGCTGAAAGAAAAAATAGTTACCCGAGGCAGCTATACCTTACTGATGATGTTGAAAAATAAAGCCGACGAATAATCGGATTATCTCAGGTAGCCTAAAATTTTCAGCATACTCTGTGCCGATTGCTCTTTTGCATAAACCCAGTCGACTAACTTTCCGCTTTTGTCTGCCTCAACAATCACATGCTTGGGCGATGGTATTAGGCAATGCTTGATGCCACCATAGCCACTAATCTGATCTTGATAGGCACCCGTATGAAAGAATCCTACATAGAGTGGTTCTTTATTATCTGCGTCATCGGGATTGTTCGACTTGAGCTTGGGAAGGAATACTTCGTTGATATGTTCTTCTGAGTCGTAATAATCGTGGCTGTCGCAGGTGATGCCTCCCAACACAACCCGGTGGTATTCATTATCCCATTTGTTAATGGGCAGCATTAGAAATTTTTCTCCAATACCCCAAGTGTCGGGTAAGGTGGTAATAAACGATGAGTCGATCATATACCAGCACTCGCGGTCGTTTTGTATTTTTTGGCCCAATACGCTGTAAATATGCGCCATACTCTCCCCAACAGTAAAACTGCCGAATTCCGTATAAATATTGGGCATCGGCACTTTGGCTTTTTTGCAAGCTTTTTTGATATTGCTTACAATCTCATTAATCATAAACTGATAGTCGTATTCAAAGCCCAGCGAGTGTTTGATGGGGAATCCTCCGCCAATATTGATAGAATCAAGTTCCGGACAAATCTTTTTCAGCTGGCAATACAGGTTGATGATCTTATTCAGTTCCGACCAATAGTAGATATCGTCTTTGATGCCTTTATTCAAAAAAATATGCAGCATTTTCAACTGAAATTTTTCTTCATATCCCTCAATATCATCCACATAAAACTCCAGAATATCTTTTGCACGAATACCTAAGCGGGATGTGTAAAAGGGAAAATTGGGTTCTTCTTCTGCTGCTACACGTATACCGAGGCGGAAGGGTTGTTTCACAGATCTCTTATAGGCAGTAAGTTCTTCTATATTATCTAGAATGGGAATTACATTTTTAAAACCAGCATTAATCAACTTAGCTATACGAGAGGTATAGTTTTTTTGTTTGTATCCGTTGCAGATGATATAGGTTTCTTTATTAATTTTTCTACGTTGATAAAGGCGATTGATAATTTCAATATCGTAGGCATAGGAGGTTTCTAAGTGTACATTGTGTTTGAGGGCTTCTTCAACAATAAATGAAAAATGCGAACTCTTGGTGCAGTAGCAGTAAAAGTATTCGCCCTCGTATTTATGCCTTTTAAATGCCTGTTCAAATAAATGCTTGGCTTTATTGATTTGCATACCTATTTTGGGCAAATAAGTAAGTTTCAGGGGGGTTCCGTATTTATCTATCAGTGACTTTACATCTAATCCATTATACTCCAAATACCCTTCTTCATTCTGGTCGAATCCTTCTTGAGGAAAGTGAAATGTTTGCTTAACCAGTGATGTGTAGGTGTTGTTCATTTACAGGTATTTAGTGGTTTGGGTGAAAGAATACACAAAAATAGTTGTTTATCAGATTTTTAGGCATAAAAAAAAGCCGGACAGTGTTCGGCTTTTTTTATGGTATTTATAAGTTCAAAGTTACTTTACTTTACAGAATCGATCAAGGCTTTGAAACTGGCTGGCTCATTCATCGCTAAATCGGCCATCACCTTGCGGTTCAGTTCAATTCCCTTGGTATTCAGTAAATGGATAAACTGACTGTAAGTTAATCCTTCAGCGCGAACGGCTGCGTTAATACGGGCAATCCACAACTGGCGATATTCCCGCTTTTTCAGTTTGCGGCCTACATAGCTGTAGGTTAATCCTTTTTCAACAATATTTTTGGCAACGGTATAAACGTTTTTACGCTTACCATAAAATCCTTTGGCCTGCTTCAACACTCTTTTTCTTCTGGCGCGGGAAGCAACTGCATTTTTTGAACGTGGCATATACTATAATTTTTTACCGGAACACTCAAAAGCCGGTAGTTGGGTAATGGGGTTAATTATCCTTTTAATCTCAATAATCTAAGCACAAAGTCTTTGTTGGTTGCTCCAACCAGTCCTTTCTTGCGAAGAGAACGCTTGCGCTTTTTAGATTTTTTGGTAAGGATGTGTCTTTTGAATGCTTTTTGGAAGGTGATCTCACCGGTTCCGGTAACTTTGAAGCGCTTCTTGGCGCTCGAGTTGGTTTTAACCTTTGGCATAAATTAAATAATCTGTTACGATTACACCCTGCTGGCGGTATTGCACAGGCAATACACTTGTTGAGCCGTACGGGAAATTGGGCTGCAAAGGTAATGAATTTACTGGATTTTCCTAGTAATTTTAAAAAAAAAAAAAGGCATATTACTAATATGCCTTTGATTATCAATTAAATAAGTTGATTACTTCTTCTTCCCACTCTTCGGCGTAAACAGGGCAAACATCCTTTTTCCCTCTAGTTTAGGCATACTTTCTAACGCGCCACTTTCTGCCAGCCGCTCAGCGAATTTCAATAAAAGTAGCTGTCCACGATCTTGAAACATAATCGCCCGCCCTTTAAATTGAACATAAGCTTTCACTTTGTTGCCATCCTTCAAAAACTTTTCGGCATGCTTGGCTTTAAAGTCAAAATCATGGTCATCCGTACCGGGGGTAAACCGTATTTCCTTTACCTCACTCTGCTTAGAGTTGGCTTTCATTTCCTTTTCCTTCTTCTTCTTCTCGTACAGGAACTTTTTGTAATCGATTACTTTACATACGGGAGGATCAGCCGTGGGAGAAATTTCTACTAGGTCTAATTCCAACTCCCGTGCGATTTTTAGGGCGTCGGTAACGCTGTAAATGCCCACTGTTACATTGTCGCCTACCAGTCTTACTTCTGGTACTCTGATTCTTTCATTGATGCGGTGTTCGGGTTCGGGTTGTCTGTTGAACCTGGGGTTAAACCGCCCCCCTCCTCTTGGTGGTAATGCCATTAAAACTTGTTTAGTGAATAATCTGCTGGCTTCTTTTGATATATGAATTCAGTAGCTATGTAAAGATATAATTATTTTAGGTGGTTTAGTCGATTGATTGTCTATTTTCTATCTCCTGCTTAATTTGGGCTATCCACTCGGTTACGGCAAAACTACCCGTATCCCCTTTTCCCTGTCTTCTAACCGAAACTACCTTTTCATTCACCTCTTTCTCCCCAACAATCAACATATATGGTATTTTCATCAACTCTGTATCCCGGATCTTTTTACCAATTTTTTTTTTTTTGTCGTCAATTTCTACCCGAATACCCTGTTGTAACAGTGCCATTTCAACCTCTTTGGCATAATCTAAAAACTTATCACTGATGGGTAATACCTTCACTTGTATCGGTGCCAGCCAGGTAGGAAACTTACCAGCATAATGCTCCAGCAAGAATCCGATAAACCTTTCATGGGTTCCCAAAGGAGCTCGGTGAATGATTAAAGGGATTTCCGGTTCATTGTTCTTATTGGTAAAACTCAGTTTGAAACTTCTGGGCTGTGCAAAATCAACCTGATTGGTTGCCAGGGTAAATTCACGGCCAATAGCACTCCATATCTGCACGTCGATCTTTGGGCCATAGAACGCTGCTTCATCCTGCACTTCGATGAATGGTGTTCCTGTTTCCACCAGCACTTTACGTACCATATCCTCAGTCTCTTTCCACAGTTCAGGTTCATTCACATATTTCTTCCCAAGCTTTTCAGGATTGTGCAGCGATAAACGCATCACATATTTTTCTACTCCGAAGATCTTAAAATATTTAATGTACAGATCATTCACCGCTTTGAATTCGCTAAAGAACTGTTCGCGGTTACAATAAATATGT
This sequence comes from Bacteroidota bacterium, assembly GCA_026391195.1. Lineage (GTDB taxonomy): Bacteria > Bacteroidota > Bacteroidia > Chitinophagales > Chitinophagaceae > Sediminibacterium. The sequence goes on along the minus strand of JAPLEI010000150.1, from coordinate 8,473 downwards.
GCATCATTCATGTGCAGACAACGAACGCGCATCAGTCCGAATAACTCCCCGCTTTGCTCATAACGGTAACAGGTACCATACTCAGCAATTCGATAAGGAAGGTCTTTATAACTTTTTGGTTCGGCATCAAAGATCTTATGGTGATGCGGACAGTTCATCGCCCTCAGATAATATTTTTCTCCATCCATTTCCATCGGAGGGAACATACTATCTGCATAATAAGGCAGGTGACCGCTGGTCAAATACAGATTTTCTTTTGCAATATGCGGTGTTACCACACGCTTATATCCTGCAGCTGTTTCGGTTGTCTTAGCAAGCCTTTCAAGTTCTTCAATAATGATTGTACCATTCGGCATCCACAGGGGCAAACCCTGTCCCACATCATCACTCATGGTATAGATACCCAGTTCTTTTCCCAGTTTACGGTGATCCCTTTTCTTGGCTTCTTCCAACATCAGCAGGTATTCATCCAGTTCTTTCTGGTTGGGAAAAGTAACGCCATACACGCGTGTCAGCTGTTTATTCTTCTCATCCCCTTTCCAGTAAGCACCCGCGATACTGGTAAGTTTGATGGCCTTGATAAATCCTGTATTTGGAATATGCGGTCCACGACAGAGATCAGTAAATCCGCCTTGCGTATAAAAAGTAATGGTTCCGTCTTCCAGATTTTGTAACAGATCAAGTTTATATTCATCAGATTTTTCAACAAAGTATTGAAGGGCATCGGCCTTGCTGATTGATTTACGGATATAGGGGTTCGATTGTTTCGCCAGTTCATTCATTTTCTTTTCCAGCACAACCAGGTCTTCTTCTGTTAGCTTGCGATCACCTAAGTCCATATCATAATAGAATCCTTTGTCAATCGCAGGACCCACCCAGAACTTAACGCCGGGAAAAGCAGTTTCAACAGCTTCGGCCATGAGATGTGCCGAGCTATGCCAAAAAGTTGATTTTCCGTCGCCATCATCCCAGGTCAATAATTTCAGGGAAGCATCCTCTTCTATGGGCCGGGTGGCATCCCAAACCTGTCCATTAATACTAGCCGCCAATACCTTTCTGGCCAATCCCTCACTAATCGATTTGGCAACCCCCAGTGCAGATACACCCTTTTCATATTCCCGTACCGCGCCATCGGGCAATGTTATCTTTATCATATCTTTAATCAACCTGTATTTAAAGCCTGTCTGCTGCTTTATCAGGAAGTATGCAAATTTAACGAAGTATTAGCTATGGAAAAATTTATCTAAAATATCTTTGTCTTGATTCTGAAGCCTTCAGATTTTATAAAAATCACAAAAGTTTTTTGTTTCGATATGAAATTTAAATTCATCTTATTTTTCTTATGGCTGGTCAGTATTCAGGCTTTGGGCCAGAATTTCAGCGGACAATGGAAAGGGCAATTCACCGATAATAGTTCATCTTTTGCCGGATGGGGAGGTAATCGTTGCGATTATGTGATTGAAATTGAATGCAGGGGGAAACTGGTAACCGGATATTCCTATACCTATTTTAATGAAGGGGCAAAGCGCTATTATACCATTTGCAAACTTGAAGGGAAATTTGATAAAAATGCCAATACAATAGAATTCACTGAAGTGGAGCGTACCAAAACGAATGTACCTAGTTCCATTCATAATTGTTTCCAGATTCATAAGCTTACCTATAATGCGGGTGCTGAAGAGCAAAGCCTGGATGGCAACTGGTATCCAGCACCCAACCAACAAGGCGATTGCGGATATGGAAGCACCACCCTCATCAGGCGGGTACTTCAAAAAAATCCTGCAGTGGCGAAAACGCCTGTGATCAAGGCCAAGCCATCAGTACCTAAATTACCTTCACGAATTACGCCTCCGGTTGTTGTAAAGCCAAAAACTATCAATCCTCCGGTCACCAAAGCCAAACCCAAACCGGTAATACCGCCTCCAATTGTTAAACTGAACCCTATAACTGAAAATAAATTACCAGAACCTGTATTCACTAAACCTGAGGAGATCGTTCAGAAACCTAATCTTGATAAGTTTTTTGAGAAAAGAAATAATACCCTGCTGAAAACGATTGAAATTGAAAATGCAACATTTCGGGTAGACCTATACGATAATGGTGATATTGATGGTGATAGTATTTCCCTGTTTTATAATGGCCGATTGTTATTGCAACATAAACGATTGAGTGACAAGGCCATTACCCTAACCCTGCGATCAGACGACAGCAAGGACCTGAATGAACTTGTTATGTATGCCGAGAACCTGGGTGAGATCCCTCCCAATACTGCCCTGATGGTGGTTACCGATGGGGATAATCGTTATGAGGTTAGGATAGCATCCGACCTTCAGAAAAGTGGCGTGATCAGGTTCATTCATAAGCCAAAATCTGGGCAATAAATCCTGAATAAATGCGTTTTTAGCAGAACCAATATCATTCTGCATGAAAGCCAATTTTACCGGTGCATATGCCATTGCTTTGCTTTTTTCAATCATTGTTTTCAGCGTTTCCTGTTCAAAAGGGAAGGATACAACCAATATTCCAAGAGAACAATTGGTGGTTGGCAAATGGAATATCAACCGGGTACAACTCAGGATCTATTACAGTGGCACATTTTTCAAGGATACCATCATTCCTCAAACCCCCATGCCCGAAAATTTTGTAAAATTTGATGTGGGCAATGCTTTTGAATACCGGTTCAACAAGAATACATCTGATCTGGGAACCTATCAATTCGTAGGCACAGATTCAGTTATCTCGAATGTAACCAGTAAAGTGTACAGGTGGAAGATACTAACGATGACGGATGTGTTATTTACCGTAATGACCACTACCACTGATCCGGCGTTTCCAGGAGCTATCGTTGAAAATTATCAGACCTTTGTAAAATAAGACTAACCCCTTTAGATAATAATCTGCATCCCAACCAGGATGCATTTTTTTTGCTTAGAATTTAAAATTCCAGGTTACGGCAGGAATGATCGGGAATAAAGAAACCTGTTTGGCTTGTACTTGCAGGGTGCCGTTGTACGGACTTCCGGTCTGATCAAAATAAATGAAATAAGGATTCTGCCTGCTATAGGTATTGTATATACTGAATACCCATTCACTCTTCCATTTATGCCGGTCGCTTTTACGCGGTGTTAATATGGCCGACAGATCAAGCCGGTGATAGGCAGGCAGACGGTATTCGTTAATGCGACTATACTCTTGCGTGAGTACGCCTCCAATAATATAAAACCGCTGTGGCAGGGTAGCTGCATTTCCGCTGCCGTAAACAAATGAAGCAGATAGTTTCCATTTCTTATTGAGTTCGTACATGGCCACTACACTAAGGTCATGCCGGCGATCATATTTGGCAGGATATTTCTCTCCAAAATTAAGTGCCGGAAATTTTCTCCAGGTCCAGCTTAACGTATATCCTATCCAGCCGGTAAGCCGGCCCTTGGTTTTGTTGATGAACAATTCACTGCCATAGCTCCACCCTTCACCAAATACGAATGAATTCTCTGTATCATCAAGGGTATTGGGGGTATAGCCTTCTTTATATTCGATCTGGTTCTGCATCTTTTTATAATACAGTTCCAACGAGGTTTCATACATATTGTTCTTGAAATTCTTGAAGAGTCCGCCTGCATATTGCCAGCTGATCTGGGGCTTTACTTTATAGGTACTGGGTACCCAGATATCCGTTGGCAAAGTAGTACCAGCATTACTCACGAGATGAATATACTGCAGGTTACGGGTAACCGAAGCTTTGATGGAGGTTTCATCATTGATGGCGTATCGTACGGTCAACCGTGGTTCCAGTCCACCATAACTTTCCACACCCGCACCTTTTTTAAACACCGTGCTGTCGATCCTGTTCCCATTGTCATCTGTTTTATAGATCTTGTACGGACCGGTTTGTTGAAACCAACTATACCGGATACCCGCATTTACCTTTACTTTATCACTGATCTCCCAGTCGTCTTGCACATATACGGCTGCTTCCCGGGCAAATTTGATCTGTGCATTATCAGGATTGAATACCACGGAATCTTGTTTTCCGCTCACCACCGAAGGTGTGAAACGATGGCGGGTATAAATGCCACCAAATTTGATCTTATGCCCGGTGAAGGGGTATAGGTCAAAGTCTTGCTTGATGCTAAGGTCACGTATACCGGAAGCTAATTTCACTTCAAAATTATTCTGCGCTGCCTTGAAAGAGAAATTATAATCATTGTACACAGCAGTAGTGTTGCCAAACAATTTATTATTGAACACATGGTTCCATCGAAGTGTACCAGTAGCATTACCCCAGGGGATATTGACCTTCAGGCTTTGTCTGCCGTTTACAAAATCGAAAACATCTCGTCCAAAATATCCACTTAAATAGAGCCTATCCTTTTCAGTGAATTTATAATTCATTTTGGCATTAAGGTCGTAGAAATAATAACCCGACCCATAAAACTGGCTGGTCTTTTTAATAAAGGGTTTGGCCAGCGCATCTACATAGGTTCTTCTTGCTGAAAGGATAAAGGATGCTTTATTTTTTTTGAGTGGACCCTGGATGGAAAATCTTGATGCGATCAATCCAATTCCACCATCGATCTGTAGTTTCTGATTATTACCTTCTTTCATGGAGATATCCAGCACACTGGATAAACGGCCACCGTACTGAGCCGGCATCCCGCCTTTGATCAGTGATACATTTTTAATCGCGTCTGAATTGAAGATGGAAAAAAAGCCAAACAGATGACCCGTATTATAAACTGGTGCATCATCCAGTAAAATTAAGTTCTGATCGGGCCCTCCTCCCCTCACATAAATACCAGCACTCCCCTCACCTGCATTGCGTACACCGGGAAGTAGCTGGATCGTTTTCAACAGATCAACCTCACCAAGAAATGCAGGAACTGATTTGATCTGTTCAATTTGCAGATCGATCTTTCCCATTTGTGCATTCTTTACATTGGCATCACGCTTACGGGTACTCACTACTACTGCCTCTGATAATTTGATCCGTGGCATCACATCAAAATTAAATTGCCGATCTTTGTCCAGGTTGATCGTTACAATTTTTGATTCGTATCCTACATAAGAACAGATCATGTCATACAGCCCTTCTTCCAGGGTGATGGAATAAAAACCAAACCGGTTGCTGCTGATACCTTTTGTTTGTCCTTTGATGGAAAGCGTGGCACCGATCAATGTTTCACCGTTCAACGAATCTTTGATGAACCCACTGAGGGTATGTCGTTTTTCAATGGCCACAGGTTTTATTTGTGCTGTCATCAACAGTGGACAAACCATGAAAAACAAAAGATAAAGGATCAATTTCATAACCAATGGGGGGGGAACTTTGTCTTACTAAAAATTATTGCGCTACAATGGAGTCTTTGATCTCTCCGCAATGCAGCATGGTGGCTTTAAATTCGGGATGTTTTTTTCCGAGGTATGGGTTTTCAATGTCTTCTGTATTACTGATCCAGTTCCCTTCTTTCCCTTCTCCAAATGCCATTGGACAGTTTTGCCAGTACAATTTTTGGCCATTATAATTGATGGCTTTAAATAAAGCCGGATACATCATTTCTGAAACCATCCTAAAATCCTGTCGCATTTCAGTAATATCAGTTTGTTTAAGCAAGGATATTGCATTGGACCTGATATCATTGATGGTGGTTTGTACCGTTTCGATGATGGTGGCTGTATCATTTTTCAGGTCAGCAACCGGAATACTGTCGAGCATCTGAAGGAAATGCTGACAATTCTTCTTGATCAGCACCGTATCTGCCTCTACAAAAGCTGATTTCAGCGCAAAATAGGAAGACATGAGGCTATCAACCTCTGTATTGAATTTACCGGAGTGCTTTTTTAAAGCAATGGGCTGTTGTTTTGGCCCTTCCTCTCCATTTCCATTTTTACGAAAAATGAACCAATAAATGCCGGCTCCGGCAATCAAGAGCAATATCAGGATCAAAAATATCTTTTTCATATGCTAAATTTCTGCAAAGCTAACTACTGAAACAATAAATTCCTTCTTTGGTTCAAGAATTTTAACGAATACAATACTAAATGCAATTAAACCTGCTTTAATCAGTAATTTTGCGCCCACACATAAATCGCATAGAACAATACTACCATGTTATTAGGATTACAGAATGTTACATTTGAATTTGGGGCAAGAACGATCGTAGAAGATGCCACATGGCATATTCAGCCCAATGAACGCATCGGATTGATCGGCTATAATGGAACGGGCAAATCAACATTATTGAAAGTGTTGACCGGGCAATACATGCCCAATAAGGGAACGGTGGAGAAAGGAAGGGAAACCACCATTGGGTTTTTACACCAGGACCTGTTGAGCTTTGATACTGAAGATTCCATTCTGGAAGTAGCCATGGGCGCATTTGAGCGGATAAAGCAACTGGAAAAAGAGATTGAGCAGATTGGAAAAGAACTGGAACGTACAGGCGATGAAAGTCTGGCCCACGACTACGCCGATCGCTTACATGAACTGGAAGTATTGGGCGGTTATAGTATTCATCACAAAACAGAAGAGATCCTGCAGGGACTTGGATTTGCCAATGCGGATCTGCAAAAGCCCTATAAACAATTCAGTGGAGGATGGCGGATGCGGGTATTACTGGCCAAGATGATATTGATGCATCCCGATGTACTATTATTGGATGAGCCTACCAATCACCTGGATCTTCCCAGTATCGAATGGCTTGAAAAATACCTCCAACATTATCCAGGGGCAGTAGTAATTGTTAGTCATGACCGTTATTTCCTCGACCGCATGGTTACAAAAGTTGTTGAGCTTTATCAGCAGCAGCTTAACTTTTATACGGGTAACTATTCATTTTATGAAGTAGAAAAGGCACAACGAATAGATATTCAAAAGAAGGCATTCGATAACCAGCAGGATTATATCAGGCAGCAGGAAAAATTTGTAGAACGTTTTAAAGCAAAGGCCAGCAAGGCTGCGGCCGCACAGAGTATTGTAAAAAGGCTCGACAAACTAGACCGGATTGAGGATGTGGAATTGGAGCGGCCAAATATGCGTATCAATTTTTCGGTGGATAAACAACCCGGACGAATACTCTGTACGCTTAAACATGTATCTAAAAGTTTTGGCGCACTGAAGATCATTGAGAATACCGGAGCTGAGATCGACCGAGGTGATAAGATCGCCCTGATCGGTGCCAATGGCAAGGGTAAGTCCACTTTACTGAGGATCATTGCTGGTGCAGAGACATTCACTGGCGACAGGGTTTGGGGACATAATGTAGAAGAAGCATTTTATGCGCAGCATCAGTTAGAAGCCCTGAATATCAATAATACCGTACTGGATGAAATGAAGGAAAGCAGGAGCGGAAAGAATGATCTGGAATTAAGAAGTTTATTGGGTTGTTTTTTATTCAGTGGCGATGACGTGGAAAAAAAGATCAAGGTACTCAGTGGTGGTGAAAAAGCCAGGGTTGCCCTTGCCAAGACCATCGTTAGCAAAGCTAATTTTTTGCTGCTGGATGAACCTACGAATCACCTGGATATCCATTCAGTGGATCTGCTGATCGAGGCTTTGAATAAATATGAAGGAAGTATCGTACTCGTGAGCCATGACCGATTTTTTATCAGTCGTGTAGCCAATAAGATCTGGGAAATTGAAGACCATAAGATCAGGGAATTCAAAGGAACCTATGCAGAATGGGAAGATTGGAAATTCAGAAGAGAACAGGCAATGCAAAAGGATTTGAAATCTAAAGGCAAGACAGTTGCCCTAAAAGCAGAGCCAGAATTGGTAAAGCCAGAGAAGAAACTGGTGGAACAACCTGAAACCAGAAATTCCATCGACAAAGAACTAAAAAAAGAATTACAAAAACAGAAACACCGTTTTCAGCAGTTGGAAGAAAAGATCGGACAGTTAAATAAAAAGAAAACCGAACTGGAATCAGCCTTGACTTCTCCTGAAGTATATGGCGATAAAACAAAGTTCCTTGAAACAGAAACGGCCTATAAAAAGGTCAATTCGGAGATCGAGGAAGCCAGCGTAACGTATGAAAAAGTATTTGAAGCCGTGATGGAGTTGGAAGAAAAGATGGGGAAATAGCAAATTATCTAATTACCAACCGGTACAATTTATACAAACCATTTTCTTAAGTACATAAAAAAACCCTCCGCAAATGCGGAGGGTTTTGAATATAATACCGTTTGTATTAATAGTTCCTTAAATGCATTTCAACCCTTCTGTTCTTAGCACGGCCATCTGCAGTTTTATTTGGAGCAATTGGTCTGTCTGGACCATATCCTTCTGAAGTGATACGGCTTTCATCAACAGCACCAGTTGTTTTCAGGTAATTAGCTACTGAAGCTGCACGGTCATTAGATAAAGTAATGTTCTTATCATGTTTACCTACGCTATCAGTATGACCTTCTACATTGATTTTGAATGTAGGATTGTCTTTCATGATCTGAGCAACTGTTTTCAGCGGACCAAATGATT
>JAPLEI010000145.1 GCA_026391195.1 Bacteroidota bacterium | reverse complement strand
CAGCATTGTCGCTAAAATATTTTTCATCCCGGTCGGTAGCAATAAATCGGTATTGAATCTTTTGCGAACGACCTTTGGTAAGGCAAACTGATTTTTCTTTCCCACTGGGATCTACTTTCCAGATATCGTATTTATCGTAAACAAAAAAATATTGGTCGTTGCTGGTCCACTTTACCCAACCTTCTGCATTTGGATCATCGGGCACATCATTTTCTTCATCGTATAATGGATAAGGAATGTCTTTTGCGAAGGCATTGGTTTTTCCGGTAAGTGCATCATAGTGATAATAGGTTTTTTTAGGTTCATCATACCAAACCAGTTTATCGCCTGCAACAGAAGGACTAATCAAGCTGCCTTTCACGTTCTTTTCAATAAGGGTGCTATTGCCAGTTTGGGGATTAACCCGATATAAATCGTTCAGCACATATCCCTGCCATTGGGAGGCGATTCTTTTGCCGGTATCGCAGGAGGCATAAAAATGATTGCCCTCCCCTTCTGCTGTTGGCCACACGGTTCTTAATGCTGTATTTCCAAGGGGAATCACTTGTTTGGTAGAAAAATCATATCGAGCTAAAAATGAACGATTAAGGTCCGTTGATAAACTTCTCAATTGGGCAGGTTGAATCTGGTCGTCGTTATAATGCCAAACATCAACACTTACCCTTTCGAATTCGGGAAGGGAAGTGTCTTTGGGAGGAAGTTGCAGTGCGGTACCAAAGAATAACTGCTTACCCGATTTGCTGAAAAACATATTGTCGCCCCCCATTCTGCGGAGGGGTTGTTCGTTTCGGGATACGGCCGATTCGGCAATTACATATCCGGCAGGCATTCCGGGAGTGTTGCGGGTTGCGATTAGTTGGGCACTGTCGTTACCCATCTTAAAATGGTACAAGTGATAAAATTTCTGCAAGGATTTGGCACTACTGTCTTTCTCGGTCACAAAGGCAACCTGATTGCCATCTTCATCCATCACATACGATTTGGCATCATTGAATCCGGTAAGTATGGTTTGGTCGTTCAAAGAATTCAGGTTAACCAGGTGAATAGAGTTTTTGGTTTTCGCATCATTGTTTTTGCGGGTTTTCTCGTAGAGTAAACTATTTCCTTTTTTGCTGAACATCCATTCCGAAACGAGTGGATAGCGATATTCTTTACCTTTTAGATAATTGGATAAAACGAGTTCAGTACCTTCTTCAATTGGTTCAATATTATTATTGCCATTTCCTCTTGGCGAAGTGGCGGGTTTTAGCACAGACAGCCCCAAAGTGGTAACATCGTTGGCTTTTTTGCGAACACTATCTGCTGCTCTGGATAAGCTGTCGGCCAATTGTATTAATTTATTCAATCGGGTTAATGAGTCGGGTGTTGCCAATACCGGTGTAGTAACCGGTAATGGTTTTTCCAGCCAATAGGCTAACCATCCTCCGCCCCCTTCTTCGGGAAAGCGATATTGTTTTACCTGTGCAATTTTGGTAAGTTGTTGGGTAGTCAGGTTAAAAATAGCCAGACTGTCCTTAGGCATTTCCTCGGGCTTCTTCTTTTTTATTTTGGCATCACGGGTAGCCGCAAAGGGGGCGCGAATTTTACATATCATCATCAAATTATCCGGAGAGAAGGCTGCTGTATATCCTCTGGGTATGGTTAACACCATTTTGCCATTGGTTTCTTTCAGATAAAGCATGGCATCCCCTTCTTGGGGTGTAACGGTATACACCACATATTTACCATGGTTACTGATGGCTTTTTCACCAATACTTTGCCATCCATCATACACGGAATGGTCGAGGGGTTTTTTCTGTGCGAAGGTTGAAAAACCAACTAGCAGCATTGCACTTAGCAGGAGGAATCGTATCATATGGGGGTTTTGTGTTGGTAAATATAAAAATTGCTACCCGTAATTTATTATTTGTTAACAGGTTGAATAAAAATTGTCTTAAAATAACTAAACATTCAACAAGATGGTTTGTTTTAGAAAGTAAATCGGAACATATATGAAATACTTTAATTTTTTGTTAGCTGGTTTATTGCTGAGTTTGCAAATTGCAGCACAATCTACCGGTATTGTTTCGGGTAATGTGATTGATAAAGTATCTCAACAACCCATTATGGGAGTTTCTATACAGTTGGTAAGTACCAAAAAGGCGGTTATTTCAGACAGTATGGGTCAGTTCCGAATTACAAATGTTCCTGTGGGGGCGTATACAATATTAATATCTGCCACCGGCTATGAAAAAAAGACTTTATTTAATGTACCCATCACAAGCGGGAACGAAAACAATTTTGTACTTGAATTAGATCCCCAGGTAGTTGCATTGCAGGGAGTAACGGTTGTAAGTGGTAATAGAAAATCAGCCCGTGCGGCAACTCTGGAAACCCCTCTGAGTGTGCAACGATTAACTAGCGAAGAAATTAAGAGTAATCCGGGAGGTAATTTTGATATTTCCCGGGTAATTCAGGCATTGCCGGGTGTGGGAGGTACTGGTGGGTCGGCAGCAGGTTTTAGGAACGATATCATTATTCGCGGAGGTGCACCTAATGAGAATGTGTATTATTTAGATGGCATTGAAGTTCCGGTTATCAACCACTTCTCTACCCAAGGAAGCGCGGGTGGTCCTTCCGGTATGCTGAATGTAAGTTTTTTGGAAGATGTAAAATTGAGTTCTTCCGCTTTTGATGCCCGTTATGGAAATGCCCTTTCTTCTGTTTTCGAGTTCAAGCAGAAAAAAGGAAATGAAAATAGGTTACAGGGGAATATCCGTTTAAGTGCTACCGAATTGGCGGCAACGTTTGATGGTCCACTCAGTAAGGATGGCCGAACAACTTTTTTAGCTTCCGCCCGCAGAAGTTATTTGCAGGTGTTGTTTAAGTTGATTGATTTACCGATTCGTCCTAATTTCTGGGACTTCCAATACAAAGTGAATCATCGGATTGATAAAAAAACCACTCTTACTTTATTGGGAGTGGGTGCCATTGATGAATTTAATTTTGCGGCACCTAAAAAAGCAACCCCGCAAAAACTGTATGCACTCAATAGCAATCCGGGCATCAATCAGTGGAATTATACCGTGGGTGCCAGCATACGCCGACTAATGAATAACGGATACTGGAACTTAAGCATCAGCCGAAATGAATTAGATAATACCGCAGAAAAGTTTGAGAATAATTTAGGTCCTGATAAAGGCGTGCAAACGCTGAAATATACTTCCCGAGAAACGGAGAACAAATTACGGTTTGATGTAAATAAAAACATCGCCGGATGGAAATACAGCTTTGGAGTGCAAGCTGAATTCGTAGCTTATGCTAATCAAACCTTTCAAATTATTCGTCCTGCCATTAAAGACAATTCCGGAGTGTTGATACAACCTGCGGTTACTTTTCAATACAGTACTGATTTTAACTTGGCAAAATGGGGTGGATTTTTTCAAACGGGCAAACGATTTTTTGATAATCGTTTAGGGGTAAATTTAGGTTTTAGAACGGATATGAATTCGTTTACGGTTTCAGGCCGTGATCCTTTGAAAACCTTCTCTCCACGCATATCCCTCAGTTATGTGTTGGCCGATAAATTCACCCTGAATGCTTCCGTGGGTACCTATTATAAACTTACGCCCTATACCGCACTCGGATTTAAAAATGCAGCCGGTGACTATGTAAATAAGGGATCTGATTATTTACGCAGTACCCACTATGTTGCTGGAATCGAATACCTGCCCTCCGATGCTACCCGTTTTACCTTTGAAACCTTTTATAAGCAATATTCCCAGGTAGCAGTTAACGTAAAAGATGGTATCAGTTTGTCCAATCTGGGGGCTGATTTTAATGTGCTAGGAAATGAACCCATCACCACTACCGGAACCGGAAGAAGTTATGGCTTTGAGTTTTTTGCCCAGCAAAAATTAACCAACCGTTTCTTTGGGATTTTCAGTTATACCTATTTCAACAGTAAATACACGAATCGCTCCGGAACACTCATACCCAGTTCATGGGACAACCGCCACTTGCTAAGTATCATTATGGGGTATAAATTTAAACACAACTGGGAACTAGGCCTTAAATTCAGGTACCAGGGAGGTGTTCCTAATACGCCTTACGACGAAACGGCAAGTCGTTTGAATTTCCTTACGTTGGGATCGGGCATTTTAGATTACAGTAAGTTAAATAGTGAGCGACTTCAGTCCTTTAATTCCAGTGATATTCGGATTGATAAGAAGTGGAATTACAAACGCGCAACGCTGGATTTGTATTTAGATGTTACCAATTGGTTGTTGGCGAAAAGTCCGGCCCCACCCTTCTATTCCTTTAAAAGAACGGACGATAACAGTGGGTTTCAAACCACTAATAACTTGCCGATTCAGCAAAACGGAAGTAATGCCATTCCGCTGTATCTGAATGTTTCCGATGCTATTTTTGCTCCAACCATTGGTTTTATTGTGGAGTTTTAATTGGCAGTTATGGAAGTTTTCTTTCTACTTACCCGATACATTTGTAGTGCTACGGAAAGGGCAATCAGGGCAAAGCCCAAATAAAAACTGGTATTCAATTGTTGATTTTCTTTAAAGAAAAACCAAGCCATTGCAATGCCATACACCGGTTCTAAGTTCAGGGTGAGGGTTTGGGTAAAGGCAGAAATATGTTGTAAACTTTTTAACATTAAGTCCATGGCTAAAATGGTACAAGCCCAGCTTAAAATCAACAACCAACCTAAGTCCATCAGTGTTGGCCTACTGTAACCAGCAGGAAAATAATGAAGGTATAAAGGCATCAACAGGGTTAGCGCAACTACACCGCCTGCCATTTCGTAAAATAGCATCAACCGCGGAGAGAAAGTGGCTACATTTCTTTTATTCAATACCGAAAAAATAGCAGCTAATAAAGAAGACAAAGTACCCATGATAATGCCCGTTCGATAACGGGTATCAAAATGGAAAATGATGTAGATACCTAATAAACTAATCAAACCCAAAAACATTTCAGCCGGTGCAAAGGGTGTTTTATTTATTAGGGGTTCGAGCAGGGAAGTGAATAATCCTACCGAAGCAAAACAGATTAATCCGATGGATACGTTGGATAGTTTGATGCTGCCATAAAAGAATACCCAATGCAGGGCAATGATGGCTCCGATTCCCATCAGTCGGAACCCCGAAGCCGAAGCAATGCGTAAGGATTGTTTAAGCAGGCTGGCAGCCAATAAAAGGGTTACAACGGTGATGGCGATGCGATACCAAACCAACCAGATTTCATTCAACTGAATCAAGGCACCTAAAATTCCGGTAAACCCGGCCAGCAGAACAGCGATATGCAGCTGGGTAAGTGCTTTTTTCATGCAGCTAAGATAAGTAAGCCCAAAAGAGTTGGAGATATAAGGTTGAAAAAAATCAGACAGCCTGTTTTTTTACTTTTTTTCGGTAATGCCCGAGTAGGCTATTCCATTGCATTTGCAGCACTCCAAAAACCCCTTCCTGAATAATGCCTTTCGACATTTTGCTGGTACCTTCTTTTCTGTCAACAAAAGTGATGGGAACTTCTTTCAGGCGGAAGCCGAGTTTCCAGGCAGCTAGTTTCATTTCAATTTGAAAAGCGTAGCCAACAAATTTAATTTGATCGAGGTTCATGGAGGCAAGTACTTTGCGGCTATAGCATACAAATCCGGCAGTGGGATCGTTCACCGGCATCCAGGTAATCATTTTGGTATAAAAAGCGCCGCCTTTAGAATAGATATGTCGGTCTAATGGCCAGTTTTCTGTTTTTCCTCCGGGCACATATCGGCTACCAATGGCTACATCAGCTTCGCCAGATTTACAAGCCTGATAGAGCCGTTCTAAATCAGCTGGGTTATGCGAAAAGTCAGCATCCATTTCCATAATATACTGGTAGCCTCTTTCGAGTGCCCAGTTAAATCCTGTTATGTAGGCAGTGCCCAATCCCAACTTACCACTTCGTTCGAGCAAGAATAATTGTTCGGGATAGGTAACCATCAGGTCTTTTACAATTTGTGCTGTTCCGTCTGGAGAATTATCGTCTATCACCAAAATATGGTAACCTTGTTGCAAGCCAAATACCGCTTCCGTAATGTTTCCTTTTCCTTATAGGTAGGTATGATAACGATTTTTTCCAAAAAGCTTGCTTGTGCTACTAAAATACAAAAATCCCTTTGGTAGGGTATGTTAAATCTTGGGAATGGTTGTTTGTTAGGATTTTTTCAGCAGGGTGCGATTGAGGATTTCGGTAAGCTTTTGCTTGGTATTCTTGGCAAAATCGCCCTTCATCATCCAATCGTAATATTGGGGTTCTTCTCTCAGCACTTTTTCTACGGTTTTCCCTTTGTGTTTGCCAAAATTGAAGATTTCAATCCCGTTTTCTTTAATAAATCTACGAGCAAAATCAACCATTTCATCTTCTCCGGTAAATTGAACAATGCTATCCACTGTTGCCCCCATTTGGGGATAGCGGGTAACCTGGGCTTCTAAAATTTCGTAAGTAGCTTGGGCATCTGCTTCGGCACTATGGGCACCTTCGAGAATCTTTTGGCAGTAAAATTTGTAAGCGGCAGAAAGGGTTCTTTCTTCCATTTTGTGAAAGATCTTCTGCACATCTACAAACTTTCTTCCTTCGGTTGAAAATTCTATTCCGGCCCGTAAAAATTCTTCTATCAGCATGGGAATATCAAAGCGGTTGCTGTTGTAGCCGCCGATATCGCAATGGTCCATAAATTGTTTGCACTCATTAGCAACCTGCTTAAAGCTGGGTGCATCCTTTACCATATCATCGGTGATGCCATGAACAGCTGTAGATCCGGCGGGGATAGGCATACCTGGATTAATCAGTTTCCGCTTAACCAGTCGTGTTCCGTCGGTTGCAATTTTTACGATGGCAATTTCTATAATGCGGTCGTTGGTGATACTGATACCGGTTGTTTCTAAATCAATAAAAGCAATCGGTTTGGAAAGTTGCAAATTCATGGGTAGCGGATTAAGAGGCAGTAATTGTTTTAGCAAATGTAAGCATATCTGCCCCATCAAAGTTACCACTGCTCATTAGTAAAACAATACTGTTTTGATAATCTTGTTGGGATAGCCATTGCAGTAGTTGATTGGGTTGATTAAATACCTCTAAATCAGCGCGATCAAATCCTGCCAATACTTTTTCTGCCGAAAGTGGAGGCAATTTTTTTATTTCCAACGCATGGGCCGCATAAAATACGGCTGCTTTATCTGCTCCATCCATTGAATGGTTGTATTCGTGCAGAAAGTTTTCGTTTAAGCTGCTATAAGTATGCAGTTCTAGCACCGCAATTAAAGTTTGCTGGGGAAACTGTTTGCGCATTGCTTGTAAAGTGGCAGTAACTTTACTGGGGGCATGGGCAAAATCTCTGTAAACGCGGGTATTGTTATTGGCTGCCATCAGTTCTAATCGTTTGGAAGCCCCGGTAAAATCTTGCATGGCCTGTAAAAATTCGGCAGCAGATAGGTCCAGTTGTTTACAAACCAGCCAGGCGGCTTGTAGGTTCAGCAGGTTATGTTCGCCAAAAACCTGCAAGTTTCCGGATGCATCTTCCAGGGTAATATGGGTTATGCCATTATTGATGGAATGATGTGGAAGTTTATAAGGTTGATATTGGATATCTTTTCGGGGGTTCGACTGCACCAGTTGATTAAGTACCGAATCGGATTGGTTGTAGATAAGGGTGCCCCCCGGTTCTATTTTATTGATAAAAATGGCGAACTGTTCGAGGTATATTTCGAAAGTGGGGAATACATTAATATGATCCCATGCAATACCAGTGATGATGGCAATATGAGGAAACAGAAAATGGAACTTGGGTTTTTTAACGATGGGGCTGGCAGGATATTCATCTCCCTCGCAGATGAGCAGGGGTGCATCGGTAATGCGAACCGATTGATCGAAGCCATTCAGTTTGGCACCAACCAGAAAATCGAAGTCTCGGCCGCATTTTTTCAGGGCATGCATGATCATAGCGGTGGTGGTTGTTTTGCCATGGCTACCCCCTACCACTATGCGTTGCTTTTGCATGCTTTCTCTGTAAATATATTCGGGGAAGGAATAGATGGGGAGGGCAAGTTCCTGTGCTTTTAGTAGTTCTGGGTTGTTTTCCCGGGCATGCATGCCTAGGATTACCGCATCTAAATTATTGGTTATCAACTCACTGTTCCAGCCAATTGAAGTTGGTAAGAGGCCTTCGTGTGCCAAATTTCCCCGGGCTGGGTCGAATATTTCGTCGTCGGAGCCGGTAATCTGGTGCCCTTTTTTGTGCAAAGCGATGGCCAATTGGTGCATTACATTGCCCCCTATTGAAATAAAATGGATGTTCATACGTTTTAGAATGGAAGTATTAACAAATTTTGAACAAGCCGCTCAGGCAACTTTTTAGCACGAAACGGTATCTTTGGTACGTGCAAATTAACGCCTAATCGGTTATTTAATCGTTCCCTATGAAAAACTTATCTAAGCTGATTCTGATACTTTTGATAGCCGGTATGGCTTTTGCATCCTGCTCTTCTACTAAAGGTCGCGGATGCCCGACTACCAATCCCAATTATTTCCGTCAGGGTTCTTAGTCCCTTAGGATTTTCATTTACTTTTGCAGTATGAATTGGATTCCTTTACAGGAAATGGGTCAACTCGACGAAATAGTGACTCGTTCTCATCAGAATTTACAAGTTATTTTTAAGCATAGTACTCGTTGTAGTATCAGTTCAATGGCACTAAATCGTTTAGAACGGGAAGATGCACCACTTGGTACCGATTTTTATTATCTTGATTTACTTACATACCGGCCGATTAGTTCGGCCATTGCCGAAAGATTTCAGGTGCATCATGAGTCGCCCCAGATAATTGTATTTAAAAATGGCGAAGTGGTGTATGATGAGAGTCATATGGCCATACAGATGCAGGAAATTGCCTCCTTAGTATAAGCTAACCTTTTAATTTTTCACTATGCAAATTACCATCTTTGGAGCGGCAGGATTGGTAGGGAAACGCCTATGCGATCAAGCGCTTGCTTTGGGATGGCGGGTGATAGCGTTTGACAGAAAAATTGAACAGTGGCTAGATAAAGAAGAAGTTACTCCCAATCTGGTAGTGATAAAAGGCTATATGATGGATGCTACCGGGGTTGCGAAAGCAATTGAGGGATCTTCGGCAGTTATTATGGCATTAACCGGAAATCAGGAGTCCGGCGATAAGAGCAGAAGTATCGGTTGTAAAAATATTGTAGCCGCCATGCAGGAACAAAAAGTACAGCGGTTGTTGGTGTTGGGTGAGTATGGTGTTTTACCTAATGAATCGGGTGGCTATCTTTTTGAAAATACAGAGTTTCCGGCGGAGCTAAAAGAATTAAGCCAGCAATATGCGCAGGTATGGGAGTTATTAGAAAAATCTGCTGTTAAATACATGATGGTTTGCACTGAAAAAATTGTGGATGCGCCGGAAGGCCGGGCATATATTACATCTTTGAATAGAGTACCCGATACCGGAATACCCTGTATACAAGCCGGAGATTTAGCCCGCTTTTTATTACGGGAGGTAACATCGAATGAGTGGATTGGTCAACGGGTGGGGATACGAAACAGCTAAGGGTTTGTATACGCTCATAATAATCGCTGAAAATGTGGCATTGTTATGGAATTAAATGCACCTTTACAGTAATTACAAGTACATGGAAATCGCAGGTTATCTCGCAGCCCTGGTGATAGGCATTTCACTGGGTATGATTGGCGGCGGAGGGTCTATTTTAACTATCCCGGTGCTGGTGTATCTATTTCATATTCCCCCATCAGAAGCTACCGGGTATTCACTTTGTATAGTTGGATTCAGTTGTTTTGCCGGAGCCTATAAATATTTTCGGCGCGGACATATTAATTTTCGGGCAGCCTTTCTGTTTGGCATCACTTCTATACTCACGGTATTGTTGGTACGTAAATTTTTGTTGCCAGTAATTCCGGAAATGATTTATCAATCCGCTTCCTTTACCATCACCCGCTCTTTATTGAATATGGTAGTATTTGCAATTGTAATGATTGTTGCGGCTGTTCATATGTTGCGCAGTGAGCCACTAATTGAATCAGAAGGTTCGGTAAGTGTGATACCTACCATTAAAGCTATGTGGCGGGGTATTGAAGTTGGGTTATTAACCGGATTATTAGGTGCGGGCGGTGGTTTTATTGTGATACCCGTGCTGGTTTTTTCTTTTCGGCTATCCATGAAAGATGCCATTGGCACTTCTCTGTTGATAATTGCCATGAATACCATTTCTGGATTTTTGGGCGATTTAATTCATGGTCAGTTATACCATTTGCAGTTGTTAATTCCACTTACGGTATTGGCAGTTTCCGGCACATTTGTTGGCAGAAGATTGGGCGAGTCGGTTCCTGCCGATTTATTAAAAAAATATTTTGGCTGGTTTATTTTAGTGATGGGATGCATGATTATCATTAAAGAATTGTTTTTTAGGTAATATATTACCCTACCAATTTAGTAGAATTATATTATTTTTGTGGCAAAAACAATATGTTCGATTGGATTTTTGCTCCCTGGCCTTGGTATGTGGCGGGTCCCTTGTTAGGATTAACAGTGCCGTTGTTTATGTGGATAGACAATAAGCGGCTCGGAATTTCTTCTGTACTAAGGCATATTTGTGCTGCTACCCTACCCGCAAAAATTCCCTTTTTTACCTACAACTGGAAAAATGAGCGATGGAATTTGCTATTTGTGTTTGGCATCCTGATGGGTGCAATTATTGCTACTAATGTATTAACCAACACAACCCCTTTTCAGATAGATGCGAGGTTGCAAGCCTTTTTAGCTGCTCATCAAATTACCCATTATCCCTCGGGAGTACCCGAAGATCTTTTTAGTTGGCAGTCGTTTTTTACCCTGCGCGGTTTTATATGCATGGTAGTAGGCGGTTTTTTAGTAGGCTTTGGTACCCGCTATGCAGGAGGCTGCACGAGTGGACATGCCATTACCGGTATCAGTCAACTCCAATGGCCTTCTCTAGTAGCAACTATCTGTTTTATGGTAGGCGGTATACTGGCCACCTATTGTATTTTACCCTTTATACTTTAATTGATGCAAACCAATACAACTTTACAGGATACCGATATCGAACTCAACACCGACCCCTGTGCCGATCCATCGGGAACTACACCCCTACCCTTTTCATTGGCACTTACTTTTTTATTAGCAGGCATTTACTTTGGGGTACTGCTTACCAAGGCGCAGGTAATTTCGTGGATACGCATTCAGGAGATGTTTCATTTTCAGAGCTTTCATATGTACGGGGTAATTGGCTCGGCCATTATAACCGGTGCGATTGGTGTGCAAGTATTGCGGAATAGTGGGATACGGTCTATCACTAAACAATCCATTACCATTCGAAAAGTAGCATTTCAGAAAGGACAAATACTGGGTGGACTCATTTTCGGCATTGGCTGGGCATTAACCGGTGCTTGTCCGGGTCCCATATTTGCAGTAATAGGTAGTGGCTATTCGGTATTTATTGTTATTTTAGTTTCGGCACTCGCGGGTACTTGGGTATATGGTAAGCTGCGGAATCGGTTGCCGCATTAATATGAAGTGGATTGTTCGCTTGATTTATGGAGGTATAGGGGCTTTGCCGATGTATATATCCTGCAACACACCCACTCCCGTGCCCCTTTCGCTAACCGACAGTTCAGCCAATTGCTGGACGGGTTCGGGAGAATACCAAATTCCTGTAGATAGTGTAGGAAGGGAAATCCGCTATGGTCGCAATCTGATTGCCCATACTGCTCAATACCTCGGCCCCAAGGGATCCGTGTCTACCATTACCAATGGAATGAATTGTCAGAATTGTCATTTAGACGCCGGTACCAAACCCTGGGGCAATAACTATGGCTCGGTGGCCAGTACTTATCCGCGTTTTCGAGATCGCTCCGGAACCATTGAATCTATTGAGAAGCGCATCAATGATTGTTTACAGCGCAGTTTACATGGCAAAGCGATTGACTCGACCAGCCGCGAAATGCGGGCGATGGTGGCGTATATACAATGGTTGGGTGCCGAAGTGCCCAAGGGAAAAAAAGTAAAGGGCTCGGGTATACAGCAGTTGCCTTACCTGCAACGTGCTGCAGATCCGCTTAGTGGAGAAATAATATATGTAACTCAGTGTGCTCGTTGCCATGGCAAACAGGGCGAAGGCCAACCCGATGCAAATGGTATAGAGTATACTTATCCCCCACTTTGGGGACCGCATAGTTATACAACAGGTGCAGGATTATATCGCTTATCTCGATTGGCAGGATATGTAAAAAATAATATGCCCAATCCGGTAAACTATCACCAACCCATGTTAACGGATACTGAAGCCTGGGATGTAGCGGCATTTATTAATTCACAGCCTCGTCCGGGCTTTGATATTTCCAGCGACTGGCCGGATATAAAAGCCAAGCCGGTAGATCATCCTTTTGGTCCTTTTGCGGATACCTTTAGCAAGCGCCAGCATAAATTGGGGCCTTGGGTGGGGATGGGGAAAGCAAAATGATTGGGAGGGGTTTCATCATTTGGTTAGTCGGCAAATACAATTCCCACATCGAAAGTGATGACTTTACATATTATGTGAGAAGGTATGTGTCAAAAGTTCGACTTAGCTTTCAGGTAGCTACCCCAATGAGCAGCGGTCCCTTTTACAGTTTTCATACATTGGCTTCGTACAACTTATTTTTATTTGCAGTTTTTATGCTAACTTTATTCATAATATAAGCGGCAACTGAAATGCTTTGTAGTTAGGTGATATTTTAGATCGCCCCTTAAATGAAAATAATTACTATTTTATTTTTCAAATCACAAATTTCTAGTTAAGTGATGTCTATCCTCAAAAAGATTACAACCAAAATTGGCACTAACAATGATGAGATTAGATCAAACTGGGTAATCTCACAACTTCAATCACTACCAAATGGAATTAGGCTTTTAGACGCGGGCGCCGGAGAACTTAGGTTTAAACAGTATTGCAATCACCTTGAATATGTATCACAGGATTTTGGAAATTACGACGGTGAAGGAGATGGGAAAGGCTTTCAAATGGGGAAATGGGATAATTCAAAGCTAGATATAATTTCAGATATCACTTCCATCCCACTACCCAGTAATTCTGTTGATGCAATTTTATGTACAGAAGTTTTTGAACATATACCCGATGCAATATCAGCGCTAAGAGAATTCAATAGACTTTTGAAGCCTGGAGGTACTATGTTAATAACTGCTCCATTTTGTAGCTTAACACATTTTGCACCCTATCATTTTTGTGGCTATAGTCGGTACTGGTACAAACATCATTTAGATGCTTTAGGTTATCAACATATAATCATCGATCATAATGGCTCTTGGTTTGCTTTTATTGCTCAAGAACTTAGACGAAGCTATTTGGTTAGTAAAACCTATTCTGGCAAAATAATAGGCAGATTATTACAAATTGCATCTTTACCACTTTTAATCTTACTTAATTTTGCCAATAATCGAGACAAGGGGTCACAAGATTTGCTTTGCTTTGGATTTATGGTTAAAGCAATTAAGACCGAGTACACAAGATAACCTGCAATCATTAAATTCCAGAAAATTGACTTATCAAAAACCTGATCAAGTTCTGAAAGTAAAAAATGTACTTATTACTTGAACTTACACTAAAATTAGCTTTCAATTATTCCTTTTAAATATAATTATCTTGTTTTCCAATTATCTAATCAAAAAGTTATGAAAAAAATCAATTATATTCTCTTCGCGCTTCTGTTAGTTGGCTTTGCCAGTTGTAATCAGCCCACTGCTAAAACTGACTCCGCAGCCGATATTATTTATTTTGGTGGCGACATCCTAACCATGGAAGGAAATGAGGCACAGTATGTAGAAGCGGTAGCGATAAAAGACGGTAAAATTATTTTGGCAGGAACCAAAGTCGAAGCAGACAAATTAAAAGGGGCTAGTACCCAAATGAATGATCTGCAAGGAAAAACCTTATTACCAGGATTTATTGATGGACATAGTCATATTTTAACAGTAGCAGATGCTACTTTGCAAGCAAACCTTAGTCCTGCACCGGTAGGAAAAGTTGCCTCCATTGCAGATATTATTTCTGCGCTAAAAGAATTAAAGCAGCTACAGAATTTTAATGATACCGATTTATTGGTTGGCTGGGGATATGACCAGGATTTTTTACAAGAAAAAAGGCATCCTACGGCTGCTGAGCTTGATAAGGAGTTTCCTACTAACCCCGTGATTCTGATGCATACTTCTAGCCATATGCTGGTTGCTAATTCCAAGGCTTTTCAATTAATGGGCTTATCTGCTGCAACCAAGGACCCAGAAGGCGGCACTTTTATTCGCAAAAAAGGCAGTAAAGAACTCGAAGGTTTGGTGCAGGAAATGGCAATGGCCCCATTTACGCCCTTAACAAAAAAATCTTTATCGGATGAACAAGAATTTAAAAAGCTACAAGCGGCACAAAAATATTATGCGAGTTGTGGGGTAACAACAGCAGCGGAGCATTTGCTAATGGGTGAAAAGTTGCCTTTGCTTGAAAGAGCAGCTTCGAACAATCAATTGTATTTAGATATTGAAGCAGCACCTGCTTTTTTGATTGCCAATGAGGTATTGGGAACGGGAAAAATCACTTGGGGTGTATTTAAAAATCACCTTAAATTTTGCGGATTAAAAATGGCGGTAGATGGTTCGCCCCAGGGTAAAACAGCTTTTCTTACCAAGCCCTATTTAACTCCGGTACCGGGTTGCACCAAGGATTGCAAAGGATTTCCCAATTTAACACAAGATCAGGTGAATGGGTTGATGTTGGCCTGTTATAAAAATAATGTGCAGGTATATTCTCATTGTAATGGTGATGCCTCGGTGGATATGATGCTGAGAGGGCATGAAAATGCAATAAAGCAATTAAACGATACAGGTAATAACCGAAGAACCATCATTATCCATTCTCAAATTATGCGTCCCGATCAGTTAGCGCTGTATAAAAAGTACAATATGGTTCCTTCTTTCTTTACCAATCATACTTTTTATTGGGGTGATATCCATTTGGCCAATTTAGGTAAAGCAAGGGCCGACTTTATTAGTCCTATGAAGTCTACTATGGATAAGGGAATCACCTGCACCAATCATACCGACGGGGCTGTTACTCCCATGGATCAGCTATTTTTATTATGGACTTCTGTTAATCGCTTATCTCGCAATGGCGTAGTAGTGGGTGAAGCCGAGCGAATTACTCCTTATCAGGGATTAAAGGCGTTAACCATAAATGGGGCTTACGAATATTTTGAAGAAAATTCTAAGGGTACCTTACAGGCAGGTAAGTTAGCCGATATGGTAATATTGGATAAAAATCCGGTTAAGGTACCTATTATGGAAATTAAGGATATTAAAGTATTGGAAACTATTAAAGAAGGGAAGTCTGTTTATAAAAAATAGGCATGATATGTTTTTGCTTCCTAATTGAGATTGTTTAATTGTAATTTGTATCTATAAACAGTAAAGAATGGAATACCTATATAGATTCATATTGCTTATTTCCGGGATAGTAAATTTAATACCCTTTAGTTTATGGTTTCTGAACAATAGGATGCTGAATTCTTATGGGGCTGGCATTTCTAGCCAAAATATGCAACTACAATTACGTTACTCGGCATTTATATTTGGAATGATTGGATTTGGATTAATCTACTCCGCCAATAAGAAGAAATTTTATTTTTCTGCATCAATAGTAGGACTGATCAGTATTTTCTCCTTTATTGGCTTTTATTATTTTATGGGGGATATCAATTCGCTGTTACAAATGGTAATGAGGGTAGATATGCTAGTTGGTGCTGCATTGTTGTTAATTACAATAGTGTATTATCTGCGAAGAAAAAAGTTGCCTGGTCAATTATAAATATCTATTATTTACTATTCAGTATTATGAAATTTCTTTTTTGTTTGTTCACTTTAATATTAGTTTATAGTAATGCTATTGGCCAATCGATTTTCAGGAGCAAAGCGTATGGATTTGAAATGCAATCACCTAAAAATTGGAATGAAGCTACTAATGCGGTATTAATGAATAATCTGGCAAAATTGTACAACTCCAATGAAAACTTACAAAAGATATTGCAATCTAATAAGGGATCTTTGTTACTATCTTCTTTTTATAAGTATGATCCCCAATTTCATCCAGGATTAATTCCAACGATTAAGATTAATGTGAGACAAAAAACGGATGTTGATTTTGGGAAATTTATGTCGAATATCACCCAAAGTGCTAAAGGATTTTTTACGATTTTTAAAGATTTTGAATATTTAACTGCTCCCACTGAAATTGAGATATCCGGTATAAAAAGTGTTTATTTTATTGGAAAGTTCACATTACGAACCCAGGATGGACAAGAAATGAAAGTTCGAAGCAGAACCTATGCTATTCCGAGAAAAAATTATTTTTTTCAGGTAAACTTCATGGATGGGCAAACGGAGGAAGACTGTAAGGATTTATTTGATTCGTTGATAAAGACTATCAAAATTAATTCAATCAATTAATTGGTATGCTAGCTTTACCTTTCCAAACCATCGATTGGAGCCATGTAGCAAACAACGTATAGTGTGCAGTAGTTACTGTGTATGTTTAATGTGCTCTGTTAATAACTATATCGGCCGAACCTACGGTTCTCCTTGCACCCTCCTTGTTTTCTAACAACGGATTAAAATCCGTTTTTGAAGTATGTGTGGAGGCTACGCCTCTTTGCTGGCAGTGACTAATTATTAAACTCCGTTATGTAAATTATTAAGGGGTTGATAAAACCTGTGTGAGTGTGTGAGCGCCTCTGGAGTATGGAGTGTGGAGTGTGGCCCAGGGGTATGAGAGTGGAGAAGTGTTATAGAGCCAGCGGCTCGATTTCTAATATATCTACGGATTTTAATCCGAAGTATTTTGTAGCACCCAACGTATAGATTACAGTAGTAACGGTGCATGTTTAGTGTGCTCTGTTTATAACTATATCGGCCGAACCTACGGTTCTCCTAGCACTCTACTTGTTTTCTAAC
The DNA here is from genome assembly GCA_026391195.1 of Bacteroidota bacterium. Taxonomy (GTDB): domain Bacteria; phylum Bacteroidota; class Bacteroidia; order Chitinophagales; family Chitinophagaceae; genus Sediminibacterium. The sequence continues at coordinate 10,280 of JAPLEI010000145.1, read as the reverse complement.
AACGGATTAAAATCCGTTGTTGAAGTATGTGTGGAGGCTACGCCTCTTTGCTGGCAGTGACTGATTATTAAACTCCGTTATGTAAATTATTAAGGGGTTGATAAAACCTGCGTGAATGTGTGTGCGCCTCTGCAGTATGGAGTGTGCGTGTGTAGTGAATACACAGGGGTATGAGAGTGGAGAAGTGTTATAGAGCCAGCGGCTCGATTTCTAATATATCTACGGATTTTAATCCGTAGTATTTTGTAGCACCAAACGTATAGAGTGCCGTAGGCACGGTGTATATCTAATGTGCTCTGTTAATAACTATATCGGCCGAACCTACGGTTCTCCTTGCACTCTACTTGTTTTCTAACAACGGATTAAAATCCGTTGTTGGAGTATGTGTGGAGGCTACGCCTCTTTGCAGGCAGTGACTAATTATTAAACTCCGTTATGTAAATTATTAAGGGGTTGATAAAACCTGCCTGAGTGTGTGTGCGCCTCTGGAGTATGGAGTGTGAGTGTGGAGTGTGTGCCCAGGGGTATGAGAGTGTAGAAATTTTATAGAGCCAGCGGCTCGATTTCTAATATATCTACGGATTTTAATCCGTAGCATTTTCTAGCACCCAATGTATAGAGTGCTGTAGGCACGGTGTATATTTAATGTGGTCAATTAACAACTATATAGGCCGAAACTAAGGTTCTCTTTGCATTCTACTTGTTTTCTAACAACGGATTAAAATCCGTTGTTGGAGTATCTGTGGAGGCTACGCCTCTTTGCTGGCAGTGTCTCAAATTTTAATCCAGTTTTATAGATGATTTGCCCATGCAGAGATCCCAATCTTACTCCAGAGGAAGTAACCAAAGATTGAAAATAGTAGCGCTAAGATTGATTTCTATATATTTATATCGCTATAAATTTATCCCACTTTATTCCTACTCATCAGCCAATCTTTCTGTAAATCATTACCCAATATAAAATCTGTCTCTCCAAAAATACGAAAGCCAAAACTGGTATAAAATGCTAGGGCTTTTGCATTTTCTTTCCATACCCCCAGCCAAACAGTGGGTAAGTCATTTTCCTTTGCATACTGTAAGGCATATTCCATCATTGCTTTACCAACTCCCTTACCCTGAAATGTCTGTAAACAATAAATTCGACTGATTTCAAGTGCAGTTGACTGTTGTAAAAGTGGGTGAGAATGCTTCTTTAAAAAAAGATACCCTGCTGGGGCTCCATTATAGCTGGCGAGTAAATGCAGGTAGTCCGGTTTACCCATTTCAGCCATTAGCTGTTCGGCAGTAAACTGTTGCTCCATAAATTTTGCCATATCCTCCGGTGTGTTTACCGGTGCGAAAGTTTCTGCAAATGTGGTACGACTGATGTCGGCCAATAAATTTGCTTCCGAGGTTAGGAAGGGTGCAATTTGAATCATACTATCCAACGCTGGGAATTTCAATAATCATGGCACTGGCTCCTCCTCCCCCATTGCAAATAGCGGCAGCACCATACCGTTTATTTTCTTGTTGTAATAAATGAATCAACGTAACCAGAATTCTCGCACCACTGCATCCAAGGGGATGCCCCAATGATACAGCACCACCCCGGGCATTTAATTGGGCAGCATCTATATGTAATAATTGCTGATTGGCTAATGCTACAACGGAGAAAGCTTCATTGATCTCAAAATAACTGATATCCTCCATGCTCAGATTGGCATTCTTCAATGCAAGTGGCAGGGCAACTGCGGGAGAAGTGGTAAACCATTCCGGTGCCTGTTCTGCATCGGCATAACTGCGCAAAATGGCAAGCGGTTTTAAACCTAATGCATCCGCCTTTTCGCCATCCATCAATACCAGCGCCGCTGCACCATCATTCATGGAAGAAGCATTAGCAGCAGTAATAGTTCCATTCTTATCAAATGCCGGTTTTAATTGGGGTATCTTGGTAAAATCTACCTGAAAGGGTTCCTCATCTTTGTCTATAAAAACAGATCCACCCTTTTTTTGCGGTATTTCTATGGGAACGATTTCGGTAGCAAATAAACCGGATTCGGTTGCTTGCTTACTTCTTCTATAACTTTCTATAGCATAGGCATCCTGCTCAATTCTTCCAATTCCATACTTAGCGGCACACAATTCTGCCGCATTGCCCATGGGGTATTGGTGATATACATCGGTTAGTCCATCCAATTGCAAGCCATCTGCCAGCGTTGTTGCCCCATATTTATTTCCCCAGCGGGTTTGTGCATGGTAAAAGGGTACATTGCTCATACTCTCCATCCCTCCTGCTACCACCACCTCTGCATCTCCCAATAAAATACTTTGTGCCGCCATGGAAATTGCTTTCATCCCACTGGCACAAACCTTATTTACAGTGGTTGCCCGAACAGTATCCGGTAATCCTGCAAATTTAGAACATTGCCTGGCAGGAGCTTGTCCCAACCCCGCCTGTAATACCGACCCCATAATCAAGTCATCCACCAATGACACATCAATACCTGCTTTTTCACAGGCTGCTTTTACTGCTGCTGCTCCCAGTTGGGTGGCTGATAATGATTTGAATTGTCCACCAAAACTTCCAATGGGTGTTCTAACGGCAGAAAGTATATACACAGATTTATTATTCATATGCGTTGGTTATGCCAGGGTTTCGCCCTCGGGGTTTACTAATTGTATGCCGGTTTTGGTAAAACTGATGATCTGTTGTTTGTATAAATGGCCAGTCGTCATTTTAAAAGTTTTCTTACTCATCCCAAAATATTCATAAATACTCTCCGGCGTAGATTTATCGTTGAATGGCAGATACCCATTATTTTCTTTAAGCAGGCGCACTATCTTTTCGGTTTCATCTTCCACTTTCGCAAAGCCGGGCTTTCCCAATACCACATCGATTTTTTCATCGGGGCGGATTTTTTTAATGAAGCCGGTAAAATGATCGCCTTTTTGTATTTGCGTAAATATTTCACTGCTGTGCAGGATGCCGGTAAACTGGTAATTGATAATCATCACCCACCCTAATTCAGATTCCCTGTATGCTATTAAATCCACTATATCGAGCTCTTTAAGTGGACAGGGCATAGTATTTAGCAGCGACTCAATTTTTTCCGTAGCCGCCACACGCCCCGTTTGCTCGTCGATATATAATTTTACCAGGTATTTTCCTCCTTTTCGCATAATACCTAACTGCTTCGATTGCGGAACAAACAGGTCTTTCATCAAACCCCAATCTAGAAAAGCCCCCTGCTGGGTTATGGATACTACTTCCATCAGTGCTATGTCTCCCACTAATGCTTTAGGAGTTTGCGTGGTGGCAATCAGGCGGTTTTCGGAATCGTGGTAAACAAATACTTTCAGTTCGTCTCCCACCCTCAAATTGCGGGGTGCAAAGCGTTTGGGTAATAAAATGCCCTCTTGGCCATCATCCAGGTAAAATCCAAAATCGGTTTTACGCTGAACGGGTAACAAATGGTATTGCCCGGCCTGCAGGGTCTCTTCTTGCATGTATATAATTTATTTGGCAAAGGTACAATACTTACGGGATGTTATTGAAGGGCTTCCCGGTAGCCTGTTACTATCTTTTTTCGAATGAATAACTTGTTCACAGCAAGCTTTTTTAACTAAGTTATCTATTGCAAATGATGGGTTTAGAGTAATTTAGAATATTTAATTGATTCACTTACCCATTCATTGTATATCCGGAAAATACCTGTTGCATGCTTCGAACCGGTTGGTTGTTATTTATAGTAATTTGCTCGCATTCTCCTGCTTTTTCGCAACAGGTGAATGGGCACTGGTATGGGGTAGGTATTGTGCAACATCCCCGGCAAAGTAATAGTTATCTATCCGAACTGGTTTTGCGGCAACAGGGAAACCGAGTTTGGGGTGAATTTATATATTATTTTAAGGACAGCGTATTAACGGTTCCCATACGCGGACAATATGATAAATCTGTTAGAACAGTTCACTTAAATCCGTTTCCCGTTGTATATTTTCAATCGCAGAGTGCCTCAAGAGGGCTGTATTTAAAAATGGAGGGCTATTTTAAATTAGTAGCTTCTAAAGCCGAATCCTCCTTACAAGGATGGTTATTAAGTGGATCTGCATATCGCTATATGGCTCCGGATATTAAGTTTAAACTCGTTAAATCTAATGATACCCTTCCGCTGGTTAAGGAGCCTGAGATAATTGAAGCACCTAAAGAAAAGCGTGTACAGGTATTTAAAAACGTACCCGTTACTCCTCCCCCTCCCGCTCTTATCCCTGCAGCCCCTCCGCCTCCCAAAGTAGTTGCTGCTCCCGCCTTGGTAATCGCTCCTTTACTTCCTCCAACAACCGAGCGACTGGCAATCGTTTTAATGAACCGAGATCGGGAACAGGAGGTATCCAAGATGCTGGAAGTAGAAAATGACGAACTCCGATTAGAATTATATGATAATGGACAGGTAGATGGTGATTCTATTTCATTGTTACTGAATAATCGTATGGTAGTTGAAAAGTCGATGTTGGATATTGCAGCAATTAAAGTGAATATTCGAGTAGATACTTCCCTTGCCTATAATGAATTGGCCATGTATGCCCATAATCTCGGCAACTTTCCGCCCAATTCGGCCTTGTTGGTTTTGTGGGATGGAAAAGTTCGGTATGAGATTTTCCTAAACAGCGATTTGAATAAAACGGCTATTCTTCGCTTTCGGAAGAAAAAGAAAACCTCAACCCCGTAAATAGTTAACTTAATTAACTATTCGAATAATTCTGGTTGCTGGTTATCGGTATTAGCAGGCTGATTCCAGCTCATTTCAATACTTTTATGGAACTCGGTAAGCTTGGTGCCCACGGCTTTCCAACCAGTAACTTCTACCATTTTCGCTACTTTAAAAGTGGCTTTGCGCACTTGCTGTCCCTTTCCGGTAGATACTATCAATAAGGGTTCTGCTTGCGTAGTAACAGTAACCAAATAATTACCTGCTCCTTCCTTAATAAAGGTGAACGGCGTTTTGAGGGTGCTGGTTTCTATTACAAATCGTTTGATGTTGAATTGCTTCTTATCCTGATCGAGGTATACCGCTGCAATCACCTGCTCGGGCTGATACTTTTCTATCAACACGATATTTTCTGCATCAAAACGTTGATTCATTTCCGTATCGGTAATCTCATAGCTACCATTCTTGCTGAACACGATTATTTTCTCATCTTCAAAACTCCCCAGGTACTTGCCCTTTCCTTCGGTATTTAAGCGGCCAAATTTATCATCGAACCACAATTTTCTTCCTGCAAGGGTACTTTTTCCGGCTTCTTTCATGCGAATCGACTTCACACTGTATTTGGTTACCTGATTGCCAATACTGCTTCTTCCCTTAATTTCCATTTCTTCGAAAAAGAAATCTAATTCCTTGATGCGAGCGGTAGAAGTAGGACTCAGTACTATGCGAACTGATTCTGCCTCGCCATTGGGATTGGCTGAAAAATAATGTACCCTTGACCGCTCCGAACCCTTGGTTAAATCGTATTCTTTATCGCGGGTAATGCCGGTAACATTGAATCTTTTGGCAAAGCTGATGCCTGTTTTGCCATCTACATAAATCATATTATACGTGCTGCGCTCATCACTTTTCTGAAAAACGGCCGCATAAATGATATCCTTTCCGATAAATACTTTGTCGGCTACCTTTACCACTTTCATAGTCCCCGACTTGGTAAATGCAATAATGTCGTCATAATCCGAACATTCGCAAAAAAGTTCATCTTTCTTTAATCCCGTTCCAATAAATCCTTCTGCGCGATTGATGTAGAGTTTCGTATTTGCAATGGCTACCTGCTTTACCTGAATGGTATCGAACTCTTTCAGCAGGGTTTTTCTTTCTCTGCCTTTGCCATATTTTTTTAACAGGTTTTCATAATACTGTACCGCATAATCGGTGAGATTTTCCAGATCGAATTGAACCTGCTTGATATCATTTTCTATTGCCCGAATCTGCTCATTCAGTTCATTGATATCGAGGCGGTAAATTCTTCTTACTGGCTTCTCGGTTAGTTTCAGTAAATCTTCTCTTTCTATCGGCCGCTTCAGTTTTTTCTTATAGGGTACAAAGGCTTTATCAATAGCTTCCAGTACTTTTTCCCAGTTCTCGTGCTTTTGTTCCAGCTCTTTGTAAATCTTTTCTTCGAAGAATATTTTTTCCAGCGAAGTATAATGCCATTTTTCTTGTAGCTCGGCTAATTTTATTTCCAGCTCCATCTTTAGCAATTCCCGCGTATTATTCGCAGAAGAACGGAGTAACTCGGATACCGTTATAAATTGCGGCTTATTATCATAAATAACACAAACGTTGGGCGAAATACTTACTTCGCAATCTGTAAATGCATATAAGGCATCAATAGTAATATCCGGTGAAATACCGGGAGCCAGTTCAATCTGGATTTCAATTTCAGCGGCATTCAAGTCGATTACTTTTTTGATTTTTATTTTTCCCTGATCATTTGCCTTGGTAATGCTTTCCATCAGCTGATTGGTGGTAACTCCATAAGGTACATCCCGAATAACCAGGGTTTTTTTATCGAGCTCTTCTACTTTTGCCCTTACCCTTACTTTACCACCGCGCTTTCCATCCTGATAGGCGGTAACATCAATCATTCCGGCTGTTTGAAAATCGGGAAAGAGTTCAAACTTTTTTCCCCGAAGGCATTTGATGGAGGCATCAATCAGCTCACAAAAATTGTGGGGTAAAATTTTGGTAGATAATCCAACTGCAATCCCATCCGCGCCCTGCGCCAACAATAATGGGAATTTCATGGGCAGTGTGATGGGTTCCTGCTTTCTTCCATCATAGCTTAATTGCCAGCGGGTAGTTTTCGCGTTGAAAGCTACTTCCAATGCAAACTTCGACAAACGGGCTTCAATATAACGGGGGGCTGCTGCCTGATCACCAGTTCTTACATCTCCCCAGTTTCCCTGGGTTTCTATCAGCAAATCTTTTTGTCCCAGATTTACCAAAGCATCCCCAATACTGGCATCGCCATGTGGGTGGTATTGCATGCTCTGACCAATGATATTAGCCACTTTATTAAAGCGACCATCATCCATGTCTTTCATCGAATGCAGAATCCTGCGCTGCACAGGCTTCAACCCATCTTCCATAGCGGGTACTGCTCTTTCTAATATTACATACGAAGCATAATCTAAGAACCAGTTTTTATACTGACCTTGTACGCCGGTTTCGTTTTCAAATACGTTACTATCTCCTTTTCCTTTTGCCATAAATTGCTATATGCGAATCCTCATTCTTTATTGTCCAGATAAAATGTATCAATAGGGCCTTCCTCTAACGCATTCAATTCTAACATCACAAAATCCGTTTCGGCCACCACTTCATGCCATATCCAGGGATAGATATGCACTTCCACCGGAGAAACCAGCTGATAAGTGCCCGTTTCTTCCGTTTGCAGATTGCGCCAGTTAAGCGTTGCTCGTCCACTCAACAACAAAAATTGCTCGGGATTTTTATTCACAGATAACCCTTTGTGATAATGCCTTGCACCTATTGCACCAGTTTTCCGATAAAATACCATGTATTCTCCCGAACGCTCCGTAGAAAAAAAGTGTACCTGCCCCCGGGCATCTTCACTTTTCATGGGTACTGGTATGATGTCGATTTGCTTTTTCATTTATGCTGGGTTCTCTGCGCTGTTTGCTAATGCTAATCGGATTTGTGTTTCCTTCCATCCCTTATTTTTCTCATCCTGCCATTCAACCTGATTTTGCTCGGCCATCAATCTCAAGCGCCAGGCAATAACGGTATCCGTTAATCCAGATTTGTTTTTTGATAATAAAGCGGCTGTTATTTTAGCAAGTTTCTGCCATTCAGCCGTTACGGATTTTTTTATATCCGCATCATACAGGTCGATGGACTTAGACACCAGTTTTTTTCCACCCTCTAAAAAACGAACCATTGATTCTTGTGATAACAAACGATTCCACTCTTCCGGATCTACTTCCCACTCACTGCCCGTTATGGGCCGAGCCAGTTTCTTTGCCTTCAAAAATTCTTTGGGCTGAATCTCATGCAAATGTGTGGGATAAAAAATGCCACCCTTTTCATTCATGAATGGAAGATTATTCATAAACAACACCATAATTCTTCCGGCAAAAGGCTTTAGAAAGGGCATTATCCAGTAATAGCCACTTACATCATGGCTATTCTGTCCCATCCAAATCCAGAGTGATTCTTCCGGTTCTGCCTCCAGGGCATCCGTTATGGCTTGCATGGTTTCGTGATCATTTACCAATTCAATCTGGTTTTCATAAGGAGAGCCTTTCAATACTTCCTGCCACCAATCTTTTCTTTGCTGAAGGGTTGCTTCGGTATTTTCAACTGCTAAGGGACCTGTTGCATAATCATCCTTTACAACATATATATTGCCAGATAAACTCTCATCCAAGGCAAATGCTTCCTGCAGAATAGTCGCATTCAATTCTTCAAATACTAGGTGTTTCATGTTTCGTTAATTGGTTACGATATCCAGTTCTATGCGAAGGTTATCAATAATTTTTTCTTGCCGTTCGGGGGTATTTTTTCCCATATAAAAATCCAGAATATCAAAGATGCCCACTTCATTATTGATGGTTACCAGTTGCTTGCGCATTTCGGGACCAATAAATTTTCCAAACTCTTCCGGACTAATCTCTCCCAATCCTTTGAATCGGGTAATTTCAGGTTTGTTGCCTAATTTTTTTACCGCTTCTCTTTTCTCTGTTTCATCGTAACAATAAATCGTTTCCTGCTTATTTCTTACCCGAAATAGCGGCGTTTCCAGAATATAAACGTGTTCGTGTTTTACCAGATCCGGAAAAAACTGCAGAAAGAAAGTCATTAATAGCAACCGAATATGCGATCCATCCACATCTGCATCGGTGGCAATGATAATTTGGTTATAGCGAAGTGCATCCAGTCCATCTTCAATATTCAACGCATGTTGCAGCAGGTTAAATTCTTCATTCTCGTACACCACTTTTTTGGATAGTCCGAAAGAATTCAATGGCTTACCGCGTAAGCTGAATACAGCCTGATAATCTACATTGCGTGATTTGGTAATGCTACCACTGGCACTATCTCCTTCTGTGATAAATAGGGTAGTTTGGTTTTGCAATAAGATAAATTCCTCTTTGTTTTTGGTGGGAGGCTCTTCATTAAAATGTACCCGACAATCGCGTAATTTTTTGTTGTGCAGATTGGCTTTTTTGGCTCTTTCATTGGCCAGCTTTTTAATACCGGCAAGTTCTTTTCTCTCACGCTCATTCTGCTCAATTCTTTTCTTCAATGCCTCTGCCACGGTGGGATTGCGGTGGAGAAAATTATCCAACTCTTTGGCTAAAAAATCCAGCACAAAATTTTTCATGGATGGTCCGCCTTCAAAAACAGAAACGGAGCCTAGTTTGGTTTTGGTTTGACTTTCAAAAACCGGCTCTTGAACGCGCACGGAAATGGCGGCTACAATGCTGGTGCGAATATCAGAGGCTTCATAATCTTTTTTAAAGAAGTCACGTATCACTTTCACATAGGCCTCACGAAATGCCTGTTGGTGGGTTCCACCTTGGGTTGTGTATTGTCCATTTACAAACGAAAAAATATCTTCCCCATAATCATTGTTATGCGAAAGGGCCAGTTCAATATCCTCCCCTTTCAGGTGGATGATGGGGTAACGTAATTCGTCTGCAGAGGTCTTCTTTTGCAATAAATCGAGCAGCCCATTCTTACTCACATATTTCTTGCCGTTGAAATGGATATATAATCCTGCATTCAAGAAGCAATAATTCCAAAGCTGATTTTCGATGTATTCATTTTTATAATCGAAATGCTTGAAAATTTGTTCATCGGGCAGAAACTCAACCAAGGTTCCATTGGCCTCATCGGATTTGCTTTCTTTATGATCTTTTAACAAGATGCCTTTCTCAAATTCAGCGGTTTTTTGCTTGCCGTCGCGATAAGCAGTAACCCGAAAATGCTGACTTAGGGCGTTCACCGCTTTGGTACCTACCCCATTTAAGCCCACACTCTTTTGGAATGCCTTGCTGTCGTATTTAGCTCCGGTATTGATTTTACTAACCACATCCACCACTTTACCCAGCGGAATGCCGCGGCCATAATCGCGGATAGATACAGTTTTAGCAGTAATACCAATCTCCACCTGTTTCCCAAAGCCCATGGTATATTCGTCGATGCAGTTATCCAGCACTTCCTTCATCAACACATAAATACCATCATCCGGAGCCGATCCATCCCCTGTTTTTCCGATATACA
>JAPLEI010000090.1 GCA_026391195.1 Bacteroidota bacterium | reverse complement strand
TTGCCATTCTGAGCACCTCTAAGGGCGTGATCACAGATAAGCAAGCGAAAGCTCAGAATATTGGTGGCGAAGTTCTTTGTTACATCTATTAATACTAAGGCTGTTTCTTCCATTAAGCCTTTAGTCGGGGCTGAACAAGAATCAGGCAATTTTATAAAAAATAAATAAATCGACTATGTCTCGTATAGGAAAACAACCCGTTACTATCCCTGCTGGCGTAACTATTACAGTGAGTGCCGACAATGTGGTAACCGTAAAGGGTCCAAAGGGTGAACTGAAAGAAACTATCAATCGTGATATTTCAGTAGAGGTGAAAGATGGTCAGGCAGTGTTAACCAGACCTACGGATCAGATTCGTCATCGTGCCATGCACGGACTATATCGTTCCTTAGTAAGTAATATGGTAAAGGGCGTTACCGAAGGTTTCAAAAAAGATCTTGAATTAGTAGGGGTAGGTTTTAAAGCTGCCAACACTGGAAATGTGCTTGACCTTGCGCTTGGATACTCCCACAATATCATTTTCGAAATTCCAAAAGAACTGAAAGTTACTACCTTAACAGAGAAAGGACAAAATCCTAAAATTTTTCTAGAGGGAGTTGATAAGCAGTTGATTGGTCAGGTGGCAGCCAAATTGCGCGGCCTAAGAAAGCCTGAGCCATACAAAGGAAAAGGAGTTAAATATATCGGTGAGCAATTGAGAAGAAAAGCAGGTAAGGCTGCCGGTAAATAAAAAATAATAATTATAAATCGTAACAGCTTCCCGGCAGAATCGGTGAGCACAAATAGAATACCATGAGTAAATTGATTCAAAGGCAAAAAATCAGATTCCGCATTCGTAAAAAGATTGCTGGTACTGCTGTAAAGCCTCGTTTGTCAGTTTTTAGAAGTAACGCTGAAATCTATGCACAACTGATTGATGATGATAATAGCGTAACCCTGGCATCCGCCTCTTCGCTTGATAAAAACATCCAAGCCCAAAAAACTACCAAAATTGAAAAATCTAAAATGGTAGGAAATGCTATTGCTCAAAAAGCTATAGCACTCGGTTTGCAAACATGTGTGTTTGATAGGGGGGGCAACTTATACCATGGTCGGGTTAAATCCGTAGCGGATGGTGCCCGGGAAGGCGGACTTCAATTTTAATCGTAAACGACTCATTCAATATTTAATTTCAGACAAATGTCTAAACTCAACGTAAGTAAAGTAAAAGCAGCCGGGGAAATGGAGCTGAAGGATAAGGTGGTTGCTATTAATCGCGTAGTTAAAACCACAAAAGGTGGTAGAACATTCAGTTTTTCGGCGCTGGTAGTAGTAGGAAATGAAAATGGAGTAGTAGGTCACGGACTCGGAAAAGCAAAGGAAGTACAGGAAGCTATTTCTAAAGGTATAGAAGATGCCAAGAAGAATATGGTGAAAGTTCCTATTATGCATGGAACCATTCCGCATGAGCAGTTAGCTAAAGATGGTGCAGCCAAAGTGTTGATAAAGCCTGCTGCACATGGAGCTGGTGTAATTGCCGGAGGTAGTATGCGTGCGGTATTGGAGAGTGCTGGTGTAACCGACGTGTTGGCCAAAAGTTTAGGTTCTGCCAATCCACACAATGTGGTAAAAGCCACCATCAAAGCATTAGCTATGTTGCGTGAGCCTATTCAAGTTGCTAAAACACGTACGCTTAAGCTGAGTAAAGTATTTAACGGATAATCAGGGTGTACCCCTTAAATAACAGTTATGAAAAAAGTTAAAATCACACAGGTAAAAAGTGGAATCGATCGTTCGGAGCGCCAGAAAAAAACACTGGTTGCCTTAGGTTTGAAAAAGCTGAACGCTTCCAAAGAAGTAGAAGCTACGCCACAAATACTTGGCATGATTCAAAAAGTAAGCCATCTGGTGAAAGTAGAGGATATGGCTTAATTCGCCTATTCCCGCTTTTCTATACATTTATTTATTAACGCGAGGGGTGATTCCCCGTAAGTTCAAACATCAATACATGAAACTGCACACACTCAAACCTGCAAAAGGTTCAACGCACAAAGCAATCAGAATTGGTCGCGGAGAGGCATCCGGTAAAGGAGGCACATCTACTAAAGGTAACAAAGGTGGACAAAGCCGTGCCGGTTATAAGAGTAAAATGGCCCACGAAGGAGGTCAGATGCCAATTCAACGCCGGATTCCCAAAAGAGGTTTTACCAATAATAACCGTATCGAATACACAGTATTCAACCTGGGTCAGGTGGCTCAATTGGTTGAAAAATATGGTTTTACTGAATTCAGTGCCGAATTATTATATGTCAATGGTTTAATAAGCAAAAATGACCGCGTTAAATTGTTGGCTACCGGAGAATTAAAGGCCCCTATGACCTTTAAAGTAAATGCCGCTAGTGAAAAAGCCAAGGCAGCTGTGGCAGCTTCCGGTGGAACCTTAGAAATAATCGCGTAATTTATCGTAAATTGCCTTGCACAGTAGTAACTGTGTATTTTTCAATCATCCGTTTACGTATTCAATCGCAATTCAGTGAAAAAATTAATACAGACTTTAAAGAATATCTGGACTATTGACGAGCTGCGGGATAAGATTATTCTCACGCTCGCTTTGGTGTTCACCTACCGACTTGGAAACCACATTGTTCTTCCAGGAATGGATCCCAATAAAATTGAGCAAGCGCAGAAATCTGCCAGCAACAATGGTTTGTTGGGAATTTTTGACATGTTTGCCGGTGGTGGTTTTTCTCAAGCATCTATTTTAGCCCTAGGTATCATGCCTTATATCTCTGCCTCTATTTTTATGCAGCTGATGACTATCCTGGTTCCTACGTTGCAAAAGATTCAGAAAGACGGAGACAGCGGAAGAAAAAAGATTAATGAGTGGACCCGCTACCTTACTGTTATTGTTACCATTTTTCAGGCAGGTGCTTATGTTGCTTATTTGAATGGACCCGGGTACCGCGAAGCTATTTTACCCGGATTTGAAGGTTCTGCCTTTACTTTTTCAACTATTATCACCTTAACTGCTGGTACTTTATTTGTAATGTGGCTGGGAGAGCGTATTCAGGATAAAGGATTAGGAAACGGAACTTCTATCATTATTATGGTGGGTATCCTTTCCCGTTTACCTATCTCCATCGTTCAGGAATTTAGCTCCAAAGAACAACGAGGTGGCGGAGGATTATTGATATTCCTGGTTGAAATTGCTATCCTGGTAATTATTATTATGGGATTAATTGTTTTGGTACAGGGAGTTAGAAAAATTCCAGTTAATTATGCCAAACAAATTGTAGGTAACCAACAATTTGGAGGAGCCCGTCAATTTTTACCCGTTAAAGTGAATAGTGCTGGGGTAATGCCTATCATTTTTGCTCAGGCAATCATGTTCCTGCCAACGCTGGTATCATTTACCAATCTCGACTCTACACAAGGAATCGTTCGAATATTTAACGATCATAGTAACTTCTGGTATATGCTGATTTATGCCGTGATGGTGATTGGATTCACCTTCCTGTATACAGCCCTTATTTTCAATCCGAAGCAAATTGCCGAAGACTTGAAGAAGAACAATGGATTTGTACCAGGTGTTAAACCCGGACAACCCACTGCTGATTATATTGGTGGTATCATGGATAAGATTACCCTACCCGGTGCCATCTTCTTGGCCTTTGTGGGTATTATGCCGGGCTTTGCCCAGCGGTTGAATGTAACACAGGGTTTTAGTTCCTTTTTCGGAGGTACTTCTTTGTTGATTATGGTTGGAGTAATACTCGATACCCTTCAGCAAATAGAAACTTATCTGCTGATGCGTCAATATGATGGACTGATGAAGAGTGGACGGATACAGGGTAGGCAAACAGTAGGAACTACTACCACCACTACTATTTAATATTATGTAACGGTACAATAGTAACCTGTCTGGTATGGCCCGGCAGGTTATTTTTTTACTACAACTGAATGTTCCATGATGTTTTGTAAAACAGAGAGCGAGGTGAAACTGATGCAGCAGGCGGCCTTATTGGTAAGCCAAACTTTGGTGGAAGTTGCCAAGATGCTGAAGCCCGGTGTTTCTACCTTGCAAATAGATGCGCTTTGTAATCAATTCATCCGCGACAATAAGGCAGTCCCTTCTTTTTACCAATACAGAGGATATCCGCATAATATTTGCGCATCGGTAAATGATGTAGTAGTGCATGGATTTCCTAATGATATACCTCTTCAACAAGGCGATGTAGTATCTATCGATATTGGCGTAATTCTGCAAGGATGGCATGGCGATCATGCTTATACCTTTATCATTGGAGACACTTCCGCTGAAATACTTCAGCTGGTAAAAGTTACCAAGGAATCACTTTACCTCGGAATAGAGAAAGCCTTTGTAAACAATCGGGTAGGGGATATTTCCTTTGCTATTCAGGATTATGTAGAGCGGAAACATCGATATGGGGTCGTTCGTGAACTGGTAGGTCATGGCTTAGGAAAAGAATTACATGAAGACCCTCAGGTACCCAATTATGGAAAGCGAGGGGCAGGGCCGAAACTACGCGAAAACCTCATATTGGCAATTGAACCAATGATTACGCTGGGCTCTAGAGAAATTTATACAGATGAAGATGGCTGGACGGTTCGTACACGCGACGGGAAAGTAGCCGTACATTTTGAACATGATATTTGTGTTAAGCGAAACAAAGCATTGATACTTTCTGATTACAGCATTATTGAGGCAGCCGAAAAAGCAAATCCCCATTTGAATTCCGCTTATTATTAATAAACTTTCTCCGATAAATTTTTCAGTATGAAAAAGATAATCTTTTCAATAGCACTGGTATGCATAGCGATTGGGTCTCTTTTTGCACAGCCAACCGACGCAACTCGTATCCGAAAATATATACAGGAAAATGAGAAAAGTTGGCTGAAAGAATACCTGAATTTTATCCGGATTCCCAATCTGGCTTCCGACAAAATTTCGATACAGCAGAATGCCACGTTTATTATGGAGATGATGAAGAAAAGCGGGATTCAGCAAGTACAATTGTTAGAGGCTGGTAAACCCGAAGTGCCTCCAGCAATCTATGGCGAGGTGAATGTTCCTGGTGCAACGCAAACCATTGTTTTCTATGCGCATTATGATGGACAGCCTGTTGACAGTGCCCAGTGGTTACCTGGATGGCATCCCTTTAAACCTTTACTGATTGATAGTGCACCCAACCGGAGATTTTCCGTGATAGCGAATTACGAATCTTATGCCGCGATTAACCCTAACTGGAGAATTACTGGTAGAGGTAGTGCAGATGATAAGGCCGGCATATTTTCAATAATCCTTGCCTATGAATCACTCCGGCAACTGGGGATTGCACCCACCGTTAATCTTCGTTTTTTCTTTGAGGGAGAAGAGGAAGCAGGTTCAACCCATTTGGCAGAAATCCTCACCCGACATGCTGCATTGCTTAAAAGTGATGGCTGGATAATTTGTGATGGACCTGAACATCCTTCCGGAAGGCCCGTTGTTTATTTAGGCGTTCGGGGTGATGCAGGTATGGAGTTAACCGTTTATGGAAGTAATCGTCCGCTGCATAGTGGTCACTACGGAAACTGGGCACCAAATCCCGCCTTTATGCTGAGCCGATTATTGGCTTCTATGAAAGATGATGATGGAAATGTATTGATAAAAGGCTTTTACGATCAGGTTACGCCTTTAACAGAAGCAGAAAAAAAAGTGGTACAAACTGTACCGATGATTGACAGCGAACTAAAAAAAATATATGGATTCAAGCGACCGGAATCGCCCAATCGTTCACTGGCTGCTTCGCTGTTATTGCCATCATTGAATATTAATGGGATACAAAGTGCTGCAACTGGAAAGTTGGCTAGTAATATTATTCCTTCAGTAGCTACTGCTACCTTAGACTTACGATTGTTTGCAGGTGTTGACTATCAACAGCAGCAGCAATTAGTAGAAAATCATATTCGCGAGCAGGGTTATTTTATTACTGGTTCGGCCCCTACTGAAGAGGAACGTGCCCGGTATGATAAAATAATTCAGGTAAAGCGGAAATCCGGTTATAATGCGCAGCGAACACCCTTGCAACATCCCTTTGCGCAAAAAGTTATAAATGCACTCAACAGCAGCTCAGAACTGCCACTTGTAATTTCACCATCTATGGGAGGGAGTTTGCCCCTGTTTATTTTTGTTCAATATGCCAATGCATTACCCATTACCGTTCCGGTTGCTAATTTTGATAATAATCAGCATGCTGAAAATGAGAATATGCGGATAGGAAATTTATGGTCGGGGATTAGTAAAATGGCAGGACTCATGCGAATGAAGCCATGAAAAAATCAACAACCTTACTTGTAATTGGGGGTGGTGCAGGAGGATTCTTTTGTGCGATCAATGCTGCAATTAATAATCCGCATTTGCAGGTTATTCTACTTGAAAAATCAGCGCAACTACTATCAAAAGTGCGCATCAGCGGGGGAGGAAGATGCAATGTTACCCATGCGTGTTTTGATATCGACGAATTAAGCAGAAAATATCCCAGAGGCCAACATTTTGTAAAAAAAATGTTTCATCAGTTTGGTCCTACTGATACGATTAATTGGTTTGAACAAAGAGGCGTTCGGTTAATTACGGAATCGGATGGAAGAATGTTTCCAGAAACGCATCAATCAACCACCATTGTAAACTGTTTGCTGAAAGAAGCAGATGCACATCAGTTAATTGTAAAAATAAGGCAGGATGTTACCGAAGTAATCAAGTTAGAAAATGGTTTTATGCTTACTACCGTAAGCGGAGAAAAATATCCAGCTGATTTTATTTGCGTTGCTACCGGTGGTTATCCTAAAGCCAATCAGTTTAGCTGGCTCGAAAAATTGGGACATTCTATAGAACCTCCGGTACCTTCTTTGTTTACTTTCAATATACCCGATCCAGAGTTGAGTGCCTTGATGGGAATCACTGTAAATCCCGTTAGCATCGCAATAGCAAATACCAAGCTGCAAGAAAAGGGACCCTTATTAATTACTCACTGGGGACTTAGTGGTCCGGCAATCCTTAAATTATCAGCTTTTGCCGCCCGACATTTGGCCGAACAGCAATATAGCGGAACGCTCATCATCAATTGGATGCCGGATTATCATGAAACTTCTTTACGCGAAGCCTGGCAACAATGGCGACAAGAGAAAGCTGTTCAAAAAATCGGGGCCCATCCACCCATAGCATTTCCGGCTCGTTTGTGGATGTATTTTCTTACGAAAGCTGGTATTGATGCCGATAAACGATGGGGTGATTTATCCACTGCTTCCCAAAACAAATGTATCAAGCTGCTTACCCATGCTGAATATCATTTTAAGGGAAAAACTACTTTTAAAGAAGAGTTTGTTACCTGTGGTGGAATCAAGTTGAATGAGGTTGATGCGAATACTATGCAAAGTAAGCGAGTGCCCGGCCTCTATTTTTGTGGGGAAGTGTTGGATATTGATGGCATTACTGGAGGGTTTAATTTTCAACAATCCTGGTCGGGGGGATGGATTGCAGCCCAATCTATTTCACAAGAGACCGAAAAAAAAAGCCACTGAAATTAGTGGCTTTTCAATTAATGATTTACTGAGCTGATTATCCCTTTCCTTTTTTAGGGGCAGCTTCCTTATTGTCTTTATAGCGCATATCGGGAGTACCGTCTTTTTTGGTTGGACCCGCAGCTGGCTTAGGAGCTTCTTTATTAGCTTTAAAGCGCATATCGGGGGTACCATCACTTTTGGCAGGTCCGGCAGTTGCTTTCGCAGTTTTCGCAGTTTTTGCAGGTTCAGCTTTTTTGGTTTGTGCCATACTTCCAACTGTAAAAAGGCAGCAAGCGAACAGAATTAGGAAAATTTTTTTCATGACAATTTTTTTAGGTGAAATTAAATTTACAAATTTTCCAATATCCAAGCAATTTTTTATTTTTATTTAACTATGATTTCACCTTTGTTTTTTGAATATCTGATCATTAAAAAAATATCCATTGTAAAAGTAAAACCCCCACCAGCCCCATTATTGAAATGATTGTTTCCATTAAAGTCCACGATAAAAAGGTTTGGCGTAGGGTAAGTTGAAAAAACTCTTTAAACATCCAAAATCCCGAATCGTTAATATGAGAACCAAAAACACTTCCTGCACCTACAGCTAGCACCATAATTTCTGGGGCTATTTGTCCACCCGTAATAAGCGGCGCTACCAGTCCGGCCGCTGTTAAACCTGCAACCGTAGCCGATCCAAGGGTAATCCTTAATATGGCAGTGGTTACCCAGGCAAATAGAATAGGGGGCATCTGCAGTTGTTGACTGATGGCAACTACATAATTGCCGGTGCCACTATCAATTAATACCTGTTTAAATACCCCTCCAGCAGTTATGATTAGTAAAATCATCGCAATACCTGTGATGCCCGCATTCATCCAACTCATTAAGGTTGCTATACTTTTCTTTTGTCGGAAGCCTAAAAAATACATAGCAAGCATAACTGAAATCAGCAAAGCAATGGTTGAATCACCCATAAATCGAATCCAACTAATCCATGTATAATCTGAAAGCCCCAACGATTGAATAATAACTGAAAAGGTTATTAAAACAATGGGCAGCAGTGCTATCAGAAAGCTGGGAATGGGTGCAGGTCTATCTGCTTCCGGAACCGAAGTACCCGCAAATAATTCCGGTATGGGTATCTCAATATGTTGCAATCTTTTGCCTAGCCACGGTCCTGCCACAATAATGGCAGGAATGGTAATCAGCATCCCCATCAGCAGGGTTTTTCCCATATCAGCCCCAAATGCCTTTACTAAAACAACCGGTCCGGGATGTGGTGGCAGAAAGCAGTGGGTAGTAGATAGCGAAGCTGCCATGGGTATCAGGATATAGAGTAGGGGAAGTCCTGTTTTTTTCCCAACGGCACATACTAGTGGAACCAGAACAATAAATCCAGCATTATAATACATCGGCAAACCCACCAATAAACCCGTTATTAGCATCGCCCACTGTATATAGCGGATTCCAAAGGTTCGGATTAGTGTGGCAGCAATTTGTTCAGCTGCACCGCTCAATTCTAATATTTTTCCTAATGCAGCCCCCAAACATAATATCAGTGTTAAGCCACCCAAAGTAGATCCCACTCCCTTTTCAATGGACTTTAGTATCGCTTCCGGAGCCATACCCAAACAGGCACCGGTAAAGATGGCAACTAATAGTAAGGAGAAAAAAGGATGCACCTTCTTTACGGTTAAACCGATTTGTAAAACAATGGCTACTATAATTATCAGCAAATGCAAGGGCTATAATTTAAGCTACGTTATTAATTAGGGTTCCCATAGGAGGTATCGTTATATGAATGCTATCACCACTCAATAAACTGAAATCTTTCGGGGGTACAATACCTGTTCCAGTCATAATGTAACAGCCATTCGGAAAACTACATTCCCGATAAACATAAGACACCAATGATTCGGGTGTTCGTTTCATTTGCTGCCATTTTACTTCACCTGAAAATACGAGGGTTTGCGTGCGAAAAATTTTCATGGAAATAATTGTTTCTGGCGCTATTTTTTCCTCACTTATCCAGATGCAGGGCCCTAATGCGGCACAGCCGTCGTAAGTTTTAGCTTGTGGAAGGTACAAAGGATTTTCACCTTCAATACTTCTGCTGCTCATATCATTTCCAATGGTATAGCCAATAATTTTGCCGGCAGCATTCACAATCAAGGTACATTCCGGCTCGGGTACATTCCAATTAGAATCTTTTCGAATACGTACTTTTGCACCAGGACCAGCTATGCGGGTTGGGTTGGCTTTAAAAAAAACTTCCGGTCTTTCCGCTTCATACACTTTTGAATAAAAATCTGCTGCACCCGATGGGGCAGACTCTTCTCTTCTTCCCTCTTTGCTTCTCAGGTAAGTAACTCCGCAGGCCCACAATTCCTGTTGTTGGATGGGAGCCAGTAATTCTTCCGGGGTAGGCGCATTTGTAAGTTGCAAGGTATTCATAATAGAATTGACCGCTGGTATATCAATGGAATTATTCATCCATCCATTCCAGTGTTCCTCCGGCAGCAAGAAATATTTTTCGGCTGCCTGTATTTTCCAACCGCTGGTGGTTTTGTATACCAACATAGCATCAGTTTTAGATGATGGTTTCTTTCCTTTAATGCAAATCTCTCGTAACCGTATCTCCTGAACCACCGCGCAGGATGTCGATATCTGCACCCAAATGCGCCTGTTGCACATGATCGATGTAAAACTTCACATATCCTCTGTCTGCCATGGGAGTGGGTGGCGTCCAGGCCTTCCTTCTCTCCGCTAATTCTGCTTCTGAAATATCGAGGTGCAGTTTTCGGTTGGCCACATCCAGTTCAATCCAATCACCCGATTTCACCAATGCCAGCGTGCCTCCTACAGCCGACTCGGGTGATACATGCAGCACTACCGTTCCATAAGCCGTTCCACTCATTCTACCATCCGAAATACGAACCAGGTCTTTTACCCCTTTTCTAATTAATTTTTCCGGTAAATCTACATTTCCCACTTCGGGCATACCGGGATATCCTACGGGTCCGGCTGATTGCAAAACGATTACTGAATTTTCATCAATTTCTAAAAGGGGATCATCAATACGGGCATGGTAATCTTCTATGTTTACAAATACCACTGCTTTTCCCCTATGCTGCATTAGATGCGCACTGGCTGCAGAGGGTTTAATGATCGCACCCTCCTCACACAAATTTCCTCTGAGTACCGCAATGCCCGCATTTTGCTGCAATGGGTCTTCAACGGAGGCAATCACTTCTCTGTTATAACAAATGGGATTGGCATTGTTTTCACCAATCGTTTTTCCATTCACCGTGATAACATCATTGTATAAATATTTTTTCAATTCATGAATAACTACGGGAAGTCCTCCGGCGTAATAAAAATCTTCCATCAGGTATTTTCCGGAGGGTTTCAGATTGGCTAATAAAGGAATAGCACTGCCAATTTTATCAAAATCATCTAAGGTAAGCGGAACGCCGATACGCCCAGCAATGGCTAGTAGGTGAATGATCAGATTGGTAGAGCCACCTACCCCTGCATTCACCATGATGGCATTTTCGAAAGCCTCCCTGGTGAGAATTTTCTCAAGGGTGAGGTCTTCTTTCACCATTTCTACAATTCTTCTTCCGGATAGCTGCGCCATCACTTTTTTTCGGGCATCTACGGCCGGTATAGCTGCTGCGCCTGGCAGGGTTAATCCCAATGCTTCCACCATACAGGCCATGGTAGAAGCGGTACCCATGCTCATGCAGTGGCCCTGACTTCTGGCCGAGCCTACTTCAGCCTCATGAATATCTTCTGCAGTATAATTTTCAACCAACTGCTTTTCTTTCACCATCCAGTTAAAAGAACCGGAGCCTATGCATTCGCCCTTGAATCTTCCATTCAGCATGGGTCCTCCAGGAACAACGAGCGTAGGAAGATTTACACTGCAGGCTCCCATCAGTGTTGCAGGCGTAGTTTTATCGCAACCCGTTAGCAGTACCACACCATCTATCGGATTGGCCCGAATGCTTTCTTCTGTATCCATACTCGCAAGGTTTCTGAAGAGCATAGTGGTAGGTCGCATAATTGTTTCACCTAGTGAAGTAACCGGAAATTCCAGTGGGAAACCGCCCGCTTCAATCACGCCCCGCTTAACAATTTCTGCAAAGTCGCGCAGGTGTCCATTGCAAGGCGTTAATTCACTCCAGGTGTTGCAGATACCAATAACAGGTCTGCCCGTAAAATAATCATCCGGATACCCTTGGTTGCGCAGCCAGGATCGATGCACAAAACCCATTTTATCAGATTTGCCAAACCAGTCGGTACTTCTTAATTTTTTTTGCATAGAGGAGCTTAGTAATAAATCATTAAATTTATTGGGGAGGAATTGCTAAAACGATTACCGAAAAAGGAGGCATCGAAATTGTTATTTCATTACCAGAAGTTTTGAATTGGGTAAAAGGGGTAGGTTGAATTAAATCGGGTTGTTCAAAGCTGTTATACTGTTGTATTTTTTCAGCCGTTAAAATTCTTCCCTTAATGTTTTGCAAATGCGTATTGGATAATGACAGGGTAAGATTTTGTGGTTGCTTTGCATCAATATTTACAATCGATATATGAATAGTCCCTTCTTTATCTTTAGAAGCAGAAGCTGACAGCGCTGGTAAAGTTTGGTTTCCAAATTGATAGTTGTTGCTGGTAATATGTAGGGGTAGCAAGGTTGCATCTTGGTGCACATTAAACATCTCCATTACATGATAGGTAGGGGTTCGAATGATTTTCTGTTGATGGGTTAACACAACAGACTGGAGAACATTTACCATTTGGGCGAGATTGGCCATTTTTACCCGATCGCAGTGGTTGTTAAAAATGTTCAACGTAACTCCAGCTATCATGGCATCTCGCATAGTATTTTGTTGGAAGAGAAATCCCGGATTGGTTCCGGGTTCTACATCATACCAACCACCCCATTCATCCACAAATAAAGCCACTTTTTTTTGCGGGTCGTACTTGTCCATTATAGCACTGTGTTTTTCCACCAACTCATTCATCTGAAGGGCGCTTTGCATAATTTTAAAATATTGCTCTTCGCTGAATGTGGTGGCAGACCCTTTTTTATTCCAGTTGATAATCGAGTAGTGATGCAAGGCCACGGCGTCTAATAGATGATGAGGAATATCCCGCATCAATACTTCTGTCCAATTATAATCCCCGTCACTGGCTCCGGATGCAATACGCATCAGGCGGTTTTTGCCGTCGGTTAAAAAAGTAGCATACTGTCGGTATAGATTGGCATAATATTCGGGCTTCATGTTTCCACCACAACCCCAGGCTTCATTTCCAATCCCCCAATAAGTTACTTTCCAGGGTTCGGTTCTGCCATTGGTTGCACGTAAATCGGTTACGGGACTACTCCCTTTGGGATAATTGGTATAGGCCAGCCAATCTGCCATTTCTTGAACCGTACCGCTGCCCACATTGCCACTCAGATAGGGTTCTGCCTGCAGCATTTCGCAGAGTTGTAAAAATTCATGGGTGCCAAAACTATTATCTTCTTTTACATTTCCCCACCAGATATTCAGCATCGAGGGACGTTTATTTTTAGCTCCGATCCCGTCTTTCCAATGGTAAGTATCGGCAAAGCAACCCCCGGGCCAGCGCACTACGGGTACTTTTAATTTTTTCAGGGCATCCAGCACATCTGTCCGTATTCCATTTTTATTAGGAATCGTTGTGTTTTTTTCTCCTACATACAATCCACCATAAATTCCATTTCCGAGATGTTCTGCGAAATGTCCGTAGATGTTTTTATTAATGATCTCTTTTCCTTTGGCAACGTCAATGGAAAGGGTATTTTGGCTGTGGGCGGTAAATCCTATACAAATAGCTAACCAACAAAAATACACTTTCATATTTCCTTTATTGATAGGGTTCAACTGTTTGAATATTTCCATTAGGTAGATGTATGAGTTCGGTAACTTTTATATTTCTTAAATGCGTTTTTCCAGATAGTTGTGTATCGTGATAGAAAAGATACCATTTTTCGCGAATATTTACAATAGAATGGTGGTTGGTCCAACCTTCTACGGGTTCTAATACTTTTCCTTTATAAGTAAATGGACCATAGGGAGTATCACCTACTGCATAACATATCAAGTGACTATCGCCGGTGGAGTAGGAGAAATAATATTTGCCATTGTATTTATGCATCCAGGCAGCTTCGAAAAACCTTTTTTGGTTATTCCCTTCCTCCAACAGATTTCCGGCGGCATCTAGAATTTTCACTTCCCGAACGGTTTCTGCAAACTGTTTCATATCAGAAGACAGTTTGGCAACTCGGGGTAAAATTGCCAGTTGATCTTTTTTTCTGAGCAGGCCGGAAGGATCATACACATTGTTTTCCCATTTTTGTAATTGTCCGCCCCAGATACCTCCGAAGTACATATAAAAACTTCCATCATCATCCTGAAAAATAGCTGGGTCGATGCTATAGCTATAGGCAATCGGATTTTTTTCTGCTATAAAGGGGCCTGCCGGATTAGTTGAAGTAGCAACGCCTATTCTGAAAATATCATTTTTGTCTTTCAAGGGAAAGTATAAATAATAAGTACCCTTAGAAAAAGCAGCATCCGGTGCCCACAACTGTCGTCCACCCCACGGAATTCCTTTACTTTCTAACGCAGCTCCATGGTCGGTAACGGGGCCGTTTAT
>JAPLEI010000167.1:5941-13362 GCA_026391195.1 Bacteroidota bacterium | reverse complement strand
ATTGATTGGGTGGCGAATCATACGGGATGGGATCATGAATGGACTACCCATCATGCAGATTGGTATGTAAAAGATGCTGCCGGAAACTTTACGGAAAAAAATGGCTGGAAAGATGTGATTGATTTAGATTTCAGCAAAACCGAAATGCGCCAGGCTATGAAAGCTGCCATGAAGTTTTGGGTAGAGGAAGCTGGTATTGATGGATTTCGATGTGATATGGCCCATTTGGTACCACTAGATTTTTGGATAGAAGCCAGAGAATTTTGTGATGCCGATAAACCCCTTTATTGGCTGGCCGAATGCGACCAGTCCGATTACCATGCGGTTTTTAATACCAGTTATGCCTGGAGCTGGATGCATGCAACCGAAAAATTTCACAAGGGCGAGGGTAGCTTGCAGGATGTTAGGCAAGTGCTGCATGCGTATACGCAATATCCTGCCGGTGCCAATAAGTTATTTTTTACCAGCAACCACGATGAGAACAGCTGGAATGGAACGGAATACGAAAAGTATGGAAATGCCGCCCTTGCCTGGGCAGTATTTAGCTGCACCTGGCCGGGAATGCCTTTGTTATATTCTGGGCAAGAATTGGCCTTGAAAAAGCGACTGGCATTTTTTAATAAAGATGTAATTGAATGGACTGCAACTCCGCCATTGGCTGAATTTTATCATCGCCTTTTTCAGCTTCGTGCAAGCAATGCGGCCATTCGGGAAGGGGAGTTATTTATTTTACCCTCTCAACAAGATGATAAAGTACTGCTGTTTTTTAGAAGACATAACGAGCAAGTTGTTTTAATACTGCTGAATGTTTCGAATGAGAGTCGTGTGCAGGTTGCCGTTGAACATCCATGGTTGCCCGGGAAATATCGACAGTTATTTTCACAGTTAGAATTTGATTTTGGTGTAAAAGAAAATTTTGAGTTGCAAACTGGTGAGTATTTGGTTTACGAAAAGCTATAAAAAAAGGATGCATTTTCGTGCATCCTTTTAAATAATACTAATATTACTATCACTAATTACTCTTTCACATCAGTTAAATCTAACGGATAAGCATACGTGCCTTCATAGCCTGGATAGATTCCTTCTATTTTTATTTTTCTACCTTTATTAGCAGCAATGGCTCTTTCTAAGTCTGTTAGGTTTTTCAATGGTTGGTCGCTAATGCTTGTAATAATAAAACCTTCTTGCATCCGGCTTTTTCTCAGCAGGCCTTCATTAATTCTTTTTACCACTACACCACCAGAAATTTCATTAGCAGCTGCGGTTTTTTGATCTACTGTTGCAAGTTCTGCACCCAGTTTTTCTAGCACACCATTATTCTTTACAATATTCGTGTTCCCTGCTTTATTCTTAAGTACAAGTGATACGCTATTTTCTTTCCCCCCTCTGTTATAAGTGAGGCTAACTTTGTCACCGGGTTTGTAGCGAGCCACTTGTTCTTGTAATTCAGGACCACTGGTTACTGCAACTCCGTTTAATTTGGTAACGATATCTGCTTTTTTAAGTCCTGCATCTGCGGCAGCACCACCTGAGGGCACATCGGTTACATAAACACCTTCTCCTTCTTTATAGCCGGGATTATTCTTTTTATCTTCTTCAGAAAGTTCCGCGCCCTCTCTCGAATATTGAACACCAATATATGCCCGTTGAACTGCCCCATATTTTACAATGTCTGTTACTACTTTCTTAACAATGTTAACCGGAATGGCATAGGAGTAACCGGCATAGGAACCTGTAGGAGAGGCGATGGCTGAGTTAATGCCAATCAGTTCTCCATTCGTATTAATTAAAGCACCGCCACTGTTGCCCGGATTAACGGCTGCATCGGTTTGAATGAATGATTCGATGGCCGCATCACTCTGGCGATCATTTACACCAATTTGTCGGGCTTTGGCACTTACAATACCCGCAGTAACGGTTACATCTAATGTAAGTGGATAGCCAATTGCAAGAACCCATTGACCTAATTTGGCTTCATCGCTATTGCCATATATCAAATAGGGTAACGCTTTTGCATCAATTTTTATAACTGCGAGGTCGGTACTCGCATCTGCACCCACTACTGTTGCTTTGTAGGATTTCTTATTGGCAAGGGTAACATTTATCTCATCTGCTCCATTAATAACGTGGTTATTGGTAACGATATAGCCATCTTGTGTAATAATTACACCACTTCCTCCAGCTCTCTGCTCAGGAATTACGCGCGGACCCCCTCCAAAAAAATCACCAAACTCATCCCCAAACATATCTGCGAAAGGGTTTCTTTGCCTTTGTTGATTGGATACCTGCCTGGCTTTGGTGCGCGTTTTAATATGCACCACTGCCGGAGTGGCACTAGTGGCTGCCGGAGTAAAGTCTA
Source organism: Bacteroidota bacterium (assembly GCA_026391195.1). Taxonomy (GTDB): domain Bacteria; phylum Bacteroidota; class Bacteroidia; order Chitinophagales; family Chitinophagaceae; genus Sediminibacterium. Next base: position 11,003 of record JAPLEI010000167.1, on the reverse strand, counting down.
CATTTGCTCCCGTATTGCCACTGTTGGTAAAATAACCTGCATAGTTTACCGGTAATTTTCCGGCTTCCTGTATGCCTGCATTTTCCCGCTGCATAAACTTGCCAAATCCCCAAATACTTGCAATAGAGGTAGCCCCACTAATCGCAACGATGGTAAGTACGTTTTTCCAATTAATATTCATAAGTAACAATTTTCAGTTTAATTTACTACAAAAGCTGTGCCTTTCTGCATGCAAGTAAATAAATCGTACGGAATGTCAGCTAACTATCTCTACCATTTAACAAATGTTTTACGTAAGTGTTCGTACATGGTGGATAATTGATTATTTTTTACAATAAATCAGTTATCCATTCAGCGCACTTAAAAAGCTCATCGAATCAACCCCATCCGCATAATCATTCAATCCAGGGCACTGCGCCATACCCGGTGCAACGCCGCCCACCCCAACAATACATTGTACATCGGCATTCCCCTGTAAAACAGCCGTTGGAGGGTTGTTTGCACTATAATACTGATAATGTACCTGACTAACCGGTGAAAAAGCCGCGGGATGCTCAGTAAGCACAATTGACTCATTCGACATATAATACCGGTTACTCATAATCAGCAGCGTTAGATGATAATCGAAATTGTGCTTATAAGCGGGCAGATCCATAACAAAATCATAGGCTTTCAGCGCTTGTAGCAGGGGTTGGAAATCATATTCCTCCGGTACCCAAATCTGAGTGACATTGCGGCAGCCTTGTCCAAAATACAATTGGATATCTCCGGCCAGCTTATCCAATAATTCCGGTCCTTCCTCCCCAGTTAGTACCGCAACGGAAGTACGGTTTCTGCGAATAATATGGGGGTATTTGCCAAAATAATAATCAAAATACCGGCCCGACTGGTTACTGCCCGTAGCAATATAGGCATCACAACCCAGCAATCTTTCGGCAATTTGCAGGCGTTCGGCCATTCGGGCATCCCGGGCTATCAGCCAGTTGATCAGGTGGGTTATCAGGCATCTATCCTTTGAGGAGGGTTTAATAACCGCAATATGGCCGCTGATAAATACACAGAGCATATCAAAAAAACCTACCAGCGGAATATTTCCTGCGAGTACCAACCCTACTTTCTTGGGCACATGCTCCCCATCCGGCAGGGAATAACTGGCCGTCCAGGCAACTAATAACTCCTCCCTAAGCATATTATCGGTGATGGCCCCGATGGCTGCTGTTGTAAAACGGGGAATAAACCAGGTATTTTCCCGCTCTGCCTGGGCCTGAACCTCCATCCATTCGGGGGCGGAGGAACGCATATAAGCACCCAATTCGCACATTATTTGAATTCGTTCTTGTAAAATCATTGTTCCATCGTATTTTTGAGAGTACAAATGTAGATTCACTCACTCAACAAACCCATTTTATATGGCAATCAAAATTACAGACGAATGTATCAATTGCGGTGCTTGTGAGCCCGAATGTCCTAATAACGCTATCTACGAAGGTGGTGTTGAATGGTCAATTTCCGACGGAACTACCGTTAAAGGCGATTTTACTTTAATGGATGGAAGCGTAGTTGGTGCTGATCAACGGAATGCTCCTGTTAGTGTAGACACGTATTATATTACCCCCAACAAATGCACCGAATGTCAAGGTTTTCACGAAGAACCTCAGTGTGCGGCTGTTTGTCCGGTAGATTGCTGTGTGCCCGATGAACAATATCAGGAAACAGTAGAAGAATTGCTGGGTAAGAAAGCAAAAATGCATATTTAATTCCTGCCATCCCCGTTGTTATAATGGGGAACGCTATATCCCGATGATTTTTTTTCTGCTACCAGCCGAAGAAGTCACCGGGATTTTTTTATTATCATTCGCTTATCATGAAAAAAAATATTGCCCTGGTAACCGGGGGACTCAGCACAGAAGCCCAGATCAGTTATAAAAGTGCCGAAACAGTGCGGGCCAACCTGAATCGTTCTGTGTACGAGGTTTATTATATTGATGTCCATGCCTCAGGCTGGTGGTATGTTCCGGAGTCGGGAGAACGCATTCCCGTAAACAAGGAAAATTTTACGGTAACCTATCAGGGTAATACCATCGCTTTTGATGCAGCCCTGATGTGCATTCACGGAACACCGGGTGAGGATGGTAAATTACAGGGATATTTCGATCTGTTGCAAATACCCTATACCAGTTGTGATACAGCTACCTCGGCATTAACTTTTAATAAAAGATTTACGGTTGCAGTAGTGGCATTTTCCGGAGTACAAGTAGCCAAGTCTTTGCATTTGTTTGCGCATACACCGGTATCTCCTGAACAAATTTTACATCAATTACAGTTACCGGTTTTTGTAAAGCCCAATAATGGGGGCAGCAGTTTGGGTATCAGTAAAGTAAGCGACCCCGCCGAACTTTCTGCAGCACTGCAAAAAGCCTGGGCTGAAGACAATCAAATTCTGATTGAAGAATGTATAGTGGGTAGAGAATTTACCATTGGCGTATTCAAACAACAGGGAATAATCACCGTATTGCCCATAACAGAAATCATCACCCAAAACGAGTTCTTCGATTTCGAAGCCAAATATTTGGGTAAGAGCAAAGAAATTACGCCGGCAGATATTCCCGAAAACATGCAACATCAATTAGAAGCCGCCGCCCGCAAAGCCTATGAAGTATTGAACTGCAGGGGAGTAGTGCGTATTGATTTTATTTACAGCAATGCGCATCAACAACCCTTTTTGCTGGAAGTTAACACGGTGCCCGGACAAAGTGCCGCCAGTGTGATTCCGCAACAAGTTGTAGCGATGGGAGGGAACTTGCAAGATTTTTACGGATCACTGATTGAAGAAGCCATTCGCAAATAGGAATCGTATTCGTTTATTCGATTTTTTTGGTAGATTACCCCTAATATTGTGCAGAGTAGCGTTTGATTATGAAAAAATGGATTGAAAATATAACCCGCAGGCCCCTTTGGGTGAATATGCTGGCAGCATTGGGAGTGGTGTTGTTGTTTGTACTGATTTTCTTTGCCACCCTTTCGTGGTTAACAGGGCATGGGAAAATTCAGCGGGTACCTTCCATTACCGGACAAAACATATTAGCCGCCACCAAAACTCTGGAAGCTGCCGGATTTGATGTAGTTATTCAGGATTCGGTATTTATAGATACACTGGCCAAACAAGCAGTGGTTCGTCAAATTCCCGAAGCAGAATCCATCGTAAAAAACGGAAGAACCATTTATTTAACCATCAACCGAACCGTTGCGCCCCAGGTTGAAATGCCCAATTTAGCGGGGTTTTCTGTAAAGAGTGCCGAAATGTATCTGATCAGTTTGGGATTGCGCATGGGTGAAATATCCTATCGCCCCGATATTGCCCGCAATGCAGTGTTGGAGCAGCTTTTGGGTGACAGATCCATCGCTCCGGGTACTAAAATACCGATTGGAACGGTTATCAATTTTGTGTTAGGTAGTGGTGAGGGGATGGGTGATATAGAAGTTCCTCAGTTGGTAGGACTCACTTTTGAAGCAGGCAAAATGATGCTGCAAACCATGAACATTAATTTGGGTGCTGTAGTGGCGGTTACTCCCATCACCGATTCAGCTGTAGCTTTCATCATACGACAATCGCCGGCTGCTTTATCCGATTCCTTGGATATGAGTGGATTTAAACTGCCCAACAAAATGAAACCCGGACAACTAATGGATTTGTTTATCAGCAATACAGCCCCCGTAGCCACCGATTCTACCAATTCACCTTATCATCCCTAAATAATTACCCATGACTACCATCACTGTGGAAGAAATGAAAGCCATATTAGATAAAGGCGAACCCATTCATTTAGTAGACGTTCGCGAACCCCATGAACATGCCGATTTTAATATCGGGGGTTTATTACTTCCACTGGGTCAGGTGCAAACTTTACAGATAGAACCCATCGAAGACTGGAAGCAGGAACCCGTATATTTTTATTGTAGAAGTGGCAACCGCAGCGGACAGGCCTGCATGATGTTAGAATCACTCGGATTTACCAATGTGATTAATGTTACCGGTGGTATGCTAGCATGGAAGGAAAGAATTGGCAGTTAACATTCCGAGACTTTCTTGCTTACAGTCCAATATTGATTGCAGCTAAAAAATTCCTTCCCGCCATAGGATAATAGGCATTGTCGGCTATCAATTGCTGATTGGATATATACGGATAGGTATATCCATTGGGTTGGTAGTTTTGGTTCAACAAATTAAATACTTGCACAGTCAGTCTACATTCCCGCAATCCACGAATCGGTATCTTCCAACTTGCGCGAATATCTTGCACATAAAAGGGAGCTATTTTTCGTTGCTCATTCGAGGTATTGTCTAAGTATTGTTTCCCTACATATTTATGTAACCATTCTAATTCTAAACTTTTAATCGGTTTCCAGTTAATACTTCCCGAACCGGTAATCGCTGGTGAAAATGAAATGTCGGTATTATTATGTTCCACGGGATCTTGATTGCCGGTGTCGTAATTGTCGATATATTCTGTAAACGATTTAATTTTGTTTTTACTGATAGTCAAATTTCCACTAACCTGCAGCGTTGGAACTATTTGCCAGCCAGCTTCCCACTCCATTCCTGTGCGATAGCTGCGGGGTACATTGCTTCGGGTATACGCCCCTACATCATTGATTTGTCCGGTTAAAACAAGTTGCTGGTTATACAACATATAAAACAAAGTAACTCCCCAATATCCCCTACTAGATTTTTTCATCCAGCCCGCTTCCCAATCATGCAATGTTTCGGCATTGGGTTGTGAAAGTATGCCTGCCTGAAAATCGTCGCGATTGGGTTCTTTATTGGCAACCGAATAACTTAGAAAAGCTTGTGTTCCCTGATTTTGATAATGAATTCCCATTTTGGGATTGATAAAGGAGAACTGCCGGTTAACCAACAAATCGGGCTTACCCTGAAATCCATTCATCACATGTTGCACCTGGCGATATTGTATATCAGCAAAAGCCTTCCATTTTTCGGAAAGATTTTCCTGCAATTTTACATACAAGTGTCCGTCATTTTTATGGGCTGTTAAATTGTAGT
>JAPLEI010000167.1:0-5873 GCA_026391195.1 Bacteroidota bacterium | reverse complement strand
AATCCAAAATGCTTGCCATTATACCGCGTAATTCCGCCCCCGATGGTTAACTCCCTTCTAAGGGTTTTTTGTTGTAGGGTAAATAATTGTCCTGCATAGATATTATCCAACCATTTCTGTCGAACTAAATCAGTTTCTGCATAAGCAATTCCTCCAATAGTAATATTCGGTAATCCATAATCTGCATACGCCTGATTGGCTTTGTATTCCTCATAATACCCTTTGCCCGTGCTCACAAAACTGGTAGTATTCAGCGACCAGTTATTGGGGAGTGCCTGATTAAAGAATAGTTGGTAATGGGTTTGGGTGTAATTGTCGGTTTGGTAATCGTACGGTGTACCGGGTTTCTCGGTTCCGGCGGGATTGAAGGTTCGATTGGTAGCGAGTAAATTTTCAGGAACTCCATACCAGGCCTGATAGGTTTTTTCCTTACCCGAGAAAATATTCAGTCGCAGGCTCGATTTGTTTTTTCGGAATTGTGTGCTGAAGTAAAAAGATTGCAGGTTACTTTTAGCACGGTCGATATAGCCATCGCTAACTATGCGGCTGATTCGTCCATCCATCGTAACATATTTACCGATTAATCCGGTTCCTCCCTGTATGGTATTTTTCAGGGTTCCGAAAGATCCGGCACTGTTATTAATATCCAGGTAGGCTTTCTCATGAATTTCATTGGTAGAAAGGTGAACGGAGGCACCAAAAGCAGCAGGACCATTGCTCGAGGTTCCCACACCTCTTTGCACCTGTATACTGTTTACGGAGGAAGTGAAATCGGGCATATTTACAAAAAACGTACCCATGCTTTCTGCATCATTATACGGAATACCATTGAGGGTAACATTGATGCGGGTGGCATCGGATCCCCTGATTCGCATGCCGGTATAACCTACGCCATTGCCTGCATCCGCATTTACTACCACGGAAGGCACCTGATTTAATAGCATAGGAATATCCATACCGAGGTTGGATTTCTTTAGCTGCTCTTTATTGATATTGGTTTTGGCAAAGGGGGCCGTTTCTGCTGCCCGAACGGCTGTTACTTCCAGGGGTTGTAGCTCATTGGTTGTGGGTGAAAGTAAAATATCTAAAAGCGTGTTTGGTAATTGCGTAGCTATACTTTTTTGTTGCGATTGATATCCCAGGGCATTAATCAGTAGTTCACTTTTTTTACTTGTATTGGTTGATAGTGTGAACTTTCCCAATTCATTGGTTATCGCGGAATGACTGCCATACCAAACGACTGCTCCGGCGATGGGTAGGCCGGTTTGGATGTCTTTTACGGTGCCGGATAGGGTGTTACCGGTGGGTGATTGTGCAAAAAGGGTGATTGATGCAAAAATTAGAATCAATGTTCCCAACAACTTTTTCATAAACAACTGTTTAAAAAGTTAACAATGGGAACAGGGAATAGCGGATGGAGAAGTGGAGCGAGCACCTTCCCTTCGCAGGCATTACCCTGTTCAGGTTCAACGGGTATTATCTCAGCTAGAAAAGGCTTGCGCCCAATCCGGCACCCCGGGATCAGCTGCAAATATACGGAGAATGTTTTTTTCTTTCGTATTGTTGTAACTTTTAGTGTTCCACTACGTTTTACTCCTAAACAATTATATGAAACAGCTATTTAGTCTTTTACTTTTTATAACTGGGTGGGTAAGTATAAGTGCGCAAGAAACCAAACACTTGGTAAAGGATGCCAATGCCCAACAGCGTTCAGTTGGCAGTTTTACTGGAATACAAGTGTCTGGTGCGATTGATGTTTATGTTACCCAGAGTAAAGAATCTGCAGTGGCTGTTAGCGCTGCAAATACAGAAATGCGAGATAATATTATTACCGAAGTAAGAGGCAATACTTTGTATATTTCGTTTAGGGGCAGTTGGACCTTCGGATGGAAAGACACCAAGGCCAAAGCGTACATTTCAATTACAACACTTCAAATGTTGGATGCCAGCGGTGCATCGGATGTGAATTTGGTGGGTGCTGTAAAGGGGGATGATCTACTGGTTAAATTATCCGGTGCCAGCGATATAAAAGGAGATATTCAATACAATAATGCACGGTTTGTATTAACGGGGGCTTCCGACAGTAAACTCACGGGCAAAGTGGGCAGAATTAAAATCCAGATTAGTGGGGCTTCTGATTGCAAATGCTACGATTTAATAGCAGATATAGCAGAGATAAATGCTTCCGGTGCTTCGGATGTGCAGATCAATGTGCAACAAGAAATCAGCGTAGAAGCCAGTGGGGCCAGTTCCGTTAACTATAAAGGATCTCCGCAACTGAAATCAGCCAAGGTAGCAGGCGCTTCTAGTTTTTCTAAGAAATAAGAATGAAACCCTTACCGTAAAGTGTATTGATTAACAGATTTTAGTAATTTTACATTCCGATTTATGGGACGTTAATTCTGTTATTCAATATCCATGAAAAAAAGTGCCTACTGCATAGCCATTGCTTTGTTAGTTTGCTGTTTTTTGTTTTCACTAGAATCTGCCGCAAATAACATTACAGTTTCCTCCGTAAGCTTAACCGCCAGAAACAAAACGGCCGATTATGTGCAGGTTCAATTTAACCTCAGTTGGAATAATTCTTTTCGGGTTAATACCGGTCCATCTAACTGGGATGCAGCCTGGGTATTTATCAAATTTAAAGTGGGAGTAAATGGCGAGTGGAAGCATGCTAGTATCAGCACTTCGGGTGGACATTCGATTCCTTCGGGTTCTCGATTGCCAAATTATATTTTACTAAAATGTAAATTTGTTCATTGCTAAAATGTAAAAACTTTTTTTTGAAGTTTTACGTAGAAATAGCCATCAAAGCAACAACAACTTTTGCTTGAGGGTAAACCTAATGGAGAAAGGAGAGTGCGATTTTGTGGTGAATGAGAAAAAAAAGTAACGAATGCCATTCAAGTGTGTGCAGAAGTATCCCAGGAGAATTTACCACGAGAACTGAAAGGATTGATAGAGGCGTTAACCTTTTTTGACCTGGAGGAAGGCATTATCATCACGATGAATCAAGAAGATGAAATTGTACAAGACGAAAAGAAAATACATGTAATACCAGCTTGGAAATGGTTTATTCCTGAGAAATAGATTAACAAACTGGTTCAGTGATAATAATCAGGACTTAAATCTTATTCCACAGGGTTGACACTTTTTACCATGAGCGAGTTTATACTGAGTTTGTAGAAGTAATGGGAAGGGTGATTAGCGCAGCGATTGGATTGATTTAAGGCAGAATATACACCCCTGACAGGTTTTTGAAACCTATTAGGGGTTGTTTGCTTACATTGGAAGCATGTTTTATGAAACCATAAAATGATCATAATGTTCGTTATTAAAATCAATAGTTGTATATTTGTATATAATAACGAACAAATGAGCAGTAAAAAACAAATACTCTCTCCCAAATACAATTCTATTTTGGAAACAGTTGGCGAGAATCTGAAGTTGGCAAGAAAACGCAGGAACTTAACCACTATTCAAGTTGCGGAAAGAGCAGATATTGCCAGGTCAACCTTATATGAAATAGAAAAGGGAAGTCCTAAAGTAGCCATGGGAGCCTATTTTAATGTGCTAAAAACCTTAGGACTTCAAAATGATTTTTTAAAACTCGCCTCTGATGACGAGCTTGGGCGCAAATTACAAGACATTAAGCTTCTTTAATCGTTGTAACAATGGCTAATAAAACCGACATATTTGTGTATGCACATTGGTTAGGAATGACTGAAGCTAAGCTTATAGGCATTTTATCAGCCCATGAAGGCAAAGGGAGAAAATCATTTAGTTTTGAGTATGAAAAAGACTGGTTAACATCGAATCAAGCTTTTTTACTAGATCCTGATATTCAACATTATTCGGGACCGCAATTTCCTGATTCAAAAGAAAACTTCGGTATTTTCCTCGACAGTATGCCCGATACATGGGGGAGAACTTTACTAAAAAGAAGAGCACATTCTCTGGCTAAAAAACAAGGAAAATCGCCATCAAATTTATACGAAATAGATTTTTTGTTGGGTGTTTATGATGAAAGTAGAATGGGTGCTTTGAGGTTTAAATTGGATCCCCAGGGTGATTTTTTAGATAATTCAGTACATAGTCCTACACCGCCATGGTCATCAGTGGGGCAACTCCAACATGCGGTCGACTGCATAGAAAGCGATCAAGACAATGATGAAGTGCAAAAATGGTTAGCACAATTGATTGCGCCAGGTTCATCATTAGGGGGCGCCAGGCCTAAAGCCAATATACTAGACGATCATAAACACTTATGGATTGCCAAATTCCCTTCAAAAAACGACACCATAGATAAAGCCGCTTGGGAATATGTTAGCTATCAATTGGCAATAAAAGCGGGGATTAACATGTCTGAGTCTAAAATAAGTAAGGTGTCTGGGAAGTACAATACTTTTTTTACCAAACGCTTTGATAGGATAAAAAGTGAACGTATTCATTTTGCCTCTGCTATGACTATGACTGGAAATAATGAAGACATACTCCGAAATACAACAGCAAGTTATCTCGACATAGCAGAAGTAATTCAACAATATGGGGCAAATGTTAAAGAAGATTTAGCCCAATTATGGAAACGGATTGTATTCAATATTTTAATTTCAAATACAGATGACCAATTAAGAAACCATGGTTTTATTCTTAGTGATAAAGGATGGTTGCTTTCTCCTGCTTATGACATCAACCCATCTATAGATAAAAACGGTTTATCTTTAAATATAGACATGGACAATAATGATTTGGATATCGAACTTGCTAAAAGTGTTGGGGAATATTTTAGATTAAATAATACCGCCATGAATAATAGTATTGAAGAAGTAAAACTAGGGGTAAGGCAGTGGAAAATTCTAGCTAATGAAATTGGAATTTCAAAATTTGAACAAGAAATAATGAGCGGAGCATTCAAAAGCTAAGTTGGGTTCTAATATAGCAAAGTGGAAAGTAGTAAGCATAACGCAAATACAGCATAATAATTGATGAAAAAAATCATTTTCATTGTACTTTATTTTATTGTTTTACAGGCAGCTACTCAATACAAAGCGGTACTGAAAGGCAGTTTTAGTGCCGCTAAAGAAACGGAGATTCGGTTGATGGGATTTTTGGGTATATCATTTAGAGGATTTTATAGGATTAGAAGATAATTGCGCATCCCGTACTGCAGATAAAAACAGGTTTAAAACCCGGTCTTTACGAAATTCTCATTGATTTACTGCAACGAACACCAGGGAACTTACTTCTTTAATTTGATTCAAAAAGCCCATGTATGGTAAGGGCATTGGAAACAATTGCTTGACTGGATTGATTTGCTTTTACTCCCCACGTGGTAATAATAGCTGTATAAATACTCTTGTTGGTTTTAGTAGTTTAAAAACCTATGCTACTGCTAAAACTAAAGTCGAAGAAATTTTTTTTTATAGTGTATCTGATGGGGTAAAAACTTAAAAGTTATAACATTGTTTGCTTTGTTATAACTTTTTTTGTACATTTGCGGATGTATTTGTTTAATCATGTAAATAGAAAATTATGGAAAAGAGATTAGTGAAAATAGGGAACTCAATGGGGTTTGTAATTCCAAAAAGTTATTTAAAATCTTTTGGGGAGACTGTAATTATTGAAAAAACACTTACAGGCATTCTTATTAAACCCAGCGAACCACATAAATTGAGTTTGAGTGATTTATTGGCTTCTACTGATATGGATGCGATGTATAAACAAATGAAAATAGAAGTATTATCACCCGACGGATTTACGATTGAATTTGACAAACCACATTACCCCACAAAGAAAAAAGCTGTTGAGGCTTTTGACAAGGGGAAGAAACGATACGAACAACAAGGGTATTATAGTTCCAATAACGGAAGAAT
>JAPLEI010000022.1 GCA_026391195.1 Bacteroidota bacterium | reverse complement strand
CCTGCTATTGAATCATTCTCCTGAAAAACTGCCAGGGTTTCATCAAAATTTTTCAGGTCAACCTTATAGTTTTTAACTTTTTTTCCGGTGATTTTTTCAATTCCGGCAAGGGCATATTCCGAAGAGCGAGATAAATCGTCGATGGAAATCACATCAAATCCATTCTCGAGTAAATCTACTAAAGTATGTGAGCCAATATATCCACATCCGCCCGTAACTAAAATGGTAGCCATACACTAGGTTATGGATGCAAGATAAACTGATTCAGCGAATAGAAGAAAATTGAGAAGCAAATAGGCTTAGATAAAAATCTTTAGAATATAAAAGATTACACATGCAAGCAATGCGGAAATGGGTATGGTTAAAATCCAGGCCCAGAGTAGGTTTACAGTAACGCCCCATCTAACGGCACTCAATCGTTTGGTAGCACCAACGCCAATGATGGAACCTGTAATAGTATGGGTAGTAGAAACCGGAATTTTAAAATGTTCAGTCATAAATAAGGTAATCGCACCCGCCGTTTCAGCAGCTACGCCCTCCAATGGGGTTACTTTGGTGATGCGGGTACCCATGGTTTTTACAATTTTCCAACCTCCACTCATTGTACCAAGGCCAATGCAAAGAAAGCTGGTGAAAGGCACCCAAGCGTAAGCTTCTACAAACTGATTAAAATCCATATGCACCCCCCGGCTTTTTTCGTAAAATATAGTGGCTGCTCCAATAATACCCATCACTTTTTGCGCATCGTTGCCGCCGTGACCAACGCTAAAAGCGGCAGAAGATACTAGCTGTAATCTTTTAAACCATCCTTCGGCTTTATAGGGATTGGATCGTTTGCATATATGCACAATCAGAATAGTTATAAAGAAGGCAATCACCATTCCAATAAGTGGGGCAATAAAAATGAACAGAAAAGTAGGAATTACTTTTACATAATTGATAACGTCTACGCCTGCCGCACTAAAACCATGTGCATTGGTAAGGGCAGCGCCTACAAATCCGCCCATCAAAGTATGAGAAGAACTGGATGGGATTCCGAACCACCAAGTAATCAGATTCCAGATAATGGCTGCTATGATGCCCGCTAATATAACTTGCAGGGTAATGAATTCGGGGTTTACCCATTTGGCAACGGTGTTTCCGATGCCAAACTCTTTAAATACGTATTTGGCCATAAAAAAGGCCGCAAAATTGAATAGGGCTGCCCAGATTACTGCCTGAAAGGGAGTTAAAACCTTAGTAGAAACAATCGTAGCAATTGCATTGGCGGCATCATGAAATCCATTGATATAATCAAAAATAAAGGCCAGTACAATAATAATAATCAGGAGAGTGAGCATATATTACTTTTTTGGAAAACAGCAACCCATTCAATTGCCACTTCGGGCATTAGGCATACTTAATAATAATGGATTCAATCACATTGGCAGCATCTTCACATTTGTCGGTGGCAATTTCCATTACCTGATATATTTCCCGCTTTTTTATAACCTCTTTAAAATCGTTTTCCTGCTGAAACAACAGCTCGATACTCATATCAAAAACATCATCTGCCTGGTTTTCGATGCTGTTTACCTTTACCATGGCTTCCATCATTTCTCGTAAATTTTTCATGTCACGCAATCCCATTACTGCTTTACGAATTTCTTGTGATCCATGAAGTATCAGTTCGGCCATTTTCTGGATACCGGTATCATTGGGGTTAACATTGTAAAAATTGATTTTCTTAGAGGAAGCATAAATGTAATCACAGATATCGTCTAATGCAGTAGCCAAATAGTGAATATCTTCCCGATCGAATGGCGTGATAAAGTTCCGACCTAACTCGGTAAAAATCCGATGTGTATTTTCGTCGTTTTTATGTTCTAGGTCCTCAATATGTGCTTGGATAGATGCGCGCTTATTTGCGTCTGGTTCACTCACCATTTCTTTCAGCTTAATTGCCATTTCCAGTACTTTATCTGCAACCGCCTCAAATAGTTCGTAAAACACTTTGTTTTTGGGCATAAACAGATTTCCAAAATTATTAAGACGCATAAGGGATCAATTTTTTGTAAAAGTATGGTTAACAATTGGTGACAGGCTGCAATCCGTAAATTTAATGATTGTTTAATATTCTAGCCAAAACGAATTTATATTAATGTTTAATTTCCTAGCTATCCAAATGGTTTTGCCATGTGCTTCAATAATGTGCTTACAGATGGCTAATCCTAATCCGGATCCCCCTTTATCTCGGCTTCTGCCCTGATCGGTACGATAAAAGCGTTCAAAAATTCGAGGTAGGTGCTCTTCCGAAATGCCGATTCCATCATCGCTGAATTCAACCAGTGCATGGCCCTCATCCATCAAGTATACGCTGGCTACAATACTGCCGTCCTGTTTACCATATTTGGTGGCATTGTCTAACAAATTAATAATTACCTGTAAAATTTTTTCCTTATCGGCATAAACGGATACAGGTGATTCGCAACCTTTTTTAATACTGCAGCGGATATTTTTTGCATTGGTTTTTATGGAAAGTGCTTCAAAAGCATCTTTTATCAAATCCTGCACAACAAATGTGCTAGGAT
>JAPLEI010000117.1 GCA_026391195.1 Bacteroidota bacterium | reverse complement strand
CGCAGAACCCTGGCCGGGTGGAAGGGTGAATCATTATTATTTCGATTTAAACAGAGACTGGGCCTGGCAAACACAAGCAGAAACCCGCCAACGCATGAAAATGTATAACCAGTGGATGCCCCAGGTTCATGTAGATTTTCATGAGCAAGGCATTAACGGACCCTACTACTTTGCCCCTGCTGCTGCCCCCTACCACGAAGCAATTACCCAATGGCAACGTGATTTTCAACTACAGATTGGAAAAAATAATGCCGAATATTTTGATAAAAACGGTTGGCTTTTTTATACCAAAGAAAGATATGATTTGCTCTATCCTTCCTATGGCGATACCTATCCCATTTATAATGGCGCTATTGGAATGACCTATGAGCAAGCTGGCGGAGGTAGAGCCGGATTGGGAATTTTAAAAGGCGATATGGATACCTTAACCCTGGTTGATAGGGCCCAACATCACTACACTACCGGTATATCTACCATTGAAGTTTCTGCTGCCAATCAGGGCAAATTGTTGAAAGAATTTCAGCAATTTTTCGATGATGCCCGTTCCGGAAAAGGGGCAGATTATAAAACCTATGTGCTTACCTGTTCCGATGAAAATAAGCTGAATGCCCTGAAAGAATTGCTGCAGTTGAATCAAATCAACTTTGGAACCCTTAGCAATACAAGCTGGAAGGGATATCAGTACTTCAGCGGAAAGGAAGAAGCTTTTGTAAATGAAGGGTATCATATTGCCGTAAGTGGCACCCAAACCCGGTCAGTTCTGGCCAGGGTTTTATTAGAACCTAAAACGGTAGTAACCGATTCTAATACCTATGATATTACCGCCTGGTCGCTGCCCTATGTATTCGGTATCAAAGCCTATGGCGTTAAAGAGAAGCTAGACATCAAAGAAACACCACTCGAAGTAAAAGCTATTACAACCGCGAATGCACAGTATGGTTTATTAATCCCATACAGCTCCTTTCAATCATCCAAAGTGCTGGCTGCTTTATTAAAACAAAACATCAAAGTGCGTTTTGCCGAAAAGCCATTTACTTATCAGAACAAGCAATACGACCGGGGAACATTAATCGTTATCAAAACCGGTAACCCCGATAATTGGAATCAGCTTACCCAAAAAATTTGCCAACAACTGCAGGTTCAACCCGAAGGAGTGGAAACCGGATTTATGGATAAAGGAATTGATTTTGGTTCGCCAGATGTGAAAGCAGTATTGCCACAATTAAAAGTGGCTATGCTTACCGGTGATCAAACTTCTTCTCTCAGTTCCGGTGAAATCTGGCACTATTTTGAACGGCAACTGGGTTATCCGCTCTCCTTAATCAATGCCACCGATTTATCTCGTACCTCTCTAAAAAATTATCAGGTATTGATTTTGCCAGATGGAAACTATCGGGCTATCAGCGATAAAGCAAGCACCGAAAAACTGAAAGAGTTTGTAAGAAGTGGGGGTAAAATCATTGCCCTAAAAAATGCACTGGGCTATATGGCCGCAGGTGATTGGGGCTTGCAAATAAAGAATGATAAAACAACCGATAAAAACGAATATGCAGCCCTTAAAAAATATGCCGATGCGGAACCTGAATCCCTATCTGGCTCTGTTCCCGGGGCTATTTATCGTGTAGAATTAGACAATACCCATCCGCTCGCATTTGGATACCCCAATTATTATTACACCTTAAAACAGGATGGTCCGCAATATGATTTTCTGAAAGAAGGATGGAATGTGGGTGTGTTGAAAAAAGACGGCTATCAGGCAGGGTTTGTAGGTGTTCAGGTGAAGAATAAACTGAAAGATGTATTGTCTATCGGAGTGCAAGAAGTGGGAGCCGGACAAGTAATCTATTTTGCCGAAGATCCCCTGTTTAGAAACTTTTGGGAAAATGGTAAAATGTTGTTTGCAAATGCCGTTTTTTTAAGTGGACGATAATTGTATTGAATGTATATTATAAAAGGAATTATCCGTATTATGAAGAAACAAATGATTGCTAAGTTGGCTGGACTGTTTTTTGTGCTGTTAACTCTTTTTTCAGCACAGGTAATCGCACAAACCTACCAAACCTATAACAGCGCTGATATTTATCAGCAAATGAAAAAGCTGAATGTGCTGGGCAGTGTATTGTATATCGCCGCACATCCGGATGATGAAAACAATACTTTTCTCCCCTTTCTCGCGAAAGAAAAATTATATCGCACTGCCTATTTAAGTTTAACCCGCGGAGATGGCGGACAAAACCTGATTGGTCCGGAACAGGGGATTGAATTGGGAATGATCCGAACACAGGAATTGTTGGCAGCGCGCAGGCAGGATGGGGCCGAACAATATTTTACCAGAGCCTATGAATTTGGGTATAGCAAAAGTGTAACCGAGGCATTGCGCATTTGGGATAAAGAAAAAATTCTGAGTGATGCCGTATGGATTATTCGGCAATACCAACCCGATATCATCATCAATCGTTTTCCACCTGATGCTCGTGCCGGACATGGCCACCATGCCGCTTCTGCCGTAATTGGGGCGGAGGCTTTTGCGGCTGCTGCAGACCCAACAAGATTCCCCGAGCAGCTTGCCTATGAAAGAAAACCCTGGCAGGCAAAACGCAT
>JAPLEI010000153.1 GCA_026391195.1 Bacteroidota bacterium | reverse complement strand
TTGATTTAATCCGCAAGGTTCAACCCGGCTGGGCATTAGCAGAAAATCTGCCCCTGCATACATCAAATGACTCAACCCTTCATCATACCCAATTACGGCATTAAATTGTCCAGAAAACGGCATCAACATATCCGTTAGCCTACCCTCCACATCATGCTCGCCACTGCCTAGTACGAGATAAGAAGCTGCATGTCCCATTTCATGTATGGCCCCGGCAATAGCATCGGGCAGCAGTTCGGCGGCTTTCTCCCCTACCAGTCTTCCAATAAATACAATCAGGGGCTTTTGGGGGTCTAATCCAAAACGACTGCAAAGCAGGGCTTTATTCTGTTCTTTTCCCGCATTTACGGTTTTGGCAGTATAATGGAAAGAAAGATAGCTATCGGTTGCGGGATTCCACACTTCATTATCTATGCCATTCAAAATACCCACACATTTACCCTTTTCATATTCAAACAGGGCCTCCAATCCATTTGAATTTGAGGTAAGTTCCTGCAAATAACTATGGCTAACGGTGGTAACCCGATAAGCACATTTTACAGCGGATGCCAACGGATTAATGGCATGTGCCCATTCGAGCATTCCTCTTTTCCATAAATCCCATCGAGGTATGTAGCGGCTCTTCTCCCAACCCATCGAACCCTGGTATTGGGCATTGTGAATGGTGAAGATGGTTCTAACTGATGCCAGCTGCTGAAAATCATAACAATGCTGCATGAAAAAAGGTATCAGCCCAGTATGGTAGTCGTGACAATGCACAATATCGGGGCGATGTTCCCAACTTTTCATCCAGGTTACTACTGCAATCTGAAAAGCCACAAAACGCTCGGTATCGTCTCCATAACCATAAATTTTTTGTCGGTCGAGCAACCCATTAATATCTATCAAAAACAAATCGAAGCCCAGCTTATTATGCTTTTCTTTGATAATGGTAAAATCAAAATGCCAGTTTGCCAGATTAGCCTGTCCCTTGTAATCTACCGTCCATTCATTCGCATACAAGAATGCAGTACGATACATGGGCATAATTACTTTGGCTATATGGCCTGCCTTACACTGGTATTTTGGCAAAGCACCCACCACATCTCCCAGTCCGCCCGCCTTGGCAACCGGGTAACATTCGGCAGTAATATGAATAATTTCCATTGTAAGATTTTACTCACGAAAGTTAATAACAATTCTGATTCGCTCAAATTATCTGTTGAAAAGCGCAAAATCATGAAATTCTTATTACTTTAGCCCCTATTCAAACATTGCTTGCCATGAAAACAACCCATCAACCCACCAATACAGGTGCATTAGCCAATCTGGTAATCGTATTCTTTTTCTGGGGATTTATTGCTGCCTCTAACAGTATTTTTATTCCCTTTTGTAAAACGCATTTCCACCTGAGTCAGTTTGAATCTCAATTAATTGGCTCTGCCTTTTATGGAGCTTATTTTATCGGGTCACTGATTTTGTTTCTGGTTTCTAATATGATTGGTTACGACATTCTGAATAAAATCGGGTATAAAAAGGGAATTATTTATGGACTGATGATATCGGTTGTGGGGGCCTTACTGATTATTCCTTCTGCCAATGCCAATTCATTTCCGGCCATACTTGCTTCGTTTTTTGTAGTGGCACTTGGATTTTCCCTTCAGCAAACGGCTGCGCAACCTTTTGCCATTTTACTGGGTGATCCTGCTACCGGTTCTCATCGGCTAAATCTGGGAGGGAGTGTAAATTCTCTCGGTACAACGCTCGGACCCTTGATTGTAAGCTATTTTTTATTCGGAACCCCCAGCAGCAGTCAATCAGAAGTTACCGTTACTAATATCAATACCCTCTATTTAATAGTGGCCGGCGTTTTTGCGGCTGTAGCCCTTTTCTTCACCTTTTCCAAATTACCTGATGGCAAAAATGATGAGGCATTTGAAAAAGCCGGCAAAGCCGCTTCCTCACTGTTTCTGATGACTGCCCTCATTATAGGAGTAATCATTGTTGGGCAACTTACCAATGTATCTAAACTCTGGTTGTTGTTATTAACTGTTATTAGTGTAATGGGTATTTTATTTTATTCGAATGGACAGGCAATCAGCAAGCCAGAAGGATGGGGAGCCATGAAATATCCTCAACTGATTTTTGGGATGATTGGCATCTTTGTATATGTGGGAGTAGAAGTTACGATTGACAATAATTTTGGGGCCCTATTAAAGCAGCCGGGTTATTTAACCGAAGCCGGTTTAGATGAAAGTAAAATTTCGAAATACATTTCGTTGTATTGGGGAAGTTTGATGATTGGCAGATGGATGGGTGCGGTGAGCGTATTTAATTTATCTGGCTTTACCAAAAAACTAGCCATGGGGTTGATTCCTTTTGTAGCATTTGCCCTAGTGCTTACGGTTAGTACCATTTATGGAAATGATGTAAGTGATTTATATGCCTATGCAATCATGATTGCTATTGCAGTGAGTGTATTCTTTTATGGTCAGGAAAAACCGGTTAAAACACTCTTGGCAGTTTCCTTGCTAGCAACTGCTTGTATGTTAGTGGGCGTATTTACGAAGGGAATCATATCCGTTTACGCATTTATGGCGGGCGGTTTATGTTGTTCGGTTATGTGGCCCTGTATATTCTCGCTGGGTGTGGGAGGATTGGGAAAATATACCAGTCAAGGCTCCGCTTTTCTGATTATGATGATATTGGGTGGGGCGATTGTTCCTCCCTTACAAGGAGCTATTGGAGATATTTATTCCGTAGGTCTTCATCAGTCGTATCTCCTTGCTGCCGTTTGTTTTGCTGTGTTGGCTTTGCTAGCACTGAAATTGCAATCGGTATTAAAGAGTCAGGGGCTCGACTTTGATGCGCAGGTTTCAGGGGGTGGTCATTAATCAACCGGAAAGATTTTTTATATGAGTGCAGATTCAACCTATTCAACCGGCAACCGTAATATACAGGGTATGGAACAATTGGGAATTGGTATTGATATTGGCGGAACTGGCACCAAGTTTGGTATTGTAGACCGCGTAGGAAATTTGCTGTTCTCCAGCGAAATGTCTACTCGTGGACACGATCATTTGGATACTTATATCAACGAGTTATACGAAAAAATGCAACCCCTTATTGAACAGGCTGGCGGAATTGGCCGTTTCAGAGGGATTGGTGTGGGGGCCCCGAATGGCAACTATTACAGCGGCACCATTGAATATGCTCCCAACTTACCCTGGAAGGGCATTATTCCTCTATCAAAAATGATAAAGGATAAATTCAAGCTTCCCGTAGTATTAACCAACGACGCCAACGCTGCGGCCCTGGGTGAAATGATGTATGGGGCTGCCAAGGGCATGAATGATTTTATCATGATTACACTGGGAACCGGGGTGGGTAGTGGAATTGTAGCGAATGGTCAACTCATCTATGGCCATGATGGGTTTGCCGGTGAATTGGGACATACCATCATAATTCCGGAAGGTCGTTACCATCAGGGAACCGGAAAATACGGCTCTCTCGAAAGCTATGCATCTGCAACCGGCGTTGTGCTCACCACTTTAGAAGTGCTGGCCGGCAGCAACCAACCGAGTTTATTGCGCGATATCCCTGAAGACCAACTGGATTCAAAAAAAGTATATGATGCTGCCATGAAGGGGGATGTGCTGGCAAAAGAGATATTTGAATTTACTGGAAAAATACTTGGAATGGCTTTGGCGAATTTTGTGATGTTCTCGAGCCCCGAAGCCATTATATTATTTGGTGGACTAACCAAATCTGGCGACTTATTATTAAAGCCAGTTCGGGAGCACATGGAAAATAACCTGATTCAAATATTTCAGCAAAAAGTAAAAATTCTTGTAAGTCACCTGAAAGAATCAGATGCGGCTATTCTGGGTGCATCAGCTCTTGTATGGGATTTGAAAGTGTAGCAACCCCTACTTTTATTTTACCATAAATACGGCTGGTACTGGGCGTTGTCCTTCTTTGTCGCTGGGCTGGATGGTGTTTTTTCCATTTATCAATAAGCAACTGCTGCCCCCTCCATCTAAATTAAGGGCTTCCACACAACCTATTTGTTTAAACATGGCTGCCATTTGCTCCAGGGTAGCCCCTTCTGCTTTTCCGGGAAATCTACCTTCTATCGCGAGTAATATCAATTGTCCGCCGGAAGTATATCCCATTCCCGATCGGGGATGTTTATCCTTTATGGCATTGCCGGCAAATTTTCTTTCAATATTATTGGCTATCTGAATGGTTCCCTCTTGTAGTAATATCGGTCCGCCTCCAACAGCAGTTTGCATTTTCCATTTCTTGAATTTTCCTTTTTGCAAATAGTCGGCTGCAGAAGGATTTGAAATAGCATCTTTCCAGCTATTGATAGGCTGCTGGGTAGCCTGTGGGTAACGAAGGGTAGAATCTACATACAACCAGGCCACATCCGCCTTATGTCGCTTACTGATGCCTATTGCGCTGCCCAGCACGTGATAATACTGACCACTGTCCTTCCCTTTGGCAGCCATTGTTTGCACCTGATAGGATAGTAATTGTCCGTCGCTGATTACCACATTCAGGTTGCTATTATGCACAAACTCAAAAAAAGTACAGTTCATTACAAGCAGGGGCTGCTCATTATTCTCAAAGTATTGCGAAGGCGTATATCTCTTACCATTCCCTACCCGGCTAGTAAGATCTAGCTTTCGGTCGGAAAGATCTATGCTTACGTAATAAGCTTTATTGGGTTTTCCTTCTGTAAGGGTTTGTGTTAAATAAACATGCACGGAAGTAGGTAGGGGTGCAAATGCACTATCTACATTCGTCCACTCCCATTGCCCCTGCACCCGGGAAATGATCAGCAGAGCCAGCAAAGGGAGTAGTAATTTTTTCATATTCGCTAAATTCAGGAAGCGATGGTAGTGCCTGTTTTTTCCATCAGCCAGCCAGATTTACCCCATCCGGGTATTACGTGTTTTTCGCTGTGGTAGGATGATCTTACCAGCGGGCCACTTTCTACATAATCTAATCCCAGCTCGTATCCGATTTCTCTCAGTTCGGCAAATTCATCGGGATGCACAAAGCGCTGAACGGGTAAGTGTTTGGCGGTTGGCTGCAGATATTGCCCCAGGGTAAGCACATCACAACCCACATCAACCAGGTGTTGGATGCTTTTAATCACTTCTTCTTTTGTTTCCCCCAAACCCAGCATCATGCCGGTTTTGGTTCGCATGCCGCCCTGTTTCAATTGCCGCAAAACATCCAGACTGCGATGATATTTTGCCTGAACGCGTACCTGGCGGGTTAATCTTTCAACGGTTTCGAGGTTATGACTCACCACTTCCGGAGCGGCTTGTATTATGCGCTGGATTTGCTCAGCCCTGCCTTGAAAATCAGGTATCAGTGTTTCGAGGGTGGTATCGGGATTGAGGCCCTTTACGGCTTCAATGGTATTATACCAAATGATAGATCCGCCATCTTTCAATTCGTCTCTGTCTACACTGGTTATAACGGCATGTTTCACCTTCATCAGATGAATGGCTTCTGCTACGCGGCGGGGTTCCTCCCAGTCTACAGGATCCGGTCGGCCGGTAGCTACCGAACAAAATCCGCAGCTGCGGGTACAGGTGTTGCCTAAAATCATAAAAGTTGCTGTTCCAGCACCCCAGCATTCCCCCATATTGGGGCAATTGCCGCTTTCGCAAATGGTATGGAGGCGGTGGGTATCAACCAGGTTACGAACATGCTTATAGCTCTCACCCACTGGTAATTTTACGCGAAGCCATCCGGGCTTTTTAATTGCTGGTGGTTTAGTAGAATCTGTAAGGGTGGGCTGGGATGGAGATTGCATAATTTCTAAATAAGGAAACAGGTTGATAACTTCCTTATCGGGTGCAAAAATACTTACTTTCTCTTACCAAAACAGAGAGAGACATACGCGTTGAAAAAGAATTTTTTTTCTGGCACATCTAATAACATGGGCATTGGCTTGGTGTAATACGAAGCATGCAATCCTACTTCAATGGCAGATAAAAGTTCGTTGTAGCGGCCATAGTCGAAGCGCAGGGCGGTTTTGGCCTGAAAACCTGGAACAAAATTAATCTCATTCCAGCCTTTGGTTATACCCCCCTTTCCTATGATACCAGTTGGGTCGAGAAACAAATTTTTATTTGTAGTGGTATAGCGAATTTGATCTCTTGCCCCGGTTGATGGATTGAGCACTTCCAGATAATAGGGACGTAATAGTCCGGCAGCAAATGCCCCCCCGTAAATTAATGAAACGGCCACTCCATTTTTGTTCCCTTTACCGCCTATCAATCTTTGTTCTCCTAGCCCTACGTTCAGTGAATAGAAATTATTTATTTTGCCAAAGGTATAACTGGATACAATCAGCAATCCTCCGGAAGAACTTACGGTTGGTACCCGCTCTTCTTTAGGATGCTTCCGTTCACCAAATGATACCCACCAGAGGCCTGTTTTTGTAATGGTTTTGTACTTGCCCTTTTCATAGAAAAAACTCCACCCATCGGTATGAAAATTAAATCCATAGGCATACTGCTTCTGGTATATCAAGGCACCCTCTTCTTCCTGTTTGATCAGTTGATTGATCTTGTCTTTTTTCTCCTGCTTCTTTTGAGCCTTTTCTGCAGCCGCTGCCCCCCGGTCTTTTGTTTGAGAAAAGAGACTGATAGGCAGTAGGAAAAAAATGATAGGAAACAGCCGCTTCACGTACATTTGTTTAGTTAATTGTAAATTTATAATAAAAAAGCAGCATGACTTCACAAATAATTTATAAATCTGACTTAAGAACGGAAGCAATTCATATACAAAGTGGTACGCAAATAGAAACAGATGCCCCAACAGACAATCAGGGCAAGGGGGAGCGTTTTTCCCCAACCGATTTAGTAGTAGTAGCCTTGGGTACCTGTATGGTTACAACCATGGGCATTAAGGCGCGTAGTATGCACCTCGCATTAGATGGCACCCGGGTAGAAGTAACCAAAATTATGGTTGCCGATCCCCGCCGTATTGGCAAAATTATTGCCACTGTGTATTTTCCGGCAGGAATTACCGACAATTCCCAGCACCGGGATTTACTCGAAAGAACAGCCCGAACCTGTCCCGTAGAGCGGTCGCTCCATCCCGATATTGATTTAAATATGCAGTTTATTTGGGAATAGTTCAGGATTGCAGGATTTGTTTCCCTACGGCACAGTGTAAACATTGCTTTTTTGTACAATACAAGTTGGTTAATTCAGTAAGCGCTTGGGTATCCAGTGCCTGTTGCTTATTAACCCCAGTGTTATCCCATAGGGAGGTTATCCGATTTTGTTCGGAGGGAATATCAGCATACAAATCAAGCACTTTTACAATCAATTCCTGATCTCCCCTGTAATAGGCATAGGCATACAAAGCCGGCAGAATAGCATTAATTGCCAGGGAATGTATCATTTGGGTACCCAGGGTTTTGGGTTGTGGGTGCGAAGGCCGGTTGATTAAATAGTGCGTGTCCCAAAACTCTGCTGCAGTAACCCGGCATTGTTGTTTCCATTGCTGCAAAGATCCGGTAGAAACAAGGGTGGAAAAAAATCGGGGGTGATTGAGTAATAATCCAGCTAATTGTGAAATCCGAATTGTTGGAAAAGAAGCGGGCCGCATTCTTAAAAAAGCGGGGGCCGTGCGAAGGGGAACCAACTGATATTTATACTGCAGATAATGGTATTCTTTCAGCAATTTTCGATGATAACTGCCAGAGGCTGTTACGGGCAGCAGGTTCGCCTGACCCAGCAACAGGGCTTCCCATTCGAAAGCGGAAAGTTGTTTTTTTATTAGGGTGCTAAGCGGAACACTATTGGCTAAGGAGAGAAAATAGTTGCCATTTACTTTGCCACCCATTTGTTCAAACAGTAATTGCCAGAAAACAACATCCCAATCTCCTCCTGCCTTTACATGCCATTCAAGTATGCGTGCTGCTTTTCTTTCTAACCGGTTTTTTATCAAGCGCTCTTTCCACAGGTTCCAGTTTTGTAGGGTAAGGGCAGGTAAAAACGACCTGCAAATAAGGGGTTCTTTTCTATCCATCATCTCCTGATAACGACTCAGCAAAACATTCGGAATGCGGTCTCCCAACACTAAGGTGGGCAATACATTTTCATGTTTATCCAACACCGGCTGATCATCTTCCCAAACCACATGCAAGATTACATTTGCATATTGTTGGTCGTTGGTGTGGCCATGGCGAAACCAATCTGATGACTGATAATGAATTTCCACCTGCCCGCCCCAGGTTGTATTCCCTATCTGAATGAGGGCTTCGGTAAAATCCGGCCCCTGGTGAGCATTCCATTCTCCGGGCTTTATTATTCGCACAAATTCTCCCGAAGTAGTGGTCAGTTCGTGTTGCGTAAAATACTGCTGTTGCCAGATAAATTGCAATAATTGTTCTTTCATATCTCTTCAATTAGAAGAGTACAAATTACATCATGCAAAACATGAAAAAATACCTGATTTTCGTTTAAGAAGATATGCTATACAATGCCTGAATTACCCGACTAACCGGCAAGCCCATTACATTATAAAAGTCTCCTTTTATAGATTGAATTCCTACCACACCAATCCACTCCTGAATGGCATAAGCCCCTGCTTTGTCGAAGGGTTGATATCGGGTAACATACTGTTCAATCTGCTCGTAGGTAAGGGTATGAAAAGTAACTTCTGTGCAATCTGCAAAAGCGATTTCTCCTTTTGCATGCATCAATACCACCCCGGTAATTACCCGATGCGTTTTGCCGGATAGGTCGGTTAAAATCTGAATGGCTTCTGCGGTATCTTTTGGTTTTCCTATTATTCTATTATCAAGCACCACCACTGTATCGGCTGCCAGCAAGGGGATGCCGGCCGGGTTTAGGCTGCTATTTACCACGCGGGCTTTTTCGCGGGCAATGTAAACGGGCACTTCCTCAATGGATAGGTCGTGAGGATAGGTTTCTGATGTAGGGATAACCTCCACTGTAAAGTTAACTTCTGCCCATTCGAGCAACTGCCGGCGCCGGGGAGATTGTGAAGCCAAAATAATGGTTGGTAGTGAATGCAACATTGGTAATTAGTGATAGTAATAAAAAAACAGCATCGATAAGATACCGGTAAACATAATCGCTTTTACATAGCGACTGAGCAGATGAAAATCTTGCTGGGTATTTGCCGCTGTTAATTTTGATAGTACAATCAATAAGGGAGCTATAATTGCCAGCAAACAATACACAATACTCAGCCACCATCCATAGGCCAGTACATACAACTGCAGAATCACCAAAGTACCGGTTAGCACGATTATCCAAACAGCCACAAAAACTTTGGAAGCGGGTAGTCCCCATACAATAGGCATGGTTTTACATCCATACCGAGCATCCCCTATCCTGTCTTCCATATCCTTCAGTACTTCCCTTACTAGAGAAATGATAAAAGCAAAGCCGGCATATAACATAGTGAGTCGGAAAAGTCGGATTTCTTTATGATCTGCAGTGATGATGTTATCCACCGACAACGGCGATTTAGAGAAAAATAAGATAAGAATAACCCAACTGGTTAATATTGAAATGATTACGTTTCCGATTAGCAACTGTTTTTTAAAATTGGTTGAATACAACCAAAGTAATAGTATGCTGAAGAGGTTGGCCAAAATCAAATACCAGTATAAGGAGGGAGGAAGTGCCAGCACTGTAAAAAATAAACCCAACAAACTCAGTACCAGGTGCCAGAAAATAGCCCAGCGACGGCTTACTGCATTATTTACAATTACCCGATTGGGTTTGTTAATCTGGTCGATATTCAGGTCGAAATAATCATTAATTATATACCCGGCTGCAGCAATTAATACTGATGCCAGTATAATAAAACCCAACTGATGGGTAGAATGAGATCCATAAATAGGCAGGTAAATACAATACTCGTATAAAATTTGCGTGAGAACGATGAATAGCAAATTTTGCCAGCGAATAAGTTTTAAAAAGGCAAGGATTGTTTTCAACTGATTCGGTTAAGTGGCCAATAGAATATAGGGTAGGTTATTTGGCAGCTATTGTAACATCTTCCGACCAATCGCCGCGCAGGGTAAGTACTTTTTCTATCACATCCCGCACACAGCCTTCTCCACCCCGAAAGGGGGAAATATATTTAGATTGTTCGCGAATTTCAGGAACAGCGTCGGCAGGGCAGCAAGCAACTCCGGCCAATTGTTGTACCAATAAGTCTGGTATATCATCCCCCATGTATAAAACCGCATTGGCCTGCAAAGTATGTTCCTTCATATATGCATGCAACACCGCCGCTTTATCTTTCACCCCCATTCGGATATCGGTTACTCCCAAACTTTGCAAACGAAGCACCACTTCTTCCGATACCGCACC
>JAPLEI010000075.1 GCA_026391195.1 Bacteroidota bacterium | reverse complement strand
CTATGATATTGATTTTAGTGAGGTGAAGGGACAAGAGAACATTAAAAGAGCGATGGAAATAGCCGCGGCGGGTGGGCATAATGCTATACTTATTGGTCCGCCCGGTGCTGGAAAAACCATGCTGGCAAGAAGGTTGCCAACCATTCTGCCTCCACTCAGTATGCAGGAGGCACTGGAAACCACCAAAATTCATAGTGTTGCAGGACGTCTTCCTGAAAATTGTGCTTTGATTAATAAACGACCCTTTCGTTCGCCGCATCATACGATATCGGATGTTGCGCTGGTTGGAGGAGGTGGAACACCACAACCAGGAGAAATTTCATTGGCACATAATGGTGTTTTGTTTTTAGATGAACTTCCGGAATTTAAGCGGACTGTGTTGGAAGTAATGCGGCAACCGATGGAAGAGAGAAAAGTGACTATTTCTAGAGCCAAGATGGCGCTGGACTTCCCGGCTAACTTTGTACTCATTGCTTCTATGAACCCTTGTGCCTGTGGATATTTTAACCATCCGGAAAAGGAGTGTACCTGTCCGCCAGGCTCGGTACAAAAATATTTGAATAAGGTTTCTGGTCCATTGTTAGATCGTATTGACTTGCATGTAGAGGTTACTCCGGTTTCGTATACAGAATTGAGCCATCGGCAATCGACTGAGAGTTCGGAAACCATCAGAAAAAGGGTAATAGTTGCCCGAGAAATTCAATTAGTGAGATATGCCGGCAATCCCGGTATTTATGCAAATGCTCAGATGAGTAGTCAACTGTTACATAAATTTTGTCAGATTAATCAAACGGGAGAACAGCTTCTAAAAAGTGCCATGGAAAAGTTGAACCTGAGTGCCCGGGCATACGACAGAATTCTAAAAGTTAGCAGAACCATTGCCGATTTAGAGGGCAGTGAGCATATAGAAACCGTTCATTTGGCAGAGGCGATACACTATCGAAGTTTAGACCGTGAGGGTTGGGGAGGTTGATAAATATTTAATACTAGTTATATGAGTAAGCCATTATTAAGATTGAAACCGGGTGAATGTTACCATATTTATAATCATGCGAATGGGAGTGATAATTTATTTGTTGAAGAAAGGAACTATGGATATTTTTTGATGAAGGCATCTGTATATCTTAAAAAATCAATAAAAGTATATGCATATTGCTTGATGCCGAATCATTTTCATTTACTGATTCGAGTGAGGGATGAAAAGGAGATAAGAGAGCATTTGTCGTATTCAATTGTATTTCGTGAAATGGGTGAACTGGAAAAAATCTATTTTATTGAAGATTGGATTAGTAAGAGTCTGGCTAATTTTTTCAGTTCCTATACGCAATCCTTTAATAAAGTATATGGAAGGAAGGGTAGCTTATTTATGCCAAATTTTAAAAGGACTTGGGTTGAGAATGACAGGGCGTTTGCTAATATGATAAGATATATACATATGAATCCGGTGAAGCATGAATTTGTTGAGGGGGTGGGGGATTGGGAGTTTACTTCGTATAAGAAGATGTTTACGAAGGGGAATGATTGGTTGGAGAGGGAATATGTGTTGAAATTTTTTGGTGGGGTGGAGCCGTATAAAAAATTCCATAGCTCGCAACTTTTGGAAAGTTCAGAACTTTTGGAAAGTTCTGAACTTTCCAAAAGCTGAGTTATATTTTTTATTTAATGTTTATAAAATTGATTATGAATTAATTAATTATTTGATACCAATTTTTTTGATTTTAATACAAAGACAAAGCCCATTATTACCGCACATACCATTCATTTTCTATTTTTACGAAAAATTCATTCAAACCAAAACACATTAAAAACATACTATACATAACCTTCTGCTTATGAAAAAGTTTATTGCTGCCAGTTTCGCATTAGCCGCTATGTTCCTTTCCCTTGCCACACTCGCCCAAAGAAAGCCCGGTCAAGCAGGCGGACAGGCCGCTAAAAGTGTTTCTAAACCGGCCGCTTCTCCCTCCAATAGATCAGCAGCACCTGCCAGCAATAAAAATCGCAACCAGAGTTCCGGCAACACCGGTTCTAAAAGAGATAACCTGGGTGCCGATAAAAAATCAGTCGACAGATCGGGAAATAATAACCTGAGCGGTAATAAGGTAAACGTAGACAACAGTAAAAAAAACGTAAACGTCAATATAGATAACAGTAAAGACGTTAAAATAAACAATAACCGGGTAGTAAACAATAGCGTACGATCAAATGCCTATCGCCCCTACACCCGCCCGCCCTATCGCCATGGTGGATTTGTATACTTTAGCTACCGCCCCTACTTTTACCATCCCTATACACCCTTCTTTTGGGGTCCTGTATGGCATCCATGGGGTTTCTTCGTAGCTGCTTTAGCTACTACTGCCATTATCGTAAGTATCGAAAACGCTCAATACCATTACGATCAAGGTGTTTGGTATCAACCTTATAATGGAGGTTATCAAGTGGTTTCCGCACCTGTTGGAGGCACTATTACCACTCTCCCTCCCAATGCCCAAACTGTTGTGGTAAACGAGACTGTAAATAATTATTACTATGGCGGCGATTTCTATGAGAAAAACGAAAAGGGATATTCCGTTGTACCTGCCACTGCTGGTACCATAGTACCCAATTTACCAGAGGGGGGTAAAGAAGTAAAAGTTGGTGATCAAACCTATGTTCAGTTTGGTGAAATATTCTACCAGCCCATACAAGTAGAAGGTAAAAACATGTATGAAATTGTAGAAGTAAAGAAAGAAGATATCAAATAATTCAATATGCGAGCCCTGGCTTTACACGTAATATGTGCCCTTACTCTTTTAATCTTTTTGCCAGATTTGAGTTTCTCGCAAACCGTAGTTAGTGCACCCCGACCAGGTACCCCAGGTGAATGGAGGTACTTGGGAACAGTTAATGCCAGATTTACGGCAGATCACGATGCTATTGTAGTACAAGGACCCTACGATTTTTTTAGAAAAATAAAATTTAAGGTTACCACTGCCCCTATTAATCTCATCCGTTTGATTGTTTCCTATGATGACGGAGGATTACCCGAAAATATTGATACCCGATTTTCTATTCCCGCCGGAGGAGAAAGTCGGATAATTGACTTACGCGGAAATAGAAGAAAAATTCGAACAGTCGAATTTTGGTACGATACTAAAGGAGTTTTACAGGGTAGAGCGAACGTTTCGGTATTTGGACAGAAATAAAACCTATTATAAACGTTTGACTCAAAATATTTCCTGAATCGCCCCTAATTATAAAATAGGTGCGATTTTTAGCAGCGGTTTTTGCGAATTGAGGAAACCCATAACCGCACCCACATTCATCTACAGGTCTCATCCAAATGCGCCAATCCTATCATCTTATTACCATTTTCTGCTGTCTTAGTCTTCTGTGCGGTAATCAACAAACTTTTGCGCAACAAAAAGATACCATCTATTTACGAAACAAAAGCATTGTTATAGGAGAACTCCGTTCAATAAAACTTGGCCGGGTAGAATTCAAAGGAGACGATGTGGGTGTTCTGCTAATAAAAAACGATAAAGTTCTTACCATCAGCGCCGGAAGCCAGCATTACCGGATGGAAACCATTCAAAAATTATCCTTTACCGGAAATATACGACCCGCCAATACCCCCGGAAATATTATTATCAATTCCACAGTAGGCGAAAAAGAAATTCCGCTGGCAGATATCAGTTACCTGTACAACTTTAGTTCTTCTTGGATCTCCCGAATAAAAGGTGAATTCGGAGTGGGCTATACCTATACCAAATCTAGTAAAATCGGCCGACTAAACATTAATGCCAAAGTCGGCTACCGATCTGCCAATACAGAAACCCAATTATATGGCGACTTGATTAAAACCCAAGATAGTGTTACTTCTTATAGAGATAGAGAGAATCTAAATGCCGACTTTAAGTATTATTTCAATGGCGCCTGGTTTGCAGGAACTATCATACGGTATCAACGCAACCGCGAGCTGGGCCTGTTAAGCAGATGGCAAGAAGGAGTAGGGGGTGGATATAATTTATTGTCTACTCCACACCAACGATGGGTACTCATTTCCGGCCTGGCACTTAATCAGGAAAAAAACTATCAATTGATTTCTAAAAATACCAAAGAATGGATTATTCAAAATAGTTACCAATTCTTTTCATTCAGCCAACCAAACATATCGCTCTCATTTCAGCAAGGCCTTTATTTTAGCCTCTCACAGCAAGGTCGCTGGCGACATGATATTGATGTTAAATTCAGTTACGAACCCCTCAAAGACTTTAATATCAACCTAAACTATTACTATAATTTTGATAAGATATCCCCCTCCACCGGAAGGTCGCTTACCGATTATGGGTTCGTAATGGGAGTGAGCTATCAGTTCAATTAATTTCAACTAATACTGTCCAGTACCCAACATAACCAACGTACAGGCTTCCACCCCTTCGATTCCTTTTTCCTGCAGTAACAGCATCAACTCATCATTCTCAGTTCCGGGATTAAAAATTACGCGACGGGGATGGATTTCTAGTATATAATCATACTCAGCCACCTGTAACTGTGGATTCAGATATAAAGTAATGGTATCCACTCCATCCAATTTGGGATGCCCAGTTATGATAGCAGTTTCCCCAATCTTCCCTTCTTTCCGGCCGATTGCAACTACCGGATGACCCATAGCCCTTAATCGCTCCACGGCCAGATAACTATAGCGGGAGGGATTTTCAGACGCACCTAATACTACCGTCTTTTTCATAGCATAAAATTAATCCATTTCCTGCAAAAGATTCACCACCTTCATTTCATTCAATCCGGGATCATGAGGGCATGCTATCCATATATTTGGTAACTTACCTTCTAAAACAAGTCAATATGCGCAACCTGATTCTATTGACACTTTTATTTATTTGTATGACCCCCCCTGCTATTAGCTCCGCTCAAGAAAGAATTTGGCTATACCCGGCTAACACTCCGGATATTTTTCATACGGGTTTTGATAGCTTAGCCCCGTTCATGGACTACTTTCCGGCTTCCGGTCAATCAGCAAACAAAACGGCAGTTGTTATTTGTCCGGGAGGGGCTTATGCCCACCTTGCCTGGGAAAAGGAAGGTACTATTCCAGCATCCATTTTTAATGCCGCAGGAATAGATGCTTTTGTACTTCACTACCGCTTAAACAATAGAAAACAAGAAGGACATAACTATCCGGCACAATACAATGATGTAACTACAGCACTACAACTCATCCGGTCTGGAAAAGCCGGAAAAGGAATCGACCCAAAAAAAATTGGAGTCATGGGCTTCTCTGCTGGAGGCCACCTGGCATCAACGGCAGCCACCATCCATAAAGAAGGTAATCCTACTTCAGAAAACTGGCACGAAAGATTCAGCAGTCGCCCCGATTTTGCCATTCTCATTTACCCCGTAATATCTATGGACACAGTATTTGGACACCGCTACAGCCGCGAAATGTTATTAGGCAAAACCCCTACCATTGAAATGGTAAATCAACTGTCTACCGAAAAAAGGGTTAATAAAAATACCCCTCCCACCTGGCTATTACATGCCGACAACGACAAAGCCGTACCCCCAAAAAACAGTATCGTGTTTTATGATGCCCTAAAAACATTCGATATTCCGGCAGCAATAACCATTTTCGATCACGGAGGCCACGGTTTTGGAACAGCCCCCTACGACAAAGTACTATCGCAATGGCCCTGGATGTGCATCGAATGGCTACACAACAATCATTTTTAATGGGCCAATAAAAATATATATCTCGGGATTTGGTGATATATAAAAAAATTTTTTCTAACTTTCATCTGTTATATAAAACCACCTTAAACAACACGCACCATGGCAAAAGCAACCAAAAAGAAAGCACCTGCTAAAAAAGCAGCACCAAAAAAGAAAGTAGCCGCTAAAAAAGCAGCACCAAAAAAGAAAGCAGCCGCTAAAAAAGCAGCACCTGCTAAAAAAGTAGTAGCAAAAAAAGCAGCACCAAAAAAGAAAGCAGCCGCTAAAAAAGCAGCACCTGCTAAAAAAGTAGTAGCAAAAAAAGCAGCGCCAAAAAAGAAAGCGCCTGCTAAAAAGCCAACTGCCCCTAAACCAGCTCCAGCACCCGTTGCAGCTCCGGTTGCAGCACCCGTTGCCGCTCCTGCTGCTCCTGCAGTAGAGGCTAGCAATAGCTAAAAGTTGCCCGGCGTATCTTGTTATCCGGAAAACTGAACTACAGTTTTCCGGATTTTTTTTGTGCTTATGGCTTACCTTTCAGTTATCATTCAATTGATTAATCCCAAGCATATGCGACGCTTACTGATTTTTTCTTTTCTTCTTTTATCCCTCGTCTCTTCCGCCCAATCAACTTCTAAATTGGCGGAAAAAACCAGCCGGTTTACCAAATATGATGGATTTTTCCCCTTTTGGTGGGATGCCACAAATGGAAAAATTTGGTTACTGGTAAATAAAATCGGAACTGAATTTTTATACATAAATAGTTTACCCGCAGGATTAGGATCCAATGATATTGGATTAGACCGCGGGCTTATCGGAGGTGCAAGAGTTGTTGCTTTTCAAAAAGTAGGCAAAAAACTATTGCTCATCGAACCCAACTACGATTACAGAGCCTCTTCAGCAGACCCACGCGAGAAAAGAGCCGTAGCTGAATCATTTGCACAATCAGCTATTGCCGGATTTACCATAGAGGAAGAAGAAGGTGGTCAGTTACTGGTAGATGCCACTTCCTTTTTTTTAAGAGATGCAATGAATGTTGCCGACAGACTTAGAATGATGAAGCAGGGCTCTTATTCACTAGCCGAATCCCGCTCTGCCATTTTTATAAATAACACCCGCAACTTTCCGCTCAATTCAGAATTCGAAGCTACCATAACATTTACCGGAGGAGCAGATGCCGGGCGATTTGTAAGAACAGTCGTTCCCAGTCCGGAAGCCATCACACTGCGAATGCACCATTCTTTTGTTCAACTCCCCGATAACCAATACAAACCCCGCCGATACGATATCAGAAGCGGGTATAATGCAATTAGTTATTTCGACTACAGTTCTCCTTTTACCGAGCCCATTCAGCAAATGCTCATTACCCGCCACCGCCTCGCAAAAAAAGATCCTGGCGCAGCAGTAAGCGAACCGGTAAAGCCCATCATCTACTATTTAGATAACGGTACGCCTGAGCCCATTCGATCTGCCTTACTAGAAGGGGGAAGTTGGTGGAACCAGGCTTTTGAAGCAGCCGGGTATAAAAATGCCTTTCAAATAAAATTACTGCCCGACTCTGCCGACCCAATGGATATAAGGTACAACGTAGTAAACTGGGTGCACCGATCTACCCGAGGCTGGAGCTATGGAAATAGCATTACCGACCCCAGAACCGGAGAGATAATAAAAGGACAAGTTACACTGGGCTCCCTGCGTGTTCGGCAAGATCACCTGATATTCACCGGCTTACTCTCTCCCTATGAAACCGGCAAACCTGTTCCCAATACCATGAAGGAAGCCGCATTACAACGCTTACGCCAATTAGCCGCCCACGAAATAGGACATACCCTTGGGTTACAACACAACTATGCTTCGAGCTTTAATAACAGGGCCTCCGTTATGGATTACCCGCATCCGCTAATTAAACTGAATGCAAAGGGAGAAGTTGACTTTTCGGATGTGTATACCAACCAGATTGGAGATTGGGATAAACAGGCTATTACCTATGGCTATGCTGATTTCCCGAATGGTACCAATGAAAATCAAACGCTCAATAATTTACTGGAAGAAAATACCAAACGAGGTCTTCTGTTTATTGCCGATGCGGATGCCCGTGCAGCCGGAGGTATGCATCCTAAAGCCCACCTTTGGGATAATGGAACCAGCGCCACTCAAGAATTAGGGTCGGTATTGGAAGTGAGAAAAAAAGCGCTACAGCAATTTTCAGAAAATGCTGTAAAAAACAACACCCCCATTGCCCAACTCGAAGATGTGCTTGTTCCTGTGTATAATTTTCATCGCTACCAGCTGGAGGCAGTTTGTAAGTTAATTGGAGGGATGAATTATGCATACAGTGTTAAAGGAGATAATCAGGAAAAACCTTCCATTTTATCGGCTGGTGTTCAGCAAGAAGCTATAAAAGCAGCTCTCAAATGCCTTTCTCCCGAAGTACTTTCCATCCCATCTAACGTTATAGATCTTATACCTCCCCGCCCACCCCAATATTATTCAGTGGGCGAACTTTTTAATAAAAGAACCGGTATGGCATTCGATGCCTTATCTGCAGCAGAAGCTCTTACCGACTTTGAACTATCTTTTTTATTCCATCCCGAAAGAGCCAACCGTATGGTACAACTAAAAGCTAGGGCACAAACTCCGGGGTTTGACGACTTACTGGATGCCATGATTGAAAGTACCTGGAAAAGTTCTTTAAAAAGCGGACTAGCCCGAGAAATTCAATTGCAAACCCAACAAATGATGCTTACCTGGATGCTGGCATTGTATCAAAATGATTTATCAGGGTACGCGGTAAAATCAATTTGCTTCAGCAGATTACAACAAATTAAACAGTTAGCTATAGCTAAAAAATCAACTCCAGGTTTAGGGGCACACTACTCCTTTGCCATTGAACGAATTGAAAAACCCAAAGACATACCATTACCGCTGCACAAAGAAATCCCTCCTGGCGCCCCTATCGGATGCGACTTGGACTATTAATTTTCTTTCCGGTAAACTTATCGGATTACTATAATTTCAACCCGCCGGTTCTGCTGACGACCGGCGGCTGTTTGATTGGTAGATAAGGGACGCCTTGCACCCTCACCTAAAGTTTTTACTTTTTCTGCTGTAAGCTGTAAATGACCGAATAAGTAAGTGGCTACCGCCTGAGCACGTTGCTCAGAAAGTTGCTGGTTGTATTCAACGGAACCTAACCCATCCGTGTGTCCAATGATTTCTAATCGCCGAAAAGGTCGCTGATCTAATACTTTTACAATATGCTGCAGACGGGGATAAAAATTCGGATTCAATACCCCCTTATCAAATTCAAATAATACATCCGGTATTAACAAGGTATCTGCCTTTTGTGCAGGAACCACCTCGGGCTTCGGAGGTTCTGCTTGCAAAACAGGCGGAGCAAGCGTAGTATCTTTTTCTAAGGGGGGATCGTTGTCTAAATAATTGAATTCTGTGTGACGATAATTGTTGATGTATAACAACTGCGTATTTTCTGCCGCTTTTTCGCATGGCTCCCATTTGCCAACTACTGGCAACAAAGAAACACTATCGATATCATACACAATCCTGGGATCATCATAATTATACTCTCGGGTAAAGGGCATTTTATTAGGCGACAGATTGCCTAATAGCAAGTAACGCTCTGTTCCTGTTGCCGTAATCACTACCGACGCCTCTCGCCAATCGTTTACATACTTGCTGGGGCGGGTTAAAGTAAGCGAATAATTTTTGGGGTGCCCAGTTAAAAATTGCTGATTCCGGTAGGGCTCATATTCACTTAACGCCACATCTAAGTGATCAAACTGATGTCCATTGGTGTACACTGAAACACGGAATCGGTAGGTTTTCCCTTTTTCGAGTGGACAAATCAGTCGGGTATATATAAAAGTTCTTCCGCCAATAGAAGCATCGCGGTTTTCCATCAGTAAGGTTTCATAATAATGACCTTTAGAAAAAGCACGGTTCATGCTCGATTGATTCATCCGCTGTAAAGGAAAACGAAACCAACCCTCAGGTGCACATCCTGAATGGAACTCGATGCAAATATTCCTGTCTTCAAAACTCCCATTCGCCAAGATGCTCTGTGCCTGGCAAAGAAATACTGCAAAAAGCCCGCAAATCATGCATACAAGTCGCTTCATATAAATGATATCACTACAATTTCAGCAAAAAAAAGTCCCCTTTTGTTAAGGGGACGATAATTAAATGATAAAATTGATAAATATATCTTACAAAAGCATCCGAAGAGGCTCTTCCAGCAAACTTTTCAGGGTTTGTAAGAACGCAGCTCCAGTAGCCCCATCCACCACCCGATGATCACAACTCATAGTGAGCTTCATTACATTTCCGGGTACTACCTGACCATTTTTTACAACCGGCACCTGAGAAATACCCCCTACCGCCAATATACAGGCATCGGGAGGGTTAATAATCGCAGTAAACTGATCAATGCCAAACATGCCCAAATTAGATATGGTGAAAGTGCTTCCCTCCCAGTCGGAAGGCTGTAATTTTTTATCCTTGGCTTTTTGGGCAAATGTTTTTACTTCAGCACCAATTTGGGTAAGCGTTTTGGTATTGGCAAACCGAACTACCGGAACCAATAAACCATCTTCTACTGCAACCGCCACACCTATATTGATATGATGATTGTAACGTATTCTATCACCTAACCAACTACTGTTTACTTTAGGATTTTGCTGTAAAGCCAATGCGGTGGCTTTAACAACCATATCGTTGAAGCTGATTTTTACACCGGCTTGCTCATTTAAGCGGGTTCTGGCTGCAACAGCAGCATCCATATCTACCGACATCGTAAGGTAAAAATGAGGCGCTGTAAATAAACTTTCACTTAACCTTTTGGCTATCACTTTACGCATCTGGGAAACGGGCACTTCTTCAAAACTTTCCTTACCAGTAACAACAGATGCTACCGGGGAAGCAGGTGAACTTACCTGTGCCGGAGTGCTTGTTTGAACAGCAGCTGGTGTGAAAGTTTCAACATCATTCCGAATAATGCGTCCATTATCTCCCGAGCCTTTAATTATGGCCAGATCAATTCCTTTTTCAG
Organism: Bacteroidota bacterium; assembly: GCA_026391195.1. GTDB lineage: Bacteria > Bacteroidota > Bacteroidia > Chitinophagales > Chitinophagaceae > Sediminibacterium. The sequence continues at coordinate 2,932 of JAPLEI010000075.1, read as the reverse complement.
CTGCTAATTTTTTAGCCAGTGGCGAAGCAAATATCCTGCCGCCATGGTCAGCATTCGTTTCTGGCTGAGCAGATACAGCGCTTGCGGGTGCAGTTGCATTGGCTGGAGCAGGAGTTGAAGTGGCAGTTGCGCCTGTAGCTCCTCCCTTTACGGCTGCAACGATTGCGGCAACATCCAGGGTTTCTTTACCTATTATACACAACAAATCATTCACCTTAATAACCGAACCAGCAGCAGCTCCCTGGTATAATAAAATCCCATCTTTATAACTCTCCAATTCCATGGTGGCTTTATCTGTTTCAATATCAGCCAGCACATCTCCTTTTTTTACCGGATCCCCTACTTTCTTATGCCATCCGGCAATAACTCCCTCCGTCATTGTATCACTCAAGCGAGGCATTAAAACAACTTCTTCCATGGCAGCTGCATCTATGGTTTGGGATCCGGAAACTTGAGTAGCTATGGGTGCAGCAGCTTCTTTTTCTGCAACCGGTTGCGCAGGGGCTAAAGTTCCCCCACTCGCATGCGCGGCAACCAAGGCAGTGATATCTTCTCCCTTTTCACCAATAATAGCCAGCAAATCGTTTACCTGCAACTTCCCCCCATTGGGAGTACCTATATGCAAAAGGGTTCCATTTTGATAACTTTCCAGTTCCATAGTGGCCTTATCGGTTTCAATTTCGGCTAATAAATCGCCCTTTTTTACGGGTTCGCCTATTTTTTTGTGCCAGGATGCAATCACCCCCTCAGTCATGGTATCACTCAGGCGGGGCATTAAAATCACTTCAGCCATAGTTCCTTTTCGCTTTAAATGAGATGTGAAATTACACTAAAATTAAGAACTGCCCCAAACACCCGTAAAAAAAGGGTTCGGCAGCATTTAGTCGGTTAACTACCCTACTGCAATCGGTTACTGACCTTGTGCCAAACTATAGGCCTTTTTGTCGCCCCATTGATTCAGCAACTCGGTTGAACATATTTTAAAATCCTGCATCAGTCGTCGGTATAATTCCAGAATATCTACCTGCGTTAGCGGAACATCTCCTACACACTCAAATCGGCAACCATATTGGTTTACCAGATTGGTAAATGAAGATCCTTTTGGCCATACCTGTGTACCCCTATTACTGATGGTTACCAGCTTAAAGAGCTCCCCGGTATGCTGTAAACACTTTTCAGCAACAGCTGTGGGTTGCAGATTACTTTCGATAAACATATCTACTCCCACAATAGAAACCTGCAAATGGTCGGCACTCTCTAACATGGGATTGGCTGCCAGTTTAAAGTGGGTGGGCGTTGGAGGCTGATTAGGCAAAATTGGCTTTGGCTGGTGTACCGGTATTTTTCCAATATTATCAATAATGGCTTGCGCAAAAGCAGTAGTACTAAGTGGCTGATCTGTTTTACTGCCAAAATCTCCCGTATGCTTTCCGCTTTCCAGTGTATATAACAGTGCGTTCTCCAATATGGCCGCCACTTCCATCAAACCTAGGTGCCGCAACATGGCAAAACCACTCAATAAGAGCGCAGTAGGATTCGCCATGTTTTTTCCTGCAATATCAGGGGCTGTTCCATGTACTGCTTCGAATATAGAAATATGATCGCCAATATTTGCCGAGGGAGCAAATCCTAAACCCCCAACCAATCCGGCACATAAATCACTCACAATATCCCCCTGTAAATTGGTAAGCACCACCACATCAAATAAATCGGGCCGGCTCACCAACTTCATACACAGATCATCTACAATCACATCATCTGCCTTCAACTCGGGATACTCTTTGGCAACCTCATAAAATACTTCTAGAAATAAACCATCGGTCAACTTCATAATGTTTGCCTTATGACCACAGGTTATTCTCCGCGCATTTTTCTTGCGGGCCATTTCAAATGCATATTTAATCACCTGCATACTACCGGGGCGTGTAATAAACCGGCGGCTTAATGCCACATCATGGGTAAGCAAATGCTCCACACCCCCGTAGGTATCTTCAATATTTTCCCGAACAATCGTAATATCTATAGGGATGCCAGCTTTGCTAAAAACAGTATCTACCCCATGCAGGGTTTGAAAAGTGCGTTTATTGGCATAGGTATTCCAGGTTTTGCGGGCCGTAACATTCACGCTTTTTACCCCCTTGCCTTTGGGGGTTTCCATGGGGCCTTTGAAAAGAATACCCAGCTTTTCAATCGTTTGCTGCGCCTCGGGCGTCATCCCATTACTAAACCCCTTATCAAATACCCACTTACCCATTTCCACCACTTCATATTCAAGGGGAACCCCTGCGGCCTGAAAAATGGTTAAAACGGCATCCATAATCTCGGGACCAATTCCATCGCCTTTGGCTACTGCAATTTTGTTCATAGTTATTGAAATTTCGGTGCAAAAATAAGCATTGATGGGGCAATCCCCCTGTTAAAATACCCCTTCCGCTCATATATTTTTCAATACTGCTTTCATAATTATCCCTACTTTTAGGGTAGATTAATAGCCGGCACCATGGTTTCAAAAATTACCGATGGAATTCAGGTTTCCGTAGAAACCTATTACCAAACCGAGTTTAGCGACCCCACTCATGGTGAATATATGTTTGCCTATCAAGTAAGTATTGATAACCACAATAATTTTCCAGTTAAGCTATTGCGGAGGCATTGGTACATTTTCGACAGCAACGGCGAACAACGGGAGGTAGAAGGAGAAGGGGTGGTAGGCGTTCAACCCATATTACAACCCGGAGAACAATACAAATATATCAGCGCCTGTAATTTACGTAGCGAAATGGGTAAGATGCAAGGCTCTTATCGCATGATGAATGCAGATTCGCATCAGATGTTTTCCGTTAAAATTCCGCCCTTCGAAATGATTGCCCCCTCAAAGCTTAACTAACTTTTTTTTGTTGCTCTACGGCTTGTACTTGGCCTCCTGAAAGAT
>JAPLEI010000132.1 GCA_026391195.1 Bacteroidota bacterium | reverse complement strand
CCGCTCAGGGTGCAGAGAGATTCCTGCCGGTGCTATTCAGTTAATGAACAACTTTTTCAATAGCTACAATCAGAGCAGTTGCCTCCTCTTTCAGTTGCATCATCAGCATCCGGTTCATGGTTTGACCGGTATTGATAGACACTGCCCAGTTGGCATATTCATTCAACTCACGGGGATTATTGGTAGTAAATGAAACGGGCTGTTCGGGTGGCCGAATATAATATTTGAAAGCAGCATTGGTTTCGGGGTTGAGCATTTTTTCAAATACTCTCGCATCAAAAACCTTACTGGCAGCGGTTCGCATCTGAACGGAGATATTATCTTCCATTTGTTGTATTTGTGCAATTTTATCTTTGGCTGCTATATAGTGGTTGATTTTTTCAATGATCGCCTTATTATGCAATATTCTGAATCCCCCATCATTTTCCATTTGCTTCAGGGTTCCTTCTGTTGCATAAAATGGCTCTCGTAAAGTTAACATGCGGGCATAATAATAAATTTCCCGGCTGTACTTATCTCTGTCGGCCCCCAATAGTAAATGAACCAGTGAATCTACCTGTTGTCGCTTTTGTGATTTAAACGCGATGCTTGCAGTCAACTTTGCCGTGTCTTGCTTCAAATCACTTGCCAAATCTTCTAGGTATTGATGGGCCTTTTCTTTTTCAGCAAAATGTTCCCGAATATTTTCGGCAAAAAATCCAAGCGTTACCGCCAAGAATATCATAAGAAATTCAGCCGCATATTCCCGGAAACTTCTGGGAGAAGAATGATGATGGGGATGATGTACTTCCATATAGGGTGACTATTTTCAAAAAAGTTTGCTGTTTACAAATATACTCTCTTATTCCTTTTCGCATAACTGAGGAATGCCTGATTAATAGTTTTTGCACTAGCAGGTGCTCCCGTTTATTTATTCGTTCCCGAAGCGGAATGTATACTTGTGGAATCTAATAGTTATTTATTTACAAGATAGATATAGGGCTGATGAAAATGATGCACAAAGATTTTATCGGGGTTATCAGGGAATCGAGTATGATACCCTTCATCTGGGCGCAATACGATGGTCTCGCCCACCCGGGCATAATTGATTGTATGCACAAATGGCGGCACTTGTAAGCCCACCAATTTATCGCTCACTCTTTTACCCATGATTTTTCCCAAATATTTTTCGAAATTTTTCTCTGCCCTACGGGTTGGCTTATCCAATCGATTATACATATACCGTAAAGCCCAGTTGGTAGGAAATTTTTGTTTCCCTATGATATCTTTTGCATTGGTAAAGGGATTGATTTGATTAAAATCGCCCACCGTTTGCACCGTTATCGGCATCTCCGGAACCCAGTCAATTGCATTTACCACATTAAAGGCCCACCCACCCCTCGTTGCAGCTTCGTAATCGTATGCGAAATATACATTCCCGGGTTTAGGTGCCGCCGTACTATATGTTTTTATTTGCCAATCCCAAGCTATTTTTTGTTGCTTTTGCCACTGGCGCAGATGAGCGGTTAATAAATACGAAATGCCCCCTCCCTGACTATGCCCGGTTATCAAAAGATTTCGGTATCCCTTTTTATAAAGAGAATCTAGCCGCGGCAGAATGTCTTTACCCAGATAAGCGGTACTAATCATCCAGCCCACATGCACGGCCGCCTGTGGATGATCGGCCACCTGATAGGGCACAGTATCGTTTCCCGGCAAAATGATTTCACCCTTAGCGGGAATCATGGCCGAATAAAAATTCGATAGCCAGCTATCCGGATTGGGAAGGGTGCCCCGCACAGATATAATGGCAGTATTCCGGTTGTCGGTCCACAACTCCCATAAATTCAACAACCCCATTTCCGGAGAACGATAGACCCGCTGAAAACGGGTAGAAGCAGCCACATAATTACTGTCGCTATAATAACTACTGCCGCTCCCTGTTCTTACGGATACCATTAAAATATCTGACAGCTCAGTAGGATTATACCCGGGCAATAAAGATTGAGCCTGTATAGAAAATGAAAAAAGTATTCCTGTTAGGGCTGCCAAACAAGCTGTTAAATAAGGGCGACGGCGGATAGCAATTGAATTCATAGTCTGAGCAGTTATCAATATGGGTTAGACAATTTATGTAGCTCAGTAAAATTACTGCATTGATTGGGAAGT
>JAPLEI010000115.1 GCA_026391195.1 Bacteroidota bacterium | reverse complement strand
CTTACCTATTCCATTATGCGGAGCTGTAAATGCTTTTCCATCCCAACGAAGGGCTTTCCCTTCAGGAGCATCTAAATCTTTTAGACTGATGCGGGCAATACTGATGCATTGACCACTTCTTTCGATATCAGCATTATATTGGGCAGAATCATACGTACCCGGATATCCATATTCACCATAAAACAAATACAGATATTCGCCACTTACCACCGCAGAAGGATCTCCCACTCCTCCTGCAAAAGTATTGGAACTGTTTTGAGGCTTTAGTATCATGCGGGGATCTAGGTCTTCAATAAATAGCCCCTTGTTCTCCCAGCTTTTTCCGCCATCTATAGATTTCATGATACCAATTCTACAAACGGCAGCAGGGCTTTCGGGACCGGTGAGCCCTTGTGGCCATTTTTTATTATGGTAGCCCTGGCCCGTAGTGCTATCGAAGGGTAGGGTGGCTGGATAATTTTCGTTGTGATAAATTCCGTAGAGGGTTTTGCCAGAAGCATCGTTGCGATCTTGATAAACTGTTTCGAACCAAACGGCACCATGTAATCCGGGTTTGCCGACGGGTGCATTGAGGGGCATAACTGGATTATGAAATTGCTCTTTGCTTAAAGCAAATACTTGCTCGGGATTCATGCCATCGGCAAACTTCAGATCGCGGGCGTATCCCCAAAGTGGGTCTTCGCCATATTTGCCGGGGAAGATGCGAAAAGTATCGCCCACCCAAACCTCGGCCATATTACAATCCACAAATGAGTTGAAAGTTACACGTGTAGCGGGTTGCAGCGAAAAGGTTGGGGGCGTCCACGGAGTATCTGCTGGAGCCGTACAGCCGGCAAACGCACCAATAAAAATCGCTAAATAAAGTATTCTTTTGATTGGCATATGCCCGGCTTTGGTTATTAATAATAAGGCTAGGGGCTATCGGCTAATATTTTTTCAACTCGGTAATAATAGCCTGCACATCCCGCTCAATTTTTTCATCCGACATTTTACGACCATATATTTGGGAGGTAGTCCACCCCTGCCAAATCACTTTATCACTTCCGGGATTCATCATGGTTAGGGTAAGCGTACCCTCTTTTACTTGCTGGGTAGCGGTATTATATCCCATAAAAGTAGAAGGGTAATAGATGGGTACCCAACGGCGGGCAGCGGGATTATAATAAAAACGGGTGACTGGCTGAGAATATACCGGCGTGTTTACCTGTTGTTGAGATTGGTCTACTACCACATCAAATACCAGGTAAACATCGGGGTTGGTTTTATTTTGGCTCCATCCATGCCCCTGCAAATAGCGGTCAACGGTTTGCATAATCTTGGTATCACGTAAACTATTTTGATTAGGGCGACGGGTATCGTAGTTTTTATCGTTATCTCCCTCTGCCCAGGCATAAGTGCTGATACGGGAAAAATCTACTGAGTTATCTTGTTGGTGATAGGCTTTTTGCATACAACCAGTAAAGAAGAAGGCACTCAAAAGAAAAGCTGAAGTAATTAAGTGTTTCATAAAAATAAAATTACAGATAAAAGGTACTTGCAATTTAGGAAAATAACTCCATCGGTTTTTTTAAAACTGGCTAGCCGGCAGGCTAACTATGAATTTATATCAATAAATATTGCAGATAGCATCAGGAAATTTTGAAGTAAGGATAGGGGAAAGAATCGAGGTTACTAATCAGTTTAGTGGCACTTCGATATGAAGGTTGGTTCCGGTTCCGGGTTCACTTTGAATAATAATTCTTCCATTCATCAATTGAATACGGTGATGGATATTTAGCAACCCCATTCCAATTAAGTTATTTTCTCTTGAAACCAAGAATCCTTTGCCATTATCTTTTATATTAATGTGCAAGCATTGATCAATATAATTGAATGAGAGCAAAAGCTCTGTTGCCCTTGACTGCTTCAACGTATATTGTAAACATTCTTGAATTACCCGGAACAAAATAGTTTCTTTTTGATGTTCCAACTGAATGACCACCCCCTTACATTCTATTGAAATCAAACAGCTGCCTGTGCGGCGAATTCTTTCAGCCTCCTGCTCCACAGAACCAACCAATCCCAGAACTCTTATTCTTTCACTGCTCATTCCCTTAGCCAAATCACGCAAGTCCATCATAGCACGTCCTATATTTTCTTGCGCTTCAGCAATTAGTTCATTGGGGGTATTGTTTTTTTGTGCGGCAAGATTCAGTTGAATTTTTACTAAGCTTAACATCTGACCAACATTATCGTGAATCTCCTGACTCACATGATTTAAAGTTTGTTCTTGAATTTTTTGCTGATTATTATATAATTCCGAAAGGGTATCGCTATATTCAATTAATTTGTTGTTTTTTTGTTGCAATGAGTTTGTCATAGTATTAAACTGACTGGTAAGAGAGCCGATTTCATCCTGATATAATACAGGGAGTTGCACTGCTAGTAGTAACTGTTGTAAAGGGCGAGTAATTGTTCTTTTTAAAAGAGCAGGAAGTATTAAAGAGGTAACAATAACAGATGCTATAATAATTAGAAATACAATTTTTAAACCATTCTGTTGCAGCAATCTTCCTGGAATATTTTCAGGTAATTCAGGAGGCAAAAAAACCAGCGTGAAAACGGTTAAGAACACTAGTAGCATTAGAAGGCTATAAGCAGTAATTTTTAGTTGAAACCCTACGAAAACTGAGGAATATCTTACATAGGCTACAATTTGACTAAACTCACCCAAAAACACTAGGATAAAGTAAGTCCAGTATCCAATTGGCGAAAACAATTTAAAAATAACACATACTATCGCTAGAATAAAAAAAGAAAGACTGGCGCCAGTCAAAATTAAATACGCAATGTATGCATCATGATTGGTGTTTCTAAAACTAAGGGCCTTTCTGTAGGTTACACTAAAAATAAAAATAAAAAGAAGAATTCCCCATACAAAGGAGATTGCCTGAAAAACATCGAAATTACTTTTATTAAATAATTCATTCCAAATTAGCGTTCCCATCAATATAAGAGAAAGTGGTACTAACAGTTTTAATATAACCTTTCTTTCCTTCTCAAACTTACTCTCAATAAATAAATAAGCTATCTGCACGTTAGCTAACATCTGAAAAATCAGCACCGGCCCATATAAAAAGATTGTTTCAATCTTATAAAAAAGCGAGCCCTCTGTTCCGGGATACATACTAAACCTAACCATTTGATCAAGATACCAAATTGGAGAAGCAAAGTAATTAAGCTTTAACCATCGTAAGGCAGGAAAATCTGTTTTTAGATTCATTAAAAAAACAAGCATCCCAATTTGAGAAAGGGCAATTATAAAGGCTATTACAGAATGTGTATGTAAAAGTATCCCGGGGGGCATTTAGTACTTTTTATATTTTAAAATATACCGATTAGCAACATTAAATTGGCAGTTGAATAAATATACCCGTACCAGCGCCGGGTGCGCTTTGTATGTCAATTTGACCATTAATCAATTGTATCCGATTTCTGATATTCATTAGTCCAAGCCCATAGCTTCCATTCACAGGCTGAAGTAAAAATCCCTTCCCATCATCCTTAATTTGTATAGAAAGTGATTTACTGGAATACCTAAAGTTAATATTTAAAAGTTTAGCTTCTGAATGCTTGAGTACATTTTGCAAACATTCCTGCAGAACCCTAAATAGGATAACTTCTCTTTGATGATCCATTTTACGTTCTTCACCTTCACAATTCATTTGAACTTCATATATACCCGTTCGCTTGATTCTTTCAACTTCTTGCTCTACAGAAGCATACAAACCCAATAATTTAATCCGGTCGCTACTCATACCCTTTGCCAAATCACGTAAATCCTGCATGGCTCTTCCTATATTTTCCTGAGCATCTGAAATGATTTTATTCTCTTTATTTTCCTGTTGTACAGCTAAATTGAGTTGAACGCGAACTAAACTCAACATCTGTCCTACGTTATCATGAATTTCTTGACTTACATGATTCAATATTTGCTCTTGAGTTTGTTGTTGAGTATTATATAATTCTGAGAGGGTATCGCTATATTCAATTAACTTATTGGTTTTTTGTTGCAATGAGTTTGTCATAGTATTAAACTGGCTGGTAAGAGAGCCAATTTCATCTTGATATAATACAGGGAGTTCAATGTCTAAGTTTCCGTTGTTTACACTTCGCACTGCTATTAGTAAGTGCTGTAAAGGGCGAGTTAAGGTCCTTTTTAAAAGAGCAGGAAGTAATAGAGAAGTAATAGTAACAGATGCAATAATAATTAGAAATACTTTTTTTAATCCATCCTGCTGCAGCAATCTTCCTGGAATATTTTCAGGTAATTCAGGAGGCAAAAAAATCAACGTGAATACTGTTAAGAATACCACCAACATTAGCAGATTGTAAGCAGTAATTTTTAGTTGAAAACCAACGAAAACGGATGAATATCTTAAATAGGCAACTATTTGTATAAACTCACCTAAAAATACAAGGATAAAGTAAGTCCAGTATCCAATTGCAGAAAACAAACCAAAAATAACACATATGATTGATAGAGTAAAAAAACAAGTACTGCCGCAAGTCAAAATTAAAAAGGCAATGTATGCATCATGATTAGTTTTTCGAAAACTCCAAGCTTTTCTGAAAGTAACACTAAAATTAAAAACAAAAACAAGGATTCCCCAGACAAAAGAAATCACTTGAAAAACATAAAAATTACTTTTATTGTATACCTCATTCCATATGATACTTCCCATTAACAATAGAGAAAATATAATTAATACTTTTAAAATGATTTTTCTTTCTTTTTCAAACATCGATTGTATAAACAAATAACTGATTTGTAAATGTGAAATCATATTGCCTACCAATACAGGACCATATAAGAAAATTGTTTCTGATTTATATAAAAATGATCCCTCTGATCCTGGATACATACTAAATCTTACCACTTGATCGAAGTACCATATAGCCCCAAAAAAGTAATTAAGTTTTAACCATCTTAAGGCAGGAAAATCAGTTTTCAAATTCATTAAAAACAGGAACATTCCCAGTTGTGAAAGGGCAATAATAAAGGCTATTACAGAATGGGTATGTAACAAAATCCATGTTGGCATATAATCAATTTGATTTTGGAGCATCAATAATACTATAGGTGTAGTTTATGTTTCCAATAATCATTTAAAAAAACATTTACCGGATCGTACAAACTCCTACAAACTCGCCAGTCCTTCATTTTAGGAAAAAGAAAAAGAAGCTCGTCTTGGGTTTGTTCCGGTATGAACTTTCCCCAATGAGATCGGAACTCATATTCATCTAATTGATTCCAGAAATCGAGAAAAAAATCTTTAATTGGATCCTGTTTATTTCCTGCAAACCAAAAAATATCCATTCGGATGGATTGCCTTCTATAGCCGGGACTTATCCAAAACTCAGTTGCTTTTGCAGGATATATTTCATAGTTGAATGTGCCGGGTCCATCATGTCGTATTTCAAAGTAATCCCGAAACTCCTTTATAATTTCTGGGGACTGGTGTATAGGAAACCAAAGCTCAGATAACCAAACGGGTATCAATCTTTCATCAATACTATTATCCATTGGAAGGCCATGGTACCAGGTATCTTTAAATTGAACTGTACCATTCGTAACCAATTGTCTTAAAATACATGGAACCAGAGTATTTCTAAAAACATTTGCAAGCCATCCACCTAACTCTGTTCTTCTAAAAAAACTTTTTCTTTGAATTAGCCAGGATATTTGACCAAATTTTTTTAGCAACCAACCACCTGCAACCTGAATAGGAATTCCAATGAATTTTCCTGTTAGTTGTTCATAAGGTATTGGCGAAAATTTTTGAGGCATCACTTGTTTTTTTGCTTCCCATACCTGCACTTTCTTCAAGCCCTTCTGTGGCCACCAAATTATCCGCTGAAAATCATGCTGTGTAAAAAAAGTAAGTAATGGTAGTTTATTGGGTTCTTCTCCAAAAAAATCTACCGGCCAATCTGAGATTGATAGCGTTTTTTCTTGACCCCTGATTATGAAAGCGTCACACATGCGAAACCTTGCTTCCACAATTACCCCAAATAATCCCAATGATAACCCGGCAGCAAAAAAATGATTCGTATCATATTGATTAGTTCGTCGAAAAGAAATCATTGTGGCAGTTCCTCCCATAGTAGTAACCATTGTTATGCTCTCTAGATACTCATTAAAAGGATTGGTTAAAGAACTTCCGGAAGCACCGGTTGACAAAAACCCGCCAACGGTTTGATGTGTAATCCCACCTAAATCGGGGAAAGCAAAACCCTCTTGATGAATTTGATATACCAATGAATTTTCTACTGTTGATATTCCGGCCGGGTCATTAGGGTCGTAGCCTAGATTACAGCCACCTTGTACTTTTACAATTTGATTTTGTTCATCAATTTCAACCTTACGCATCCTGCCTAAGTAGAGGTAGATTCGATTTTTTTCTTTTTCAATACTTTTTATTAAAGGAATGGAATGCCCTGCACCGCGAGTACAAATGACCTTACTGTGCTCGATTGCATAGTTGACCAACTCGATAACCTCATCGTTGTTACAGGGTAAATAATAAGAGACCCCGTCAATTACCTTAGTACTTATATTGGATAGAGCCGGCATGAAAATCAAGAATATTTAAATTAGTTGAATTACTATTAGACCCATCCGCTTGCTAACAAACGTAGAGCGTTCCCTCTAAAAATTTTTTGAATTGTATTTTCATCAAAACGACGAACCATATTTCCGGTTAGATTGCAATGATATCTTTCATTTCGCATCCGCTCAAGTAACTTTCGAAAATGCTCATACATGTAAAAGTCGGGTGGGGTATCTGTAAATCCATCAAAATCTGTACCAATTGAAATTATACTATAGTCTTTCTTGGCAGTTTGCTGATTGATAGAGTCTATTGTTTCCATCACGCAATCTATTCCGGATAATTCCCATCCCTGATATTCGGGCAATCGTTGATCCACGCCTGTTAGCCACCAGTTTTCAAGTATGATTCCAATTACGCCACCAGATTTTTCTATTTCCTCCACGTCTTTTTCGCTCACTGCATAGTATTTGTGGTGATCGTATTTGGTTACGCCCGTTTTTTGCTGGTAGTCTTCAAATAATTTCCGTGATCCACAATGAGAAAAAGTTAAAGGGCGAAGATGGTTTAAGTTATTTTCAGCTCTGTTTTTATTTATTGCATAAACCTGCCTTCGTGTTGCCGGAGTAGAATGGGTTAGATCTATTATCATGCCAATTTCCAGCATTTTATTTACCACTTCTTTTCCTAAAGGGGATAACCCTATATTTAAGGCAGGATCATTGAGTGTGTATCTCCATTTGTATTGAAATGTATTTACTTTAGGATACTCGGCAATTCCTTCTACACAATCAGATAATTCATTTTTAAATAAATATGCCAGCGTTAACATACATACCCCTCTGTGCTTCAGGGCTACAAGATTATTTATATATCGTTGATTTGTAGCCCCAAGTTGCATGCCCCCCTGAATCGGGTTATGTATTTTTCGAATCTTTCTTTTAAATTTTGATTTTTTTGGAGGTATATTTCTACCTAATGCATGCGAGCCCTCTATTGAATGAACAAAAACAATTTTTCCTCTAGCTCGCGCATTTACTAATTCCTGATAAGAACGAGCAATAACAAATGTTTCAGAACCCAGCTTTCGGTTGGTAATGTATATCTGCTCCTCAAATAAATTGATAATTTTATTTATTTGATTAAAGTTGCTAAAATCTTCATGCTCCATTTTATCAAAAAGCCAATTCAGCACTCGTATTACTTGGCTTAAAAAACCAAACTTCCTTCGCATTGCCCCTACAGGCAAATCATGCGCCACTACCATAACACCAACATGCTTGCAAGTTAACTGGTAATAGTCTACCTGTGCCCCAAACATCGACAATAAACCATCCCCCCAAACCGGCCAATGCCGGTTCCAAAATTTTTTGCCCCAGATATTCATCTTCATAGAAGTATGGGTATGAATATCTACTATATACTGGGGGTTAACCGAAATAGCCGGACAATCATCGAGCGGCGGAGGCTCTTTGGCAAAAAGAAAGCGGCGAAATAAATCTACCAAACCTCTTTTTTCCTGATCAAAGGGCTGGGACAATGGCATAATTAAAAATGATTAAATGATAATCCTTAAAATATGAAATTTTATCGATTTATTGTGTAATACTTGAGTGTTTATTTTAATAAATGCTATTTTTAATTCGTAAATCGCTATTGTTTAGCTAATTGCCTGAAGATTTTCGAAACAGGGTTTTTCCTGTTTCTTACTTCAAAAAAATCGTGTATTTAACAGATTATCAATGGGATTGACAAATAAGAAGCATCGCAAACAACTTTTTTTCACTGACTTTACAAGCTCCAATTCCGCTTTTTACGCTTTTTTTCAGGGATTGTAAATAGATTACAGTGAGGCAACCCAATTTTACAGTCCGAAAAGCAAAACGTATCATCCCCCAATGAATAATGCTACCGATATTAATTTACAATTTGCCCAGGCATTTCCCGAGCCCCTCCTGCAACCCCATGCTTGGTTATTGGCACATCGCTTAAAAGAAGGGCATATTTGTATTGATATCACCGACTTGCCCGAACCCGCCAATCCTGCCGGCTGGTATGCAAGCCCTCAACAACTAACACAAATACCCAAATGGGTAGGCAATGATCAAGCAACAACCCCATTCATTCTTCATCGGAATAAGCTTTACCTCCATCGGTACTTTCAATATGAAACCAATATACTCAGGCACATTAAGCGTTTATTGAAAACTGAAGAACCCCTTCTGGAAGCAAGAAAAAAAGCCTTACTTACCCAATCGGCATTGATTACATCATTGAAAGCAGATTATTCGCTTACCTCATTGCCGGCAAATGAAAGACCAGATTGGTCGCTGGCTGCCGTAATAATGACTTGCCTGCATCATTTTACCATCCTTACCGGCGGACCCGGTACCGGTAAAACCACCACCGTAGCAAAAATTCTTTGGGTACAATATATACTGCAACCAAACTGTAGAATTGCATTGGCTGCCCCTACCGGCAAAGCTGCCACTCGAATGGCCGACTCGTTGCAATCAACCACCCTTCCACTACCAGATAGCATTCGCAACAAACTTCAACAACTACAACCCGTTACCCTGCATCAGCTACTGGGAACTAAACAGGACGATATCTACTTCCGGCATAACGAAAACAATCCTTTGCCCTACGACCTGGTAATTGTAGACGAATGCTCGATGATTGATGTGGCCCTGTTTGCCAAACTCTTGTCGGCCATCGGCTCATCAACCCGAATACTATTATTGGGCGATAAAAACCAACTGGCCTCTGTAGAAGCCGGTAGCCTTTTTGGTGACCTCTGCAGCCAAGCTGCCGCCCTCAATGCATTTTCATCCGATACACAAAACTTTATCAATCGTTTTATCGAAACACCCAGTCGCTCATTGCCAATCTCCACCAACAACACCCCACATCCGCTGGCCGAACATATCATCGAATTGCAATACAGTCACCGCTTCAGCACCAAAAGTGGTATCGGCAGATTGAGTGATGCTATACTGCATAACCGAACAACTATTTTAGATGAGTTTTTACTAAACAATAATGGCGGCGAGGTTTCCATTACTTCTCCAGATTCAGACAGTGCCTTACTAAGCTTTATTGACGGTTACGAAGCCTATATCCACGAGCCGGATATCTATCAAGCACTTCAACTGTTTCAACAACAACGCATACTATGCGCCGTGCGCGAAGGCAAAGGTGGATTGGCAGAGTGTAACCAGCTGGCAGAGAGCCACCTGAAAAAAAATAACTGTCTGCAACCAGATACGCCCTTTTATGAAAACCGTCCAATCATCATCACCCGCAACAATAAAGAGCTGGGGCTCGTTAACGGAGATGTTGGCATTGTGCGAACCATACAGGGTACAAAAAAGCTGTGGCTAGATGCCGGAAATGGCCAGGTGCGCGGCATCAGCGTTCAGTATATTCAACACGCAGAAACGGTTTTCGCCATGACTATTCATAAAAGTCAGGGCTCAGAATATAACCGCGTGTTGATTCGTATGCCAAACCATCCGGATATTCCCATCCTCACCCGAGAATTGTTGTACACCGCTGTTACCCGGGCAAAACAACAAGCCATTATCTTGTCGTCGGAACTTGTACTAAAAGCAACCGCATCCGGCAGCGTGCAAAGAGCATCGGGCATTACACACCGAATGGACGAACTATAAATTATTACTGCATGCCCAATCACCTCTATATATCCAACTCCATCGAAAAACTTGCTTTGCAGCTGTCACAGAATCTGCAACAAGAAACCTGTGATGTATTTCAGCAACAGCACATCATCACCCAAACCGAGGGGATGAATAAATGGCTCACCGAACAAATTGCACAACAGCTGGGCATCAGCGCTCATCTGGCATTTCATAGTCCCAATGATATCATCGCCCTGCTACACGAATGGCTCTCCGAAAAACCAGGCCCCGTTATTACCTCCGATAAAATTCGATGGAAAATTTGGAAAGAACTGAGTGAGCCGGCATTCCGGCAAAGATTTCCAGATGTGGCCGCCTATTACCACAATCACCCCATTCGGCAAATTGCACTCGCAGATCAAATGGCCGACTTGTTTGACCAATACCAGATCTACCGGCCCGGATTGATTAACGACTGGAACCAATCTACCCAATCACCCGCACACTTTCAATGGTACCTCTGGAAAAGATTACAACAAGCTTATCAGGGAAGGGTTTCCGACAAACCCAGTGTGATTAATAGACTGAAAGAAGCACTTAAAAATCCAGCACAAGAGGCACAACTTAATAACCGAATTGCAGGACTGCACTTTTTTGGCATTGCCGTTATTACCCCACTACACCTCGAATTGTTTCAATTGCTGGCAGCCTATATTCCCTTACATTTTTATCTGATGAATCCGGCTCCTTCGTATTACTGGTTAGAGGATGAAACTGAAAAAAGCCTGATCAAAAAACGGCAAAAAAATAAATTACGCCAGCCCGAAGAGGGCTTTAACCTGCCGGGCAACAGTTTATTAACGGGATGGGGAACTATAATCAAAGAAAGTTTCGCGCTGCTATATCAGAACGAAGAATTGATGAATGAAGTGTATGATCACTGGATTGTGCCGCCACCGGATAATCCTGAAAGCTTGCTGCATAAAATACAAAAAGACATTTTCGAAAATGCTTATGGAACTTTCCGACAACCCATTTCACTCGAAAACCTTAGCGATGGCTCAGTAGTTTTCAATAGCTGTTATACAAAAGCCAGAGAAGTTGAAGTGCTGTATAATGAACTGGTGAAAATAGTAAATGCCCGGCCCGGAGAACTGGCTCCGAAAGATATATTAGTACTCTGTTCTAATATGGACGACTATGCGCCTTATATCCGCGCCGTTTTTGATGAGGCACCTTATGATTTTCCCTATACACTTTCCGATCAAAAAATTACCGAAGGGGCTTCCCTGTTTAGTGACTTACAACGCTTGCTAGAACTAAACAGCGACAATATGAAAGCCGAAATGGTAATGGAACTACTGGAGTCTAAAAATATCAGTCAACGCTTTGGTATCACTCAACCCGATCTGATTCGTTCTGCTATGCAAGCAGCCAATATCCGCTGTGGCACCGCTGGAGAAATTGAAAACGATACCCGACTGGTAAGTTGGGAATACGGATTACAACGCATAGCGCTGGGATGGTGTATCAGCGGGAGTCCCATTTACAACGCACCCTCGGGAGACACCCTTATACCCATTGATATAGTTGAAGGAGATACCATCTTTGAGCTGGTTAAATTTCATCAATTTGCTTCGCAGCTGCTGCATCATATCGAACAAAGAAAAAAAAGCCGCAGCGTAAGTGAATGGATTAGCTATGTGCGGGAACTAATCGCAGATATGCTGTTCGTAAACGACGACCAGGATGCTGGCGATTACCACGAGTTGATTGCCTATTTAGACAAGTACAACCAGCACGCTGCGGATATTGCCGACCCAGTACCTTTTGAAGTATTTGCCTACCAATTTAACGCCACGCTGCAATCAGAAACCCGCCAGCAAAATTTTGGCAGAGGCGGTGTATTATTTTGTTCACTCATCCCCATGCGAAGTATTCCGCATAAAGTTGTAGCCATTCTGGGCATGAACTATAACGAGTTTCCCAGAAAAGATAACCGCCCACATTTTGATTTGCAGAAAAATAATCCGGGAAAGGGTGACCGGAATATTCGCAATAACGACAAACATTTATTGCTCGAAACCATGCTCTCTGCCAAGGAACACCTGCTCATCAGCTATCAGGGCCAGGACGTAAAAGATAACCGTCCCATTCCGCCGTCTGCATTGGTAGATGAATTGATAAATTATATCCTAGAGGGATTGCCGCAACCCGACTACCAGCTGAGAAAAAAACTAATTATTGAGCACCCGTTGCACAGCTTCAGCAGCCGATATGGATCCGGTGGGGTAGATGGACTTACTTCTTATCTATCCTCTGTTCAGCAATCTCCACTCGTGAAAAAACCGATGCCGCCGGAATCAGCCAATGCGTCTATTAATCCGATGATTGAGTTATCGTCGCTCACAAAATTTGCGAAAAGTCCCTTCACTTGGTATATGCAGAAAAACTGGCGGATATTCCCGTATTCGGATGAAATTCTGTTGAGCGAAATAGAATCATTTGAAATAGATAGCTTCGAAGCTGCCAATCTTAAAGCACAACTGTTGCAGTTTCCACCTGCAACTTATGATAACATCTATCAGGAGTGGTTATTGCAAGGCAAATTACCCCTGAGCAATCGTGGCAAATTTTTGTACCGGCAGTTGGCAGAGGAAGTTCGGGAATTATACGAAAGCAGAGAAGCAATCAGAGGAGGCCAGGCCGCCAGAAATGTTGCGGTGAACCTCGATTTTGGAACAACTACACTTTCAGGTATAGTAGAAGGCATTTACGGAAATAAGCTGATCGCTATGCAAACGGGTAGTAAGTTAAAAAAAGATTTTTTTCCTGCCTTTATAAACTATTGTTGCTTGCGGGCGCTGGACTTGCCAATTGACTTTCATTTCTTCAAGCGAAAGGGAGTATGGGTATCCTGCGAAGCCAATGAACTTTCAGTAGGAGATGCGAGGGAATTTCTTCAGTTTTTTATTGATAATTTTTTGCGCTCTGCAGAACGGCCCTTTCTTTTCTTCCCCGAATGGGAAAAACCCAATGTAACGCTGTATTTCAAGGATGGAGTAGACGCCTACCTGATTGAAATGGCCGAAGAAGTAAAGGGAAGCAGTGATAAATACAAAGCGTTGGCCAAACAAGCGGGCTATTTTTCCAGGGAGTACTATGATGAAATTAAGGGGCATGTTGACCATGTATATCCTTTTTTAAAGCGCATCAATTCAAAATTTTTTACCTAACCTAAGATAGAAGCCGATATATGGAAACATTAGAAGTAACCGAAGTGGCACTTGAAAAAAGCAATGTGATTGAGGCCGGCGCAGGAACAGGTAAAACCTATTCGATTGCCATACTTGTGCTTCGGCTGATTCTTGAAAAAAAGATTCCAGTACAAGAAATTCTGATGGTAACTTTTACCAAGGCTGCGGTAGCGGAATTAGAAACCCGCATTCGCGAATTCATTGCACTTGCCTATCAATCTGCTCAGGGCATACCGATTGAAGACGATACCATTCAGGATATTGTGGCGGAATCCATCAACCAACAGGGTGCCCCTGCCTCTCAACAATTACTGAAAGATGCGCTAGCCCTGATGGACGAGACCTCTATTTTAACGATTCATGGATTTTGCCAGAAAACCTTGCAGGAGTTTGCATTTGAAACACAACAGGTTTTTGGTGCAGAAGCGCTCTCACCAGAACAGCAGGATGAAATGAGTGCCAACAGTATCCATGATTATTGGCGAAAATATATTGCCCCCCTTGGCAATGATTTACTAGCGCATATCAATCCCTATCTAAAAGTAGAGGCTTTAGAGGGCATGTTAAAACAAGCCCTCAGTGGAAAACAATTTAACTTGCCAATTACGCCAAGAACACCTTTGCTCGATCCGGCCCATCAGGAAGAACTGTTGGCAATTATTCAAGTAGCTGAAAGAGAAAGAGATACTTGTTGGGAAAGTCTATGCGATGAGTTTACCAATAATGAGCCGGCTTATAGAAGCGCTATCCAACAAAATACCACAGCTAAAAGATATTTTAGTGAAATAGAAGATCCGAATGAAATTATTACTCAAATTGAAGAAAGAAAGGAGAGTAAATATATATCAATTGTTTTCCCCACCATCTTGCGGGGCTTAGATGAATGGAGACAAAAAAAAGAGCTTGTTTCCCAAATACAGCAACAGGTTACCTATATAATTTTTGCCCACCTGACTATTTTGATTACCCGGGATTTGGAAGAATTGAAATCGAGACAATCGGTACTTAGTTTTGATGATATGATTGATCACCTTCACCGGGCGATTTGTTTAACGCCATCGGATGAACTGGTTAACACATTACGTAGCAAATACAAAGCGGTTTTTATTGACGAGTTTCAGGATACAGATCGGAAGCAATATGAAATTTTTCACCGGCTGTTTGGCCCCCCGTCAGAAACGGTTGTATTTATGATTGGCGACCCCAAACAATCTATCTATGCATGGAGGAAAGCTGATTTGTTTACGTATTTTAAAGCCGTAAAAGAAGCCGACAACCAATTTAATATGTCGGTAAACTATCGCTCCGCCACTTCGTTGATTGAGGCATTCAATCACTTTTTTTTGCCGGAAGCCAACTTCGACACCTTTTATTTTCAGGGCTCCCCGGATGCTTTTTCTTATTTGCCGGTTGCATCCCCCAACCCGAATGATAAGGGCCAACTAGAATTGAATGGTGAAGCCGTAACCCCTATTGCTGTTCATCGGGAAGCCGGTGATATTTTTTCCAGAGTAGCTAAACAAGTGGCCGACCTGTTGAGTAACCCCGATTATCGCATCCATAAAAACAATCAAACCCGATCCATTACGCCGGCTGATATCGCTATTTTGGTTCGTAATAAATATCAAGCCGCAGACATAAAAAATGCACTCAATCGTTTTAGCATCCCCTGCATCAACCTAGAAAGTGAAAAAATTCTGAAAAGAGCCGAAGCCAACGTGCTGCTGAATTGGCTGATAGCAATTGAAAGTGTTACCCTTAGCCATATCAATCTAGCCCTGTTAACAAACATAACTGGCTATTCGATTTCTCAACTCAGTGAATTAGAGGAAGAAGCCCTGGTAGAAAGATTCCGCGAATGGAATACTAAATGGAAAACAAAAGGCGTATATGTTACCCTGCAATCGGTATTTGGCTGCTTTCAGTTAACCAATCGGCTGCTGCAACCGGATGTAGAAAGTGGCGAAAGAGCATTGTCGAATTACATTCAACTGGCTGAAATATTACACCAAACAGAAACCCGCTTACAATATCGCCCGGCAGAACTCATCAGCTGGCTGCAAAAAGCCGCCGAAGGCGATAAAATGAATGGGGATGAATATTTGCAGCGAATTGAAAGCGATGCTGATGCCGTTCAGATTATTACCATACATAAAAGTAAGGGGCTGGAGTATAATATTGTGATGGCGCCTTTTCTGGAGTTTTCATCAGATTCGAAAACCGAAAAAATGACGGCTTACCGGGATGCCAATGGAGATTTTTATTACGGCAACTCGGTATCTTTTACCGACGACCAGCGGCAATGGGTAGAAATTCAGCTGGAACAGGAAAACCGAAGACTGGTATATGTATCCCTCACGCGGGCACGATATAAATGTTACCTGTTTACCAACAAACCTGCCGAATGTACCGGAACCTTAGCCGTATTCCTGTTAGCAATTACAAAAAATCCTTCCCCATTCATTAACGAGGTAACTGAATTGCCACAAATTCCTGACAATTTCTGTTATCAGGCAACGGCCAGACCACAGGCAAGATTTGAGCAAGCCCCCGACTTTCGCCTAAAGAATACCAATTGGCAAAAACTGAGTTATAGTTATTTGAATCCCGATCACGGCGTTCGGTCATTATCAGCCGGTACCGAATCCGCTGCCAGCAAAAACGCTTACGACCAGTTTATTTTCTATCAGTTACGTAAAGGGGCTTTCACTGGCAATTTGATCCATTATCTGTTGGAGCATATTGACTTTACCCAACCAGCAACCTGGTCGTTCACCATCAACAAAGCACTCCAGCGCATGTCGCCCGGTTTGGAAGAAACGCATGGAGAAGGATTATACCAGCTGATAGAACAATTATGCACCCTGTCGCTCACAGCAGGCCATCATACATTTACATTACCGCAAATCAGTCGCAACCATCAAATGGCTGAACTGGAATTCAACTTCCCGGTGCATGAATTTCAAACGCGCCAACTGATGGAATTATCAACCCCCGATACGCCCTTTCATTTGCAAAAGGGAAAATCTTGGCAGGGATTAATGAATGGGAAGATTGATTTTATAAGTAAACAAGGAGAGCGGTTTTATCTGATTGACTGGAAATCGAATCACCTGGGATATGAGACGGAATGCTACAATGAAACTGCCCTGCTAGAAGCGATGGATGCCAACAACTATCACCTGCAATATTATATCTACTTAGTAGCGCTCTATAAATATTTACAAAGCCGGTTACCGGATTTCGATTATGATCGGCATATCGGGGGCGTATTTTACCTGTTTGTGCGCGGAATACGCAGCGGGGAATCTCAGGGAATTTTTTATCGAAAACCTTCGCACGAGCAATTGTTGCAGTTTATGAATATTTTAAGCATATAACAAAACCCATATACAAAACGAAGACAGTTGTATAACATCTGCACAGTATACATAAAGAATCAACTAAATTTGTCGTATGAATCTTTCAAATTATGAAGTGGGGGTAATACAAAATTATTTTGTAGACAAACCTGTATTGAAGGCATTCTTATTTGGCTCATTTGCAAGAAATGAGGGCACAATGGAGAGTGATGTTGATATTTTAGTTGAATTAGATTATTCGGTGCATATTGGGTTAGGGTTTATTGACATGAAAACCGACCTAGAAAGAAAACTTCACAAAAAAATAGATCTGGTCTCGAGCAACGCACTCTCTAAATTCATTCGACCTTTTGTAAATAAAGAAAAAAAATTGATTTATGAAAGGTAAAATAGGTGACAAACAAAGGCTACAGCATATACTTGAATCGATTGTAGAAATAGAATCCTATATACTTGATAAAGATTTTGATGAGTTCTCCTCTAATTCGATGATGCAATTTGCAACAATCAAACAAATTGAAATCATTGGAGAAGCTGCCAATAACATGAGTGAGGAAACAAAGAATAATCATACGCATATTCTTTGGCGACAAATTATTGGGTTAAGAAATGTTTTAGTGCATGAATATTTTGAGGTGGACATTATGCTTATTTGGCAAATAATACAACACGACATCCCCACCCTAAAAAATGGGGTTCAGCTAATTCTTACAAAGACAGATTAGCTAGCCTGCTGTTATAGGTTTTATTGAAAGCGGACTGCCTAATTCTGAAATTATTTAACGCCGCCTCCATTAAACCTGTAAAACTATTGGCAGTCTATATCCAAAATAGCTCCTATGAAAACTTATTTGCTCATTTTATTCGTATTTGCCTTGCTAAATGCTTGCACGGCATCTCGCCCGGTTACGATGGTACAAACCGCACCCCGTTTAATACAACCACGCAGCGTGGTTACCCGAGTTGTGGTAGTTCAGGTGTCTCAACCAAGGAGTATATCCTTACGGCCCCACTATAGTGCATTTGAACATCGTTACTAAACGACAGCTTTACCGAACTTCACGCACACTCGAAATATTGGCCATCACATCAGCATATTGCATTTTTATTTGCTGCCTTGCCCGAAAATCATTTTCGGCAAATACAACTGTAACAATTGAGGTGCCGCCTTTCAGCTGAATTTTTACTTCAAATTTTTTTAGATTACTCATAGTTTTCTCTTATTGTTCAATTAAAAAATTATTC
The DNA here is from genome assembly GCA_026391195.1 of Bacteroidota bacterium. Classification (GTDB taxonomy): domain Bacteria; phylum Bacteroidota; class Bacteroidia; order Chitinophagales; family Chitinophagaceae; genus Sediminibacterium. The sequence goes on along the minus strand of JAPLEI010000115.1, from coordinate 9,731 downwards.
CGGCTTCAAAAAACCAATTATGGGTTTTGATGGGGGAGCCGATAAGGTAAGCTCATCTTTTACCAGTTGATGCAGCACTTCTTCTTTATTAAGCATGGGCTGCAATAAGAGTTCAATGGTGAGTTTCTTTTTTACATTCATAATTTGTCCGCCCGTAAGCGGATATTGATTTACCAGGTTTTCCAACACCCCAGGCTGGCATCCCGGAAATGCCTGTTCTAAAATTTTCTTTCTTACATGAAGTTCGGGTTGTGAAAAAGAAACTTTATACAAGAATCTGCGGTCAAAAGCCGCATCCAGTTGATCCGCCAGATTAGTAGTTGCCATAAAGATGCCTTCAAAGTCTTCGAGTTCTTGGAGTAGTATATTCTGTATCGCATTGTAGGATTTATCTACACTTGATTTCACAGAGGTTCTCTTACCTAGTATCGCATCTGCCTCATTAAATAGTAATATGGGATCCAGCGAATATGCTTTACGGCAGCGGCGATATTCATCGAAAACGCGGGATAGATTTTTTTCGCTTTCGCCTACCCACTTACTCTGAATTTTTGAAATTTCTACCATCAATATATTCCGGCCGGTGAGTCGGGCTAACTGTTTTACAGAAGCAGTTTTGCCGGTTCCGGGGCCGCCAAATAATAACAGGGTAAATCCGGCACGCAATCCTTCCGCCAATAACCCTTCCCGAATTTTTTTGTAGGCATCTTCCTTAAGTGCCTCCTGTAATAAGCAGATTTGTTTTTCTTCTGCTTGGTTATAATAAAGTGTTTCTTCTAATACCGTTTCGGGTTGAATCAATTTACAAAGTACCGGACGAAAAGCGGCTGTATCAGTTGCGTGCTGGCCACTCAATAATTTTTGACTAGTCTCTTCGGTAACACGCAATAAGTTTCTACTGAGAAATTCTTCATCAGAATATTGTATCAACTTCTGCACCAGCAGCGGATTCTTTGGATCCGTAATTTTTCGGCGTAAAGTGATGCGGTCGTGCATATCATCGCAAACATTGCGAACAATTTTATCAATCTGCACATCTTCTTCGCCATCCAGCAACTCAAGCAACATCATAAACAAGATGGCAATATATTGGGTAGTAAGATCTTTGTGTGACTGCAACCATTTAATTTCCGGAATGTTCTGATTGTTTTGTAAGAGTTCCGACAAATCTTCGAGCATACTTTCAGATGAAATTTCTTCATCATCGTGCATTTCAAATAAATCGCCGGCTTCTTCCAGTAGGTCGAGCAGGGTGGTAGTGACTTTCTTTTGTAAACATTCCCGGCTACCCTCCAACACCGCTTTGGTAACTTTTGGAGTAATCTGGTACTCCTTTTTATATTCCTGCTTCGATCTCCGGCGAAATATATCCGCTCTCTTTGTTTGCAACAACTGCCTTTTTCCAAGCTGCTGCAACGTACTGTTAATGAGGGTTAAAGAACAAATGTCTTTCCCGAAATGCTGCAACACCCGGTCGATATCAACCCCCCTGTCGCGAAAAGACCCCTCGAGATATAAGGCAAGCAATACCGCTTCGGGGGTACTGATTTCAAAAAACGCACACAATGGCGCCGAAATCTCCTCCCACTCCTGCATCCGCTCTTCTAAAAACTCTTGATCGGCCGTGGTAACAATAATTTGCTTAATGGTAGCAAACAAATTCCGGGAAACCATTTGGTTAGTCATACTGAGCGGTTTTGAAGTGAAGTATGTCATTTTGAAATTTTATTTCAATATTGAAATTATTTTTCAAAATGTGCTGATTTGGGCGACGAGAAGCGTTATTTTATAAAATTTTACATAACACATTGATTTATAATGACTTAATTAAAATTCGTTCTTCATGGGGCTGCAAATTGCATCGGAAATTGAAATTTTGTTTCAAGAACAAATAAAATGTTAGTAGAAATATTATATATTTTTGAAGTAAAAATATTTTTATTGCAATGTTGATTTTTGTTCTCACTCCTACTACTACATTTGCAAAAAATTGGATATGCCCATCACCAAAAACGCTCGGAAAAGACATAACATTATCGATGGTCTCATGCGCAGTCACCGAGGCTATAACATACCGGAAATCACTTACCGGGTGAACGAACAACTGGAACAGGATGGCGATAGTAAAGTGTCGGAACGCATGATTTATCTAGACATCCGAAACATGCAGGAACAATATCCCGTTACCATAGTTAAACGGAATGGTCGCTTGATGTATCAAAACCGAGAGGAATCCATTGAAAACCGACCACTCTCCGATGAAGACAAAAAGTTATTAGAAATGGCAGTGCAAACTTTTTCTGTTTTTAAAGGGTCGCTGCTATTTAATAAATTTAATGATGTGATTACGCGACTGATGACCGGCTCGGTGTTGCGCCGATTACACTCCAACGACCAGGCACGCTATATTCAGATTGGTGAGATGATAGACAATACCGGACAAGAATGGATTGAAACTGTATATCAGGCCATCACCCAACAACAATCACTTCTGCTTACCTATAAACCTTATGGCAAAGAGTCGAGGGAAATTACCGTTAGCCCTTACCTGCTAAAAGAATACCGGAATATCTGGTATATGGTAGGATACGATCATGGCGTACTGGCAGATACCGGTCCCAAAATTTTAAAACTAAACCGCATTCAAAAAGTTGAGATAAGTGAAGATAGCTATATCACGGATGAAACATTTAACGGAGAAGACTACTTTAAATATACGCTGGGCGTTTTTCATCAATCTGGCAGCGAGCCTATTGAAGTTACCTTACAAATCTCTCATGAACTGATTGAGTTGGTGGCTGAAAATAAAATCCATCCATCCATGGAAATCATTGAAAAATCGGCAGAAGAAATGACAATCTCTTTTACTGTTTACGATACGCCTGAATTAAAAGCCCGTATCCTAAGCTATGGAGCAAAAGCACGTGTGATGGCACCGGAATCACTAAAAAACGCTATTCAGGAAGAAATTGCTAAGATGAAAGAGGTTTACTAATACTTTGGAGAAGGGTTACGTATCACATACTATGCAAGCCGACTATTGCCATCAAAACAAATACCCCAAACTCACCTTCAAGTCATTCGAATTCCCAGAAATATTTGTTTGAAATTACTGATATCAGTTAGCAACGATTAATAATGACAAGCCCTTTCAGCTAAATGTGATTTATCTCTTTCTTCTGAACCACTCCCCGTTTGATTTGTTACTGCTTTTATGGAAGTATTTATCCTTTTCCCCCACCAACTATTTAAAAATCCGCTGCCGGCTAATACGAATACTCCTATCTACCTAATTGAACAGGAGCTATTCTTTACACAATACCGTTTTCACAAGCAGAAAATTATCCTGCACCGCTCCTCTATGAAATACTACGAGCAGCATTTAATATTCCAAGGATTTTCCGTTACGTATGTTGATCACCACCAACCCGCCAGCAGTATGCAGGCATTGATTGAGCTGCTCGCTGAAAAACAAACCACCCATATTCGCCTCTACTTCCCCAATGATAACTGGCTGCAAAAACAACTGGAAAAGGCATGCAACAAATCAGGTATCGGATTCACCTATCTGCCTAGTCCTAATTTTATCAACACCCTTCCCGGAGATATTGAAAAACTAGGTACCCGTCGCCCCTTTTATCAAACGGGATTTTATACGCAACAACGAAAAGAAAGAAACATCCTGCTTACCCCATCCGGTGAACCGCAGGGAGGGCAGTGGACTTACGATACCGAGAATCGTAAAAAGATTCCTGCGAAAACCGTTATTCCCCCCATGCATTTCAATGGGGATAATACTTTTATTCAGGAAGCCGTTACCTATACAGAGCAACACTTCGCAAACAATTATGGGTCTGCCTCGGCGCCATTTGAAGCAAATGGTACGCCACAATACTATCCCTGCACCCATGCTGCCGCAGAGCAGGCACTGGAAGCGTTTATCAAACATAAACTGTCGAATTTCGGCGTTTACGAAGATGCGATGCAGATGAAAGAAAATACGCTGTTTCATAGTGTGCTAAGTCCGCTATTAAATATTGGGCTACTGAATCCTTTAGAGGTAATTGATCGACTGATAACCGGTGCCGAAAGCAATCAAGTACCATTGAATAGTGTAGAGGGCATTGTGCGGCAACTACTGGGATGGAGAGAATTTGTGCAACTCACTTATCAGAAAATCGGAAGTGTTCAACGTACCAAAAATTTCTGGGGCTTTACCCATCCAATACCCAAAGCTTTTTATACGAGTACTACCGGACTTCCGCCGATAGACAGCACCATTAAAAAATTATTACACTCAGGATATAACCATCACATCGAGCGACTAATGGTATTGGGTAATTGTATGTTACTCTGCGAAATTCATCCCGACCATGTATACCAATGGTTTATGGAGATGTATATAGATGCATACGATTGGGTAATGGTACCGAATGTATATGGCATGTCGCAATACAGTGATGGTGGCTTGATTACTAGTAAACCTTATATTGCCGGCTCGAATTATCTGATGAAAATGGGTGATTTTCCTAAGGGAGAATGGCAAGCAATATGGGATGGTTTGTTCTGGCGGTTTTTAACCAAGAATCGAGCCGTATTCTCAAAAAATCCCCGCTGGGCAATGCTCATTACAACCTGGGACAAGCGGGATGATGCCTGGCGCACAAATCATTTGAACAAGGCCGAAGATTTTCTGAAGCAATTGCATGGATAACAAAATATCGCTTACTTAAAAGCTGTAACTTAGAATCAAACTTGGTTTTTGAAAAGCTAAATTAAATGGTATGAGAATCCGGCTTTTATTTCTGGGATGTTTGGTTGCCCTAACCTCCTTTTCACAAAAAAACATTTTCCCGCATTCAGGAACCCTGATTATAATTGGGGGCGGTACTATTCCGGATACCATGTTTCAGGCATTTGCAAAACTTATCGGAGGCAAAAACCAACCCGTTGTTTACATTCCTACCGCAACAGGTGATGAGGAATGGATACAGCAGGGTAAGCATCTGGATAAATTTATTCAACAGGGATTTACTCAACTGAAAACCCTGCATACCCGCGACCGAAAAAAAGCCGAAGGTCCCGAGCTTGCTGCCATGATTAACAGCGCCAAAGGTATATTTTTAGGGGGTGGTGATCAGGAAAAGCTAGCAGAAGCTTATGGTGGAACGGCTGTTCACCGGGCCTTGATTGCCCTGCTAAACCGGGGAGGGGTAATTATGGGAACTTCGGCTGGTGCAACTATTATGGGTTCGGTTTTAATCGGTGGCGACCATCGCAAAACACCCCATATCCCCACCCAATTTGCCGAAGGATTTTCATTGATGCAATCCACCGCCATCGACCAGCATGTGCTGGTAAGAAATCGCCAATTCGATCTGGTGCCGATATTAGAAAGACTGCCCGGGGTATTCGGAATGGCACTGGACGAATCTACGGCTGCCATTGTTCGGCAAGACAGCATTACCGTTATTGGCAATTCTTACATGCTGATTTACGACCCTATGGATTGGGCAAAGCAGCAAAAAGATTGGGGGCGGGTTTACCGGCCATTTTGGATGATTGCTTCTGGAAAAAGCTATCGGCTAACCCGCTAAGCATTCCGGCTAACATAGAATATTACACCACATCCATTCATTCCCTTAGTTCCCCCCATAACCTGATATGTATTCAGCTGATTTTCAATTGAGAATAGGAGGTTAGCTGAATCCGAATATGGTTGCAATAATTTTTTGTGTATAAAAGTCATTGTTTTAGGGTATATTACCTAACAAACATCCCCCAATTATGGCACTTCGCACAACCGAGCCCAACAGCAGAAAACTGGTAGAAAGAGGCATTGACTGGTTGCTTTCCCCGCATGCCAGATTTCGGATTGAACGATTTGTACTAACGATTGCCATTCTCAGTTATCTGATTCACCTAGCATTAATTTTTTTAGCGGGAAGAGGAATTTTGCCTGCTTCCTATGGACTGCTGCAAAGTCCTATTTCAGCCATCTACACCCCCTTCTCGTTTATTCTGGTATATGAGGTATATCTGCTGATTTATTATCTGCCTAAATCAACCTCCTTTTATATTGGCAAGCAATACGAAATCATTACGCTGATAATTATTCGAAGAATATTTAAAGATATTGGCAATCTCCAGCTTATCCCCAAATGGTTTCAAAACGAAAACGATTTACGGTTTACTTATGATGCCATCACATCTCTGATTCTATTTTTGTTGATTTGTTTGTTTTACATTCAAGTACTTCGAAAAGAAAATCCTGGACAAGAGCCAGCCGATCAGCCAGAAATAAAGGACTCGACTTTTTTATTCCTCAAAAATACCCTTGCCCTGTTATTGGTGCCAGTATTGCTGATACTTGCTTGTTATTCATTCTATACCTGGACCGGCTCTGCGTTAGGACATTTTCAAACGGGCATGCATTTGAGCGAAAACCTCAACCAGATATTTTTTGATGAGTTTTTTACTGTGCTGATAGTTGTAGATGTGTTACTATTGCTTACCTCCCTTTTCTATTCAGATCAGTTTCAGTCAATCATGCGAAATTCGGGATTTGTTATTTCTACTATCCTGATTAAATTGTCTTTCTCTGTTCCCGGCATCACCAATAACTTGCTCATTGTTGGATCTGTATTGTTTGGATTAGGCGTACTGCTGATTTTTAACCTGTTCAACCGCAAAGTGGCACCGCTATTTCCGGGGCAGATGAAATCGAGTTAGTAAATGGGAGTTTTTTAAAATCTTGCGATCAATTGCGGGGGACTGAGAACCGACATTTACTATTGTTTCCATCAGAAATTTCTTCGTTTCGGTACTCATTAAAGTCTGCCGGTGGTGAACTTATCCGCCTCAGGATTTAAGTGTGCTTGATAAAAAATCAGTTTAATAATACTAAGATGCTGCCCGCTAATTGGTTGCAAATGAAATCGATTGTTTATGCCTATATAAAACAGGTCTTCCATTTTGGAAAGCCGGCTTCCAGTCTGGACTTTTCTTCAGCACTCTGATTGTTTCCGTGTCAATTGACCATTCTCTCGACTGAACAATAAATATATCCGAAACCTTGCCTTCTTTACTAATTATGAAACTAACCATCACAGTAGCTTTGTTTCCAGCGAACGACTGCTGAAGAAACCGATCGGGCGTTTTGAGCTCTTTTGACAAATATTTAATCCATCCATTAACCCCTCCTTTAAATTCTGCAGGAGTTTGAATAATGGTTACCTCTTCCTTATTGTCTGCAGAATCTGAATTCTTGATAGGCTCTGTTAGTCCGTTAGGATATTGAACTGTTTTACTCATAAAATTCTCACGCTTCAAAAACTTACCTCGGTAATACTCTTCGCGAATGTGAGCACGACCGCTATCATCTAAGAGGTACTCCCAAGTTCCATCTTTTCTGCCGCGGTAGGTGCTCCCCAAACTATCTAAAGTGCCCTTTTGATTGTACCAAGCAAACTGACCATTAGGAACTTCTAAAGTCGCATCATAATAGGTTTCCCATTTAATCATGGGCCCGTTTTTTTGATAATACCTACAAACATAGCTGGTATCACTCTCTTTTAGCATTTGCATGAAGTAACTGGCTGATTCCAGATCTTTTGCAGAGGACCAGTCTTCTTTATAAACGTAAAATGATCCTTCCGTGATTTGAGAGAATAGTGCATTAAAAAACAAGATGCCTGCCAACAAAAAAAGGGTGCGCATAGATTTAGGTTAAGTTACTTATTAAAAATTATTTTTTTCACTAAGGAAGGATTTTTTAGCCGCATTTCGTTACTTCTATTTTTATTATAAAACAGGCAGTCCCAGTCTTAAAAAAAATCTCAAACAAATTTAATCGCACCTTTGTTTCAATTTAGCGGTTTTCCTTTCCACTTGCAATCCCTTCAATACAGTTTCTCAGCTGCGGAGAAGAACCCCCTTCAAAAATCCACCTTATACCCCACCACCGGAATCAATCCCAACAGATAATTGTACTTAATTTGCTTAGTAACGGGATCATAGCTTTGGCTAACGGGATTTTTCCGGTTCAAGAGATTTTGTACGCCGGCAATCAAACTGCCCGTTTTCTTTCCATACTGAACTTTCCATTCAGTTTGTAAATCTACCCGCCAGATATTGCTTAGTTTATCTTCGTAGATCCGGGTGTTATCCAGCACGGTTGTTTTTTGTACAATTGATTTCGCCAGATCAATTGGGGTTACCCGAACCCCGCCGGCATAAATCATTTTACAGTCTATGCTAAAAGTAGAAGTTCTTTTCCCTTTCAGGTTCCATTCCTTCCCCATTAAAAAAGTAAATGTACTGTTCGAGTTGAAGCGGGTGCTGCGCCAGATTTTATCGGAAGGTAAATACGCAGACTCATATAAACTGACTGAGCTAAGCAAATAAAATTGATCACTCAAATACCGCTCGAGGGTAATTTCAAGGCCATAATTTTTTCCACTGCCCTGGTTGTTCAACGCCGCAATTGCATAGTCGTCATCTTGATTGAGCAAACTAAAACTGTTTTTTACCAATGCCGAAACCGGAATAGAAAACAACCATTGATAATACACTTCTGCCTTCACATTCCAGTTGGGTGCCGGTGCTATGGAGTAGCCCAGTACATAATGGGCTGCCCGGCTAAATTCCAAGCCCCTGTTAGGCTGCACCGAATCGGCGCCAATTTTAATGCGGGCAAAATAATTGCCTAAGGGCTGAATTTGCGAATGAAAGCCTACGCCGGCAGAGAGAAACTGATTGTTGCCAGTAATCCATTTCATTCCCAAGCGCGGCTCCACCACCGATGTTTTATTCAGCGCAAACTGCTGTGCATGCATACCGGCTAAAAAGCTGAGGCGATTTGAGGGACTCCATTTCCATTGAAGAAAGTAATTGGTAAGCCTTGTATCACCGGAAGATTTCACTTTGTTTTGCAATACATTACTCACCGTTTCGCGTTGAGTCAGATCAAAAGTTTTTGCACTAGTATACGCCCCTACTTTCAACAAATGCCTGCTGTTGAATTTGTGCGTGAGCACCAGCGACCAGATGCCATTGCTTTCCGTAAAAGCATTGTTTCGGGTATATATTAATGGCCCATTGAATTTATCCAGCCGATTGTTTTCTTCCCGATAGGTATAGCCATTTACACTATACATCGTTTTTAAAAAGGTTTTCTTTCCCAGCGAAATACTATGGGAGATGCCTATCATCCCTGTTTTTGCTGCATCTAACCTACCAGTTCTGTTAGATGGATTATTGGTCCACATAATTGAGTCGGCGGATGCTTCTGTTTTTTGTTCACTGTTACCGCCGAATCCGAAAATAGAAAAGCTGCCCATTTTTTTGGTAGGCAAATGAATATGAAACGACAAGTCCTGAAACCGAGTGGGGGCATCTCCTATTTTTAATCCGAGTTGTTGCATCAGGGTTAAAAATCCATAGCGGTAATTCACCAGATATGAGCCGCCATATCCTTTTTTAAAATACCCTTCGGTAGCGGCATCAATTCCTATGGTGCTGGCTGAAAAAGTATGCTCACGGCGGGTATTATTTCCTTTGCGCAATTTAATATCAAAAACCCCTGATAAAGCATTGCCATATTCGGCAGGAAAAGCACTGATCATAAAATCGGAGTTTGCCAACAGCTGTGCGCTCAATATAGAAATCCCTCCTCCCGAAGTGCCCACTTTGGCAAAATGGTTGGGATTGGGGATGTCAACGCCTTCCAT
>JAPLEI010000032.1 GCA_026391195.1 Bacteroidota bacterium | reverse complement strand
TTTACTTAAACTCATTTTCTCCCTTCCTATCAGTTGGAGTCCATGGTTAATAAATCGATTAATTAAAATCAATAGGTCATAGCCATATCCACCCAGTTTCGCTATAATTTTTGCAGAGCCCATGGTAGTTCGGTCAAATACATCTCCATGAAAAATCCAGGTTTTTTTACCGTTTAGTTCTAATACCCACTTATCGGTAAGTTGTAATTGACCAATTGTTAAATCGCTGTATCTGCGCATGATTTCATCATGATTGCCGGTGATATATACCACTTTTGTACCCAAACTCAGCAGGCTGAAAATTTCTTTTATCACCTGCATGTGTGATTGTGGAAAATACCGTTTATTAAATTGCCAGATATCTATAATATCTCCATTTAATACTAAGGTTTCGGGCTGGATGCTCCGTAGATATTGAACCAGTTCGGTTGCGTGGCAGCCAAATGTGCCTAGGTGCACGTCGCTGATAACTACCAATTCAACGCTTCTTCTACTCATAACGGAGGTTTTCCAAAGATGCAACTGCATTGTTACCTTAATTTTATGCGAATGTTAACCTACCGTAAACTTTACTTTACCAAATTGTAAATAAAAAGGTTGTTTATACCGTTTATAACTTTTCTACGTTACCCTTTCTATTGAATGATATGATTACAGCAAAAGATTTTGGAGCAGATTTTTTATGGGGCGCGAGCATCTCTGCTCCGCAAAATGAAGGAGCTGCTCTTGAGGATGGAAGAGGATTATCGGTGTGGGATGTGTTTTCTCGCAGGGTAGCTGCCATTCGGGGTGGTGCCAAGCCAACGGTGGCCAGTGATTTTTATCATCGATATAAAGACGACCTGCTGCTGGCAAAGGCGCTGGGCTTTTCTTCCTTTCGATTTTCTATTTCATGGAGTAGAATCTTACCTGCCGGAACCGGAAAAATAAATCAGGCCGGAATAAAATTCTACCATGCTGTAATTGATGAATGCCTTTTGCTGGGACTAACACCCGTTGTAACTTTATATCATTGGGATTTGCCCCAGGCTTTGCAAAAAGAGGGGGGGTGGGCCAATCATCATATTTTAAAATGGTTTGCGCGCTATGTAAAAATATGTGTGCAAGAATTTTCCCCAAAAGTGCAACACTGGATTATTATCAACGAACCCTTTGCTTTTACTTCCCTGGGTTATATGACGGGTTTTCATGCTCCGGGTAAAATGAGTATACAATCATTTTATTTAGCCGCCCACCATACGGCCCTCTGTACTGCGGAAGCAGCACGTATAATTCGCCAGATTAATTCAAATGCCATAATAGGTAGCAGTTTTTCTTTTAGTGAAACCCATCCGCATCGAAACCAGCCTGCCGATTTGCGTGCAGCGGATAAGGCCGATTTATTGCTAAACAGATTTTTTCTGGAGCCTGCATTAGGAATGGGGTTTCCGATGATGGACGGTTTTCCGGTGATTGAAAAATTTCACTTGTTCAACCGAAGCTGGCGTTTTCAGGAAGCTATGAAATGCGACCTGGATTTTGTTGGATTTCAAAACTATTTTCCGGTAACGGTTCGGCACAATCCACTGATACCCTATTTGGGCACTTCGGAAGTGAGTGCCAAAAGCCGAAAGGTTCCGCATACTTTATTGGGATGGGAAATCAATGCACCCAGTTGTTACCGCATGTTGCGGAGAGTGGCTGATTATCCGGGTGTGAAAAAAATTATCATTACCGAAGGAGGGTGTGCCGAAAAAGAAAGCCTGCTTCCAGGTAAAGTGGCCGATCCGCTTCGTATCAACTATTTTCAGCAATATTTGCAAGCCGTTTTACAGGCAAAAAAGGAAGGGGTAGCTATAGATGGATATTTTGTATGGACGCTCACCGATAATTTTGAATGGGCCTATGGTTTTACCGCCCGTTTTGGGTTGGTTCGGGTAGACTTTGACACTCAGTTACGAACCATCAAAGATTCGGGTTATTGGTTTAGAAATTTTTTAGGGGGCACCGGAGATCGTTAAAATTGTTCTGCTATTGTAGCGAACTGTTGTTGCGTTTTTTTAACTGATAATTTTTCTTTTTTTTGTATGCTGGCAAATGCCATAGCCATCGATTGCCGGGTTGCCAGTGGGGCCTTGTCCATGTGCTCTGCCTCTTCGAGCCGGTTAATGATGGTGCAGCATTCATGCCAGTCGCCAATATACTTTTCTAGTTTCGTAATTGCATGAATTTTTTTCTGATCGGGAAGGCGATCTTTCTCCAGCCAGTTAGTAGCATATAACCACTTTTTACATAGTTTTCTAACTTCATGCCAGTCTTTGAGCTTAGCTTTTTTGATGCCTTTTTTAAGGGAGGCAGATAGTTGCATATAATATTGCTCCGCTAAAATGGAATGGGTTTTATTGGCCAACCCTTCGGCCTTTTTCATTTGTTTAGTATAGGCGGTGAAATGCTTTTGCAGATAAACTTGTGTTTGATTGGCTTGTTGTAGAATATCTGCCTCAGTGCATCCGATAGTTGCATCCAGTTGTACATTTATTTTTTGCAGCCATTGATTCATCAGCTGCATTTCTCTCCATTCTCCGGCTTGTTGAAAGAGTTCTCTGGTAACCTGGGGTAACTTTCCCAAGGAACCTTTTCCATAAATCGATTGAAGAAAAGCGAAAGTGGCTTTTATTCTTTTCATCTGTACCCGCAGGTCGTGTAAGTTAGATACAGACCCTACCTGAGACGTTTCTATCCAGGAGTTAAAAAGGGATAGGGTAGTTTGTCGGAAATAGGTATGAAAATTTCCTTTCATACCTAACAATATACGAAAGGTTTAATAAGTGAACTAAATTGCTATATCAATTAATTGTTAATTCAGGCTATATGCTTGTTTTATCATTTTAATAGTTGCTAGTAGCAACAAAAAATAGGCTGACTTATGCAGTCAGCCTATTCTTTGAATATTCGAAAAATAATTTGCCTGCTCCGCTACCGCCGGGTTTCATATTCAAAAATTTGCTAAAATTACCTGCACCCATTATCCCTTTCATTTTTCCGAAGAGGCCTTGTTGCATAGGGGCAAACTTACTCAGGTAGGCGGTAGGATCGCTGCCTGCTAAGCCCATAATGCCTTGCTTTTGCTTTAAAAATCCACCCACTGCGTCTGTTAAGGGGCCTTTTTGTGCGGCTGGGAGGGAGAGTTGACTGCTAAGTTTATCTACCACACTATTGGTTGTACCGGTAATGTCTCCCAATTTAGGGGGTGCTATAAAACTACTCAGAGCAGAAGTGGCCGCTTTGGTTACATCGGCCGTTTTTGGTAGGCTAATTTGGGCATTGGTTTGATTCAGTACTAAGCTGGTAATAGCCAGCAGTAAAATTTTTTTCATAATTCAACAATGTTTAGATGGGCAATTTAGTAAATATTTGTTTACCAACATTGCTAGTTAAGAAGTGACGGCAACAAAAAAGGCGCCCAATTGAGCACCTTTTTTGAAAAAGAATATTGGATATAAATGTTCGGAACTACATGGCTTTAGAACGCTGTGGCATATAGATTTCACGTGCAACTCGGATAGGTTGGATATTTGTTTTTTCAGTTCTTTTTTCTGCTATTTTTTCAGCTGAAACGGATTCCGAAGGTTTATTCCCTACCAAGCTCATACAGATTAAAGATAATGCCGGAAAAATCGCGGCAAAAGTCATCCAAAACGATTCGCTTCTGTTTTTGTCTGCTGCTATCCCTTTTATGATGATGCTCATGCCAATTCTAGCTGCGGCGGCAGTGCCACCAATATAAAAACCATAGGTAATAAGGTCTTCTGCTATCAGATAATTCAATCCAAATGCTACCGCAGAAAAAAGGGTAGGTACCAGAAAACAGAAGATGCCTACCATCAGTTGCCCCTCATCAATTCTGTCTATAAATGAGGTTTTAACCGATTGGTTGTTTTTTTGCTGATAATAGTTGGCTGTTGGGCGAGTATTTGCATATGCATATCTGCCGGTTGATGATTGATTGGGTAAATACGTGGTTGACATAGTTGGGTTTTTTATAGGATTGAAAGATTATTGTGTGGTTGTTTTCTTTTGTTAGACAAAGTTCCATTGGTTAGAACTTTTGCCCTTTAGGGTGTTTTCACTTTTTGTTGTAATTATCTATTGATAAAAAAGTAATCGCATTTTCTTTACATGTAGTAAAAGCCCCATACTGGAGGTGGATTGAGCTCCGGAGAGGGCTTTTACTGATTCGGTTGGTTTGGTTTTTCATGTTAGTATTGTTAAGTCTGCTTGACTGTTTTCGTTTTATTGATGATGTAAAATTACCTGCATGCCATAGGGTAAACAATAGGTAAAACACCTAAAGTTGAGGAGGAAAAACCCTGTATTCAGTTGTAGTGTAATACTTACAGTTATAGCGAAATGGTGTTAATGAATTTTTAAAACCCATGTTGACATTGATTTTTAGGATGTACGAAGGAGTAAGGTTCGAAATATTTTTCATGGTGATTGAAGTAAGTTTCTTTTAAAATTCTCTTACCAGTCTGATATAATAATGTTCCGGAGTGGCATCCTGAATTTGATGGGTGTCTCGTATATGCAGCCAGTAAACGGTATCTAGATCTTTAAATCCCCAGGCCCCTCCGGCTTTAAAGGATGCGCTTAGGATGCAGTCTTGCAGCATAGCTAATAATTCGGACAGCGAAGGAATTCTCCATCCCCGAATCATTTCGCCTTGGATGCTTACGCAATAATGGGCAGCCATTCTTTCAGCATACGACATGTTTTTTCCCTGCAAGATGGATAACGGATATTGATTGATAGGTAGGTTGGTTTGATCTGGCAGTTTTGATACTGGAATACGGTTAATAGTATCATTCCACTGAACGAGGGTAATCTGATGAGAAATATTGGTTAATAAACCAGTTGTTCCGGTTTCATTAATTTGAAAAACGATACCTCCTAACAAGCGCTCGCCTGGATAATGAGTAATTGTTTGCCAATTATCACCATTGAATCTTTGATAGGTTTGCTCACTGGTATTGTATAAGATAGTTCCGATTGCCGCATTGTTAATATAGGCAATCTGCTGGCTACTCATTCGGGCAGGTTTATAGTACTGTTTGGGGGTTGTAGGATTTGCCGGAACAGATATGCGCCCAATACTTTCTTTTTTAGCATACTTACCCAGCATTACTTTTGGGCTCTTTTTAGTATACAGAAAGCGCTCTTGAATCTTATTCAAAAAACCAATAGGGGAAGCGTTTATAGCAATATCAGTTGAGGGATACAAAGCTGTTTTCATAATCGGGTAGTGGTTTGCTTAATGAAAATATTTGTTTTTAGTACCCCAAAACTACTCGCACCAATAGGGGTGGGCAATAGGAAAAACCCCCTAATTGATGTAGGGAAACCAACCGAAATACCATAGGGAGAAATCCCTTTATCGAGGTATTGGTTATTATCTGTATCGTAATCATGTTGTGACGGGTATTGGTTGAAAGAAGCTAAATCATGGTATGGTAGGTTGATATATCCTGCATCCTTATTTGGTTCAACTAGCCGATTACTCCATTGAGCACTCAAGGAACTTTTGTCGATATATATGTTGGTACATCTAATGAACATGGGTATTATAAATTGACTAACAATCGTTAAATATTATGCTTGATTAAATTGATAATTTCAGTTGATTGAGCAATTATATGTACATACAACAAATGTACCTACATCAATTATTAAATGTACCTACATATAATATTAGATAAGATAAGGGGGAAATCTAAAACGCTGCCTGTAATTAAAATATTTTTGAATCGGTAATAGGATAAATAAATTCACACTTTGTAAAAGTGTGAAAATCAGTTTTTTATGATTTTTTTTGGATTTGAGTGTTTAAAAAAAATAGGGTTTTCCCTGTTTTTTTATTGCACGAAAAGCGTTGATTTTGTACTATCCAGTGTTAGTATTAGCGGTGAGACTTTAAAACTGAGTTGAGCACTGGCATTTCTCAATCAAAATTAACTGTTGGTGCTTTTCCTATTTGCCTTCTCTTTTTTATTTCCGGTACTCTACTGGATGCTGCAATCTTGGTTTGCCCTGGTACTGTTTCTATTGGTATTGACTATAATTTCTATTGTTTACCTACTTTATTTATCCCAAAAATCTCGAAAAAGGTTAAAAACTGCCAAAGACATGCTTCGGGTGCAGTTAGAGATACAGGACCTAACATTCTCTGCTATCAGTCACGAAATTCATGATAATGTTGGGCAAATTCTTAGTTTGGCTAAGGTTCAGTTGAATTTACTTTCAGAGGAGGAAATAAAAGAAGGAAAATTATTAAACGATGCAAAAGAGAATATCAGCAATGCATTGATAGATTTGCGCGAAATCGCTAAAAGTCTCTCTAACAAGAAATTAATTTCATTAGGTCTTTTATCTTCTATTCAACATGAAGCTCACCGATTAGAGGAGACGAATGGATGGGATGTGCAAGTGGCAGTGGAAGGAAATCCCCTTCCGGTGACCGAAACCCAGCATTTGGTAATATTTAGAGCAATCCAATATTTTCTTAACCGAATTACACAAATGGAAGCGGGCTCAAATAAAATATCCATTACCATGGGCTTTTATCCACAAAACTGGCATATCAAAATAGTACACCACAGAAAAGATCCCGATATCAACCAGCAACAAGAACAACAATATCACCAAGAACAATCCCTTGTTTTACGAAGATTAGCAATAATTGGGGGTACATTTACTGTATCAGAGAATGGTGAAACGCAGATATTAATACAGATACCTTATGCTTGATAAACATAACATTGCAGTAGTGGATGATCACACTCTTTTTCGGAAGGGACTGATTTCTCTTATAAATGTTTTTCCAAATTTTGAAGTGATTTTGGAGGCTTCTAATGGGAAGGATTTTATTGAGCGACTGAATCCTGAGCAGTTACCCGAAATTGTGCTGATGGACATCTCCATGCCAGAAATGGATGGCTATGCTACCTGCGAATGGCTGAAAAGTCATTACCCCGAAATTAAAGTACTGGCCCTGAGTACCATGGATGCAGAAACCGCTATTATTAAAATGATTCGAAGTGGCGCAAAAGGCTATATAGTAAAAGATGCTGACCTCTCTGAACTCAAACTCGCATTTTCCGAACTGCTGTCAATCGGGTTCTTTTATAATGAACTGGTTTCCAGAAAAGTGATTCATTCCATCAGTAGAATTATTGAAGACAACGATGCAGTTACGGCCCTCCAAAAACTTTCAGACAACGAGTTAACCTTCCTTCGGCTATCCTGTAGTGAAAAAACGTATCAGGAAATCGCAAACGAAATGTTTAAAAGCGAAAAAACCATCGATGGATACCATGCCAACGCGACTAGAAACGTTGAGTTTTTTAAACAGTTCGGCCCGGTATCCATCGATGGTTTTTTTTCTTTTAAACATTTCGTTTGCGATTTCCTGATACGTTTTTTCACTACAGGATAGCCGAAGGAAGGTTAACTCGTTGTCTGAAAGTTTTT
>JAPLEI010000152.1 GCA_026391195.1 Bacteroidota bacterium | reverse complement strand
CTGTTTGCCCAAATAGCCAACCTCACGCTGCTTGCTATCGGTGCTTACCGAAGTTACTACTTTTTCTGGTTGATACATGCCTAAGCGGGCACTTCCATACAAATGCTGTTCAGACCAGCGTAATTGGGCGGTTTTGCGGTCGTAGTGGTATACGGCTAGTACGTTCCCCGTAGCATCGCGGATATAAATATCGGCATCGGAGGTATTCAGTGGTGGCTGTACATTACATTGTGGGGTACATTGGACTAATCCGGCTTCTATGATTGCCGAATACTCACGGTAACGCTCATCTTCTGTATATTCACTTAAAAAGGTGACGGTTTTACTGGCTTTAAATGTGTCGGGGGTGGCACTGTAGCATTCGTACACTTCCAGGTCGTCGTTAGCCGTTCCGCGTGGGCATGCTCTAGAAGAGCACTCAGTATGCATACTATTATTACTCCAAGTTAATATTGTTTGAGAGATGTGCCTCTGGCCTTGTTGCCGCAAGCCACAACAAGGCATCCAAAAGTATGACAACGGGATCGGGGGGCGGGGCAACCTGTGCAGCAGGGGCGGATTTTTTTACTCAATAAAGCGCATAAAAAAAGAGTCCCAAGGCTCTTTCATTTATTTACTTTTCTATGCGATCTGTGAAAAACAGATATCGTGATATTCAATTTTTCGAAATTCTCAGCACTTCAATTTTCTGGCTATTCTCGAAACTGCTAGAATAATTACTGCAATTAAGAAATTGTTTAAAATCATTAGCAAAAAGCCATAAGTAGGCATTTTAATACTGTATAAAAAAAAGGGGTATTCATTATTAATCAAAGAAACTGGAAATCCAAAAACATATTTCAATATAACATAAAAAAATCTTGCAATTAGTACCGGTTTCTCATCGGTCATACTTGTAAAAATTAATAACAGAAAAAGAAATATCTCTATTACGGATAACAGTAATACTATTTTTACTAAACTTTTTATAATCAACTATTGAAGTTGCTCCTTGAGGATATTTTTATCAACTACCCCCTGCACCCGATAGGTTTCTTTGCCATTTTTATATACGATAAAAACTGGTATTGCACTAACCCCATTGGCTTTCATCATGTCTGTATCACGACCGCCATCCACTTTCACCAGTTTATACTTATTGGGCATCTCTTTTTGTAATGCCGCTAAAACAGGCTCCATTTTTTTACAGGGAGGGCACCAATCGGCACCAAAATCAACCAATACCACACCAGCTGACCGAATGAGTTTGGCATATTCTTCGGCAGTCATCTGACGAGTTGCTTCCTCCGTAACAAACGGCAAACTTGCTTGCTTCCAGGCAATCATTCCGCCGGAGAGATTATCAACTTTTACAAAGCCCTTCTTCACCAACCACTCGGCAGCTTGTCCGCTTCTGCCCCCGGAAGCACAATACACCAGCAAGGGCTTATTTTTATCTAAATACTTTATCCGCTCAGCAAATTCAGCTGAATTGGTCCAGTCGGCCTGTAAGGCATTCGACAAATGACCCTGCTTGAACTCACTAGCAGTTCTTACATCTAGCAATTGCGGTTGGCCGGAAGTTATTTGTTGTTGAAACTGCGCGGATGAAAGTACCCCCGATTGAGCAGTTACCTGAAAAAAGCAAATAATGCCAAAGAGCAGCATGGTTCCTGTTTTGATCTGCATAATACTATACTTTTTATTGAAAATAATTTACAGTTGCGGTAAACATCATTTCTGAAACACCCAAAGCAGCTGCCGCAGCGTTACTTAAACGAACCAATAAACCTTTGTTCGGTTTGTTATCTGGGATAGGGCCTAACACCCTTGCACAAATATACTTTACCTGATCTACGGTAATTCTAACAATACTTCCTGGCACCACTTCATTCATAAGCACATAATATCTTTTATCACCCCAACCGGTGATAGATTTGAATAGCCCCCCGGTTCCAGAGATTTCCAATAATTGCTGAACGGGTAATGCAGCTGAAAACTGCGCTGCATAATATCCCTCTGCAGCACTTACCTGGGGTATTGCAACCACCTGCTTTACGGGAGCCGCTTCAACTGCCGCTGGAGCAGCCGGTACTGGAGCGGAAGCTACCATCGATGGTAATGCAGCAACGGAAGGAGTATTGACTAGCGGTTCATTTCCACCCAAATAACCCACCACTAACATGTCCCCATCTTTCAGCGTTTCCGATTTCAATTGATTCCATTCTTTTATGCGGGGTATTCCTGGTGTAAAATATTGTAGGTTGAGTCTATATAAATTATCGCCCCTCTCAACCACATGAAAAATCGGCAAGGGGGTTTTGCTAGTGATCAAATTACTTGCACTCAATAGAATACGAATAGAGGAAGGTGTTGCCGTTAGATCGGCAGAAGAAATTTTATTGTATGCTTTAAGTTGAGCAAGGGACATTCCCGCCAAAGCCGATATCGATTCTAGTGTTTCTCCGGGCTTTAGCCGATATTGAACATAGCATTCGGGGCATTTGCCCAATACCAATAATTTTGACTGTGCCCTACCAGCAAAGGGTACCAAAAACAAGGATGCTATTAACCACCATTTTTGCAAGCAATCGAGTTAAGAGCACAAAATTACTCGCAATTGTAAGAGTAGCCAAGAAATTAACTTATCCGCCTATCTTTAAAATCCGCCAATGGGTAGGATAATAATTATTGAGTCGGTGCTGGATGATTTTTACCCAACCGAGCATACAGCCCTGATAACTTACCAAATTCCATCCATTGGCAGCTTCCAGCGTTAAGGGCTGACGACCCAGGTATGCCAGCGCTTCGGATAAATTCAAGTTAATAACCGGCCAGCCCTCTTTTAAATCATTTTGCATTGCCCATTCGTGGGAGGGGATGATATCCTTTCCCTTTTCTTCCCCTAACTCAACCCCTGCTTTTTTGATATAAAGGGCCGCTGCCAATTGCTGAACGGCTTTCCAATGAACCGAAGGAATACTGCGTACCAGATTCCCCTGCAAAAAAACAGAAGTGTTTTCTGATAAGTGAAATTTTTCTCTAAACAACTGCGCACTGTTTTTATTTGGCTGCAGCAAAGCGTTCTCCTTATAATACTCCTCCTGCACTAGCTGCTGCTTTCTGAGCACAGAAATATAAAAACCTTCTCCGGCAAGCCGATTAGGGAAAAAACGAAAAGCCCCTGGAATATCAGCTGCAACAATACCCCATGCTGCCGGAACAGATATATGCACTGCCTCCATTTGCATTTCTTCCATCAACCACTTAGTAATTGCTTCATCTTCTTCAACCGAATAAGAACAGGTAGCAAACAGTAAAATGCCTCCTTCTTTTAAGGCCGGCAAAACATCCGCCAAAATTCGCTGCTGACGCCTGCTACAAAGCATTACCGCCTCCTCACTCCATTCATCTAAGGCAGCAGGATCTTTTCTAAATAGTCCGCTCCCGCTGCAAGGCGCATCTACCAACATCAAATCAAAAAATCCGGGTAACTGCTTAAAATGGGTAGGATCATTATTAGTAACTACGGTATTGGGTGAACCCCATTTAACCAGATTTTCAACCAATATACCCGCCCTGGATTTAATCACTTCATTGGCAACAAGCAATGCCTGTTGAAAATAAGAAGCCAATAAAGTAGACTTACCACCGGGAGCTGCACATAGATCCAATATTTGCATTGAATCGGTGCGCTTAAATAATTGGGTAAGTATATGCCAGATAAACATGCTGCTGGCTTCCTGCACATAATACCCACCTCCATGTAAAAATGGATCCTGGGTAAAGGAAGGTCGGGTTGCCAGATACCTTCCCTCCGAACACCAAGGAACCTCCTGGGTTTGCCAGTTTTCGTGAAGCGTAATTTGTTTATCGGGATTTAATCGAACAGAAGTAATAGGAGCATTTGCCTGATGGCACTCAACAAATGCTCCCCGATCAAATCCGGGAACATCCGCTAATGACTGTAAAAATGCTTCGGGTAAAATCATCTGCTACCCATTCATGGCATAAACTATACCACCCCAAATATGTTGTAAAAATAGAGGATCAGCAAATGATTCATCGGTATGGCCTAAACCGGTATAAAAAGCTCTTCCGCCATCAAAATCATGGTACCAGGCAATAGGATGAAAAGATCCGTTTTTCCCTCCTGTATAACTGGTTTCATCCAAGGTAAGTAGCACGTGCAAGTCGGTTTGAATACTTTTATAATTATACCACTCGTCGAATCTTTTCCATTGTTGTGGCAGGTGTTGCGTAGAGATATGGGTGGCATCCTGCACTACCAATGTTGCCTGCTGTTGCTGGGGATGACTTAAAAAATATCCTCCCACCAATTGATTGTACCATGGCCAATCATACTCAGCATCTGCCGCCGCATGAATACCCACAAATCCGCCTCCTTTATTGATGTACCGCTTAAATTCGGCCTGCTGCTCATCATCCAGCATATTTCCGGTAGTGCTTAAAAAAACGATGGCAGCGTATCCTTTCAGATCTTTATACACAAATCGGGTGGCATCGGAAGTAGTGTCTACCACAATGCCCTTTTCAACACCCATTGCCAACAGGGCTTTTACGCCGGCAGGAATGGACTTATGATAAAAGCCTTTGGTTTTAGTGAATACCAGTATTTTTTTGGGCTTTTTATGAGAACCTGCCATCCCCTGGGATTGTATCGCAAAAGAAATCAGTAACAAAAAGAGTATTTTTTTCATGGGTAAAGGTGATTAGGG
>JAPLEI010000142.1 GCA_026391195.1 Bacteroidota bacterium | reverse complement strand
GCGGCTCAAAAAATATTCCCTTACAGGAATTAGGCAGTAAATTGAATATGCTTGATAAATCTAAACCCATTATCACTTGCTGTGCCAGTGGCATACGGAGTGCTTCAGCCAAAAGCTTGTTGCTGCAAAAAGGATTTAGCGAAGTGTATAATGGCGGCGGTTGGACTAGCTTACAAAATAAATTATCATAAAATGGAAGCATAGGTTTTCCCAATCGGAAGTAGTAATAATTTAGTAACCTTCAAAGTAGCTATATCAGCCTAATGAGGTTTATTTTTATAATTATTCGTATTAATTCTTAAACAGAAAGGAAGGTATGGTAAAGTTGGTTGTATTTGATATGGCGGGTACCACAATTGATGAAAATAATGTAGTGTACAAAACACTCCAACAATCTATCGAACTGGCTGGTTACCCCTGTTCATTAGAACAGGTATTGGCCGAAGGAGCCGGAAGAGAAAAGTATCAGGCAATTCAAAATATTTTACAGGTGTTTCATCATCAAGCTGATGATTCAATTTGCAAGACTATTTTCGCCGATTTTGTTATTCGATTGAGTGCTGCTTATCAGCATTTACCTGTGCTGCCGATGCCCGGAGCTTTGGAGCTGATGCATCAATTGAGGCATAATCATATTAAAGTAGTGCTCAATACCGGGTATAATATAACTACCGCCCAAACCCTTTTACATAAATTGGGCTGGAAAGAATTTGTAGATTATGATGCGCTTATTACCGCTTCCGATGTTTCTAATAGTCGTCCTGCTCCCGATATGATACAATTGGCCTATCAGAAGTTTCAATTGACAAATGGGAATGAAACAATTAAAGTCGGCGACTCCATCATTGATATAGAAGAAGGTCGCAATGCTGGATGCAGACTTTGTATTGGTATTACTACCGGAGCCCACACGAGGGAGCAACTGCTAACAGCTCATCCCGATGCAATTATCGACAATCTATTACAATTAATCCCGCTGCTTCAAATGGCGGACTAACCCGCTTTTCCCAGTATGTGCATAACAGGGCGCATAATTGTAGTTTTCCACATACAAAGTTTCATGTTAGGGTAACCATTTGGTTACGCTAAGGCAATACTGGAAAGGTTTCTTTGTAAAACCTTTCTTATGAAATATTACTGGATCGTTGCTTTGTTCAGCATTTCAGTTACATACGCCCAAACTACTCCTGAGCGAAATGTATTTATTATAACTACCGATGGGTTTCGCTGGCAGGAAGTATTTTCCGGTGCCGATCCTGCCTTGCTTTCCGATATCAATCGCGTTGCCGATACTGCCCTTTGTAAACAATTATTCGATGCCCCAACACCGGAAGAACGGAGACGTAAATTGCTGCCCTTTTTCTGGAATGTGCTCGCCACTAAAGGTCAACTTAATGGCAATCAAAACTATCAAAATAAAGTGCAGGTAGCCAATCCGTATAAAATCTCTTATCCGGGTTATCAAGAAATGTTAACTGGAAAAGCAAATAGTCGCCTCTCTCCCAATTGGCCCATTAATAATCCACAAACCACTGTACTAGAACATATCCAGTTGATGGAGGGGTATGCAGGTAAAGTGGCGGCATTCAGTTCATGGAATATTATACCCTATATTATCAATGAAAAAAAAGCAGGTATTCCGGTAAATTCCGGATACGAAATGTTGGTAGAAGAAGGGGATACGCTCAATGCATTAATCAATCAGGTTCAGCAATCTATCCAACCCGCCGCTGCTACCCGAAATGATATGCTTACCTATTCGGCTGCCAGAAATTATATAGAGAAATCCCACCCGAAAGTATTGTTCTTGGGTTTTGGGGAAACCGATGAATATGCGCACAAAAATCAATATGATGGGTACCTGCAAAAAGCGCATCAATTCGATCAGTTTGTAGCCGATTTATGGTATTATGTGCAAACCGATCCTTTTTATAAAAATAATACCACTTTTATTATAACCACCGACCATGGTAGAGGGAAATATGCCCGTAGCTGGAATGCTCATGGTTTTTGGGTAAAGGGCTCCGGAGAAATTTGGTCGGCCATGATTGGTCCAGACCTGCAACCCTTGGGAGAGGGTAAAACCCATGAAACCCGATTATTACAACATACCGCCGCTACCGTGTTACAAATCTTGGGTATCCGAACCTCCTCAAATCCTGCCCTTAGTACGCTAACAATGCAGCGGGATGCCAGTATTTCCACCATTCCCGCGGCAGAAAATCCGATTTCGGGTAACAAAATTCCGCAACTGGAGAAATAGCGATTACTTAAATTTAAATTTACAATAAACGATGTAAATGATTGTTTTATAATCAATTGTGATTATAAAATTGACTTGTATCCTACCACACCAGAAGGTACAAACATTGAATTTCCAAATATAGCTATTGGAAAAGAGTAAGAGAGTAGTAGAATATTACGACAATAATCCCTGCCGAGCCAAAAACTCTAGTTTGGTATTGGCATCAATCAGCCGTTCAGTAAGTTCACGATTTTTCTGGCGCAAATCAACCACTTCAAATGCTTTGATAATAAAGTTTTTGATATCTTCTTCATTCCAGGGTTTGGTAAGGTATTTATATACCTGTCCCACATTGATAGCGTCAATTACCGCATTGATATCGGTATAACCGGTAATCAGAATACGTATTGGATCGGGATGAGATTGCAGAATCGATTGAAAAAATTCAATTCCGGTTTCTTTGGGCATCCGTTGATCGCTCAAAATTACATGCACTTCTTCGGAGGCTAATATTTTTCTTCCCTCCTCAGCCGACTCCGCCGTAAACACTTTAAAAGTCCTACGGAAAGAGGCTTTGAAGGAATTGATGTTATTAGGTTCGTCATCAATATATAATACATTGATATTTGTTTCTTCCATAATTTTATTGATTAAATTACGTTTCAATATAAAAATAAATCAAATCATTTGTTTTTCATTAATTTTTTTTTAAAAATCAGCTAAATTTCCACTAAATTTAAAAAAAATAGCAAGTAATGAGTAGTATTTCACCCATTGATGAAGAGATTCGAATCAGGGTTTTCCGTGCAACGGATGATCCGGATTCGTGTTTGAAGTTTATTGAAGGCCACCGCAGAGTATTATCTATATATGGTATTGAAAATATTACATCCAATACCAACGATTGGATGTATCGACGTTCCATGTTTGTAATTGTGGTGGAAAAGTTCGATGGTACTAAATTATATGGCGGAGCACGCATACAAATTGCTGATGGTATTCATCCATTGCCCATTGAAGATGCTACTGGAAAAATGGATCCACGCATTTATGATATTGTTCGGGAACATGCCCAACAAGGCGCTGCCGAATTATCTGGCTTATGGAATTCAAAAGAAGTTGCTGGGTTTGGAATTGGTAGTTTATTTCCCTCTCGTGTTGCGGTTGCTTTAGCTACCCAAATCGGCATCAATACCTTCTTTACCCTTTGTTCTCCTACTACCGTTAGGTTTAAAGATTGGATTGGTGGTCAAATCCTTACCGATGTGGGAAATAACGGTACATTTTATTATCCAAAAATCGATCTGCTGGCTACAGCAGTATTCTCCGAAAATATCCTCGATCTTACTACTACCCATCCACGCGAAAAAGAGAAAATCCTTTTCCTACGCGAAAACCCCGAGCATATGGCCAAAGAAAAATCACCGTTTAAAGAAAGTTATATCAATATTCACTACCAGCTTACGCTCAATATTGAAGACCCAACTGAGTTTCACATCAATTATGAACCCCACGCTTTAGCAGCCAAAAAATAATCTACATGAAGAAAGTAATTTTGGCTTCCCTTAGTAACTTGCTAATGATTGTGATTCCTTTGTTGGGAAAACCTGCTTTAATGCTCGATTGGAAGGTTTTATTAATGATAGCAGGCGGCATTGCCATGTGGTTAACCCAACCCCCTGTTTCTGTTCAGGAAACCAATGATAAGCAAACCAGTGATCGTTTCTCTGTAATCCTGATTCTGGCCATGTCTGCATTGGGTGTAATAGCGCCGATTGTTGACTGGGCCTATTTTCATGAAACACATAATCAGTTCGACTGGGTAACTGCGCTTGGTATTATTACCTTGTTATTTGGAATCTATTTCAGAGCCTGGGCAGTAAATACTTTGGGAAAATTCTTTACGGCCACTGTGCAAATTAAAGATGACCATCAATTGGTTACCGGTGGGCCTTATCAAATTGTTCGCCACCCCAGCTATACGGGTGCTTTTTTAGCGATTGTATCTAGCTCCTTGATTTTGCATAGTTGGATAGGCTTTGTTATCGCCGTTCTCGCAATGTGTTTGGCTTATTATGTGCGAATCAATATCGAAGAGCGTGAATTGATTGGAAAGTTTCAAGATCAATACCTCCAATACAAGAAAACAACTAAAATGATCATCCCTTATGTATGGTAATCATCTGAAATCAGTCGGTAACTCTACTAGTACCCATTTTCCCATTCGCCTGTCCCGATTTGGAAAAACTATTTTATACGGGCTGATTTTGTTGTTTTCATTCAATCAATTACAGGCACAAGAACAAAAAATTCAAATTACCGGTTCTAAGCAATCGGTGATTCTGGCTGAAAATGTTGATTTTCTCGAAGATCCTAGCAATCAACTTACCGCCGAGCAAGTGCTGCAGTCCGGCAAGTTCAAGCGTTCTACTTACCAAATACCCGTTTTTTCAAATAGTGTTCAAAATGCCTGGTTTCGATTGGATGTATCTAATCAATCTGCTTCTTCTTCGCTTTTTTTGGATATAGCCTATTCTAATTTAAGTGAAGTAACCTGTTATCGCATAGATTCTGGTAAAGCCATTCTGCTTGGTAAAGATGGTAATGCAGTTCAAACAGATTCCGTACAAAGAAAAACGACTCACTTCATTTTTAATTTGCAACTTCCGGTTGGAGCCAGCGGAAAGTATCTACTGCATATTAATAGCAAACATCCCATCATCATTCCTGCTTCCGTTCATACCTACGAAGCATTAAATGAAACCCTCAATGTGCAAACACTGGTGGCAGGTATTTTTATGGGGGTTATGCTGGTGATGCTGATGTATAATTTATTTATTTACTCTGCCACCCGCGACCGCAACTATCTGCTCTATATCTTCTATATCTTTTTCCTTACCCTAGCTCAGAGTACCCTTGCCGGATATGAATTTCGCTATCTCTGGCCCGAACATTACTGGCTCAACAGGTATGCAGTAGTAGTTACCTCCAGTTTATCGGCTATTTCAGGATTACTTTTTACTATGCAGTTTTTGCAAACTTCAGTTAATAGTATTCGTTTTCACCGCATCATGCAGGGATTGATTGCAATTTATGTGGTGGGGATGCTACTATGCATTTTCACTAATAATCTATCCTTCAGTTACCATATCCTCAACTACAATGGTGCTGCCGTAGTTTTGTCTGTGCTAATTACCAGCGTTTATTTAGTTTACAAAGGCTATCGCCCTGCAAAATTTTATATTATCGCTTGGGCATTCTTCCTGATTTCTTTTCTCATACTAATTTTGCGCAATCTTGCCTACCTACCGTATAATAATTTTACTACTTATAGTATTTATGTGGGTTCTACCTTCGAAGTAGCCCTCCTTGCTATAGCCCTTGCAGATAAAATCAATAACCTGCGCAAGGAAAAAGAACTCTCACAGGCAGAAAGCCTACGCAACCTGCAGGAGAACGAAAAACTCATTATCAATCAGAATGCCCTGCTCGAACAAAAAGTAAATGCGCGAACGGAAGAACTTCTGAAAACAAATGATAACCTTAGTTCCGCAATGGACGAACTGAAAGATGCGCAAATTCAACTCGTTGATGCCGAAAAAATGGCATCCCTCGGTCAACTTACCGCCGGTATAGCCCATGAAATCAATAATCCCATCAATTTCGTAAAATCAAATATCGGTCCACTTCAAATGGATATCGACGACCTGATCAGTATCATCGATGCCTATCAGCCGCTTCATGAAATACCAGTGGATGAAATTCCTGATAAACTGAAAGAAGTTAAAAGGCTAAAAGATAAAATTGATATCGACTACTTGAAAAATGAAGTAGAAAATCTGGTAAGCGGAATCCGAGACGGAGCTGAAAGAACAGTAGAAATTGTAAAAGGATTGAGAACTTTTAGCCGGCTGGATGAAGGTGAAATTAAAACGGTTAATATTTACGAGGGACTGGATTCTACCATCGTATTATTACGGAATATGCTCAATGAGAATATCATCATCGAAAAGGATTACCAGGCAGATGGTGTGATCGAATGCTTCCCAGGTAAACTGAACCAGGTTTTCATGAACATCATCAGCAACGCCATTCATGCCATAAAATTGAAAGGTGATCGTACCGAGAAAAACTATATCCGAATATTCTCAAGAGTAGTAGATGGTATGCTAGAACTGCATATCAAAGATACCGGAGTAGGTATGCCGGATGAGGTGCGCAGAAAAATATTCGATCCTTTCTTCACTACAAAAGAAGTGGGCGAGGGAACTGGATTGGGCTTGTCCATCGTTTATAAGATTATTTTCATGCATTTTGGAAAAATAGATGTTCAATCTACCCCAGGAAATGGCGCCGAATTTATTATTTCACTCAATTATCAGTTGCCTGCTGCTATAAATAAATAAAAATGCTGAATGTCTAGTTCGGATGAGTCTAATATCAAAGTGCTGTATGTTGATGATGAACTGAATAATCTATTATCTTTTCAGGCAGCATTTAGAAGGCGGTTCGATATTTACATAGCAACTACAGCCACAGAGGGACTCGAAATTTTAGAAAATACTGACATCAGTGTTATCATTGCCGATCAGCGCATGCCCAAAATTACAGGGGTAGAATTTTTAAATATCGTTCTGCAGAAATTTCCCGATCCCATTCGTATTTTATTAACCGGCTATTCTGATATCAATGCGCTGGCAGATGCCATTAATAAAGGCGAAATTTTCCGGTACATCAAAAAACCTTGGGACCAGAATGAACTCCTGAATACTATATTAAATGCACATGATATTTATGATACCCGCCGTCAGTTAAAAGTTAAAATGGAGGAACTGGAAAGGGTAAATAACGAGCTGAATCGTTTTGTGTACAGTACCTCCCACGATCTTCGCTCACCCCTCGCCAACATTATGGGTATTCTGAAAATGGCAAAGATTGATGCGAAACCAGAAAGTTCCCCTACTTATTTTTCTATGATTGAGGGTTGTGTTAAAAAAATGGATCTGTTTATTCACAAAATAATCGAATACTATAAGGGCATCCGACTCGAAAATGAAATTGAAGAAGTTACCTTTTCTCAATTATTTGCTGAGAGCATTGAAATGAGTCATATGGTAAATCCAAAAATCCGTTTTACAACGAACGTCAATCAGCATATTCCTTTTTCTTGCGATGCTTTCCGCCTGTCTCTTATTATCAATAACCTGGTTTCTAATGCGGTTAAATACCAGCGGGCCGATGAAGATAATCCTACCGTTCAACTGTTTGCCGAAGTAAATGAGCAGGAAGCCATTATACAGATAGTAGATAATGGTGTGGGAATTATCGAAGACCATCTAACCAAAATATTTGACATATTTTTCCGTAGTTCCGATTTTAAAAATGGACTTGGTATCGGTTTATACATCGTAAAAGAAGCCCTGAATCGGTTGAAGGGCAAAATCGAAGTAAAATCAACATTTGGCAAGGGCTCTCATTTTACCCTAATAATTCCCAATCAACCTGTTCCTATTGCGCAAGCGGTTGCCAAAGCTTAGTATTCGTAACTAAATCCAACCATGCCTAGTAATTGTTTCTCCTTATTAAAACAATTTTCTGTGGTTTTTAGCCCCTTCTCGTTGTAAATATATTTCCAAGTGATATAGTTGTTGCCGCTTCGAGGTACCTGAATCATCTGTATTATATTACCTGCCTCATTGTACGTGTAAACAAAGTCGGGTAGCAGTTTATTCAATTTGGTGTTGAATCGTACAATATCGGTTAGCTGCTGCTTATCGTTGTAATAGTAATAGTATTTTTCAATTTCTTTTTTCCGGCGAGTCCAGGTTTCTTCCAATACCAATTTTTGGTTGTCGGTAGTAAAATTAACTTGTACCGTGTCGCTTTGGTTTCGGATGATATAGGCGTAGTCGGGAGATCCGTCCTGCTTATAGTAATATTGGTGAGCTTCACCGGTTAGAGAAGATAAAAAGGTATCCTTGGTAGTAGATTGAATAAGTGAAGGCAACCCCGTTTCGTTGTAACTATAGAGGGTAGTAGCTTCTACGCCTTTGTTATTGGATTCAGATTTTTTAAGTTTTCCCATTTCGTATTGGGTGGTGGTTCGCGATGTTTTTCCATTTTGCAGGGCAGTATAAATAATAATACGTTTGCCATCTGTACTTACCTCTTCGGTAAGCAATGTTTCCGGGGTACTGTTAGCCGATTCCTGGGCGGTGGCTGTAATCTTCTTTACTTTCAATGCCCGCAAGAGTTTATATTGCTTGTGGGTTTGTATATTAGCCATCAGGTCGTTAAAATAATATTGGGCCTGCAACTGATTACATCCAAACAAAATCAAACAAAATAACCAGCCCCTCATAATGTACATTTTAATAAACGTAATCGAAAATCAGCCCTACTCAGTATTCTCTTCTGCAATATTCGGTATGAATTTTGTTATCCTTTGCAGATGTGCATATTTTTTAGTGAATTATTCTATAAAATATTACCCAAATAGCTACCTTCCTCTACATGAAATATATAAATAATCTTCCATGAACCCAAATGCCACCGCCTTTTTGCGATTAGTTACCATCATGGATGAATTGAGGGAGCAATGCCCCTGGGATAAGGAACAAACCATTCAAACCCTGCGCCCCCTTACCATAGAAGAAACCTACGAACTGGCCGATGCCATCACCGACCAAAACTGGAAAGGGATAAAAGAGGAGCTGGGCGATCTATTTCTTCATTTGGTTTTCTATGCCCGACTTGGAAGTGAACAGCAGCAGTTTTCGCTGGAAGAAGTTTTACACGGGGTATGCGAAAAGCTCATATTCCGACATCCCCATATTTACGGTGATACCCAAGTTAAAGATGGAGAAGAAGTAAAGCGCAACTGGGAGAAACTAAAAATGCGAGAAGGTAAAAAGTCGGTATTGGGAGGCGTACCCGTTTCCCTGCCCTCCATGGTAAAAGCTACCCGTATTCAGGATAAGGCCCGTCAGGTGGGCTTTGAATGGGAAAACCGGGAAGATGTATGGAAAAAAGTGGAAGAGGAGCAACAGGAGTTGCACGAAGCCATTAGTTCGGGAAACCAAACCTATATAGAAGAAGAATTTGGCGATTTGCTGTTTAGCTTAATTAATTATGCCCGTTTTTTAAATATAGATCCCGAAGGCGCTTTAGAAAAGACCAATAAAAAATTCATTTACCGCTTTCAATGGATGGAAGAACAAGCCAGCTTGTTGGGTAAAAAATTACAAGACATGACTTTAGGAGAAATGGACCAACTCTGGAATATTAGTAAAACCAATCCACCGCAATCGTGAAAAGTCATTGGAAATCTTTTGTATATCGAAACGGGTATCTGCTGATTACCGCAGCCTGGTTATATACGATTTCCTTTCTGTTTATCAATTATTGGAGCTATCGATCATCACCTGCCAAGGTGAAAAGTTCATTGGAAAAAAGACTTACGGGTAGGTCAATCTGGGTGGATGAACTGGCCAATGACACCCTGCGTTTGGCAAACCTGCTGCAAACCCATCAGCCTGCCGCTAATCCGGCCCCGGATGAAACCGGCATTTTTTTGTATGAAGGCAATGCAGATGCTGTGCAGGCCCGATTGCTTTATTGGAATACCAATCAGATATATGTAGATCCTGCTGAACTGAATTTGCCAGAAGGTATCCATTTTATCAATCACCGGAATGGTGATTTTCAACTCATACGAAAAAATATACACAAAGGCACTCATCAGTATAGTTTACTGGCCCTTATTCCCATTCGATGGAATTATTTTATTGAAAACAAATACTTACGTGCTCATTTTGCGGGGTTCGATCATTTGGAAGAACAATATGAAATAGTTACTAATCCCGAAGCATTACCCGTTCAAACTGCCTCCGGAAAAGTTTTATTCAATATTCAAATTAAATCTGGGAAAGAATTTATTCAATATGATACCATCACCATTCTGCTTCGGTTATTAGCTATTTTTTTTTTGCTGGCTTTTCTGCACAATACCGCTATAGAAATGGTGGAACTGTATTCATTTCGAACCGGATTTGGATTTTTGGCCAGTATGGTATTACTATTACGGTGGCTTACCTATCAGTTTCATATACCTTTCGACTTTTCTAAAATTCCCCTTTTCGATCCGGCAGTGTATGCCTCTAATGCTATTCATCCATCTTTGGGTGATTTGCTGGTAAATACCTCTCTGGCTTATTGGCTACTCAGATTTTATCGGGTTAAACAGCCCGTTAATCCGGGTTTTATCTTTCCACTACCACCCTTTTTAAAAACATTTCTACATATCACCCTACTTACCCTAGCTGGCTTATTACTCGCCGGTATTGTAGGTAGTTTGATAGAAGATGCTAAAATTTCTTTCGATGTTTCTAATTTCTTTAGTCTTTCCGTTTTTAGCCTCATCAGTTTTATTATCCTTTGCCTGTTGGTATTGATTTTCTTTTATCTGTCTGAAATCTGGTTGATTCCATTGATTCGGTTATCCGTGCCTTTTTATCAGCAGGCGCTGATTATTCTATTGGTTGCTTTTGCATTCATCTTCTTGCGCGTTGATCCTCAACTTTATAGTCTGTACGCAATGATTACCGCATGGATGATTGGCTATGTGTTGATGGTGCAGGTTCGTAAAAAAGATTTTGAACAGGGATTGCCTTCTTCGGGATTTTTTATTTTTTGGGTGATGTTTTTTGCATTATCCATCTCAACATTGGTTGTGGCTCGCTTTCAGCAGGTTGAGTGGAAACAGCGGGAAAAGATGGCTGAAAAACTTGTTTTACAGTCAGATCCATTTGGTGAAAACCTCCTGAATATTGCGGCTACCAATTTTGAAGATAAGTTTCTGCAAACAGATTTTTTCCGTTTTGCCCAGAGTGAGCCTACCAATAAAATGATCAAGGATAGCTTGATTCGGCAAAATTTCTCGGGCTATCTGAATAAATATGATACCCGAATCCTAACATTTAAATCATTCGGAGCACCCCTGTTTAATGAAGATACAACCCGAATGGAATACCTCGATTCTATTTTGCAATATCAATCGCAGCCTACCGAAATCAACGACCTGTTTGCTGCCCAGCCGGGAAATAAAACATTCCGGTATTTATTTAAAAAAACCATTCAATCTGGCAATACGGTTTTGGGTTATTTCTATGTGATCATCAATGCCAACCGGTATAAAAGTGAAGCCCTCTATCCCGAACTCTTTAATCAGGTAACCGATCCACTTACAGATCCCTCCTCCGGATATGCATATGCCGTTTATCAGAAGGGTAAACTGATGTATGATTTCAGTAAGTATGATTTCTCATCTGAAATAGATACTAAAGATTGGGAACTTGGAAAGTTTATACAAAAAAGCAAACCCGGTTACTCCGAAATGTGGTATCAGCAAGACAATAACAAGCAGGTAATCATTGTTAGAAAAAATAATACCCTTACAGAACTTCTCACGTTGTTTGCTTACCTATTTTGTGCTTTTATCTTTATTTCTGTGGTGTTTTCGGCAGCCGGAAAAATTCTGCAAACCCGGTTTAAGCGAAAACAACTGGCCCGTTTGTTTCAGTTTAAAATTAAATCGCAAATCCAGTCAACCATCATTTTCATCAGCGTAGTATCTTTTTTGGTTATTGGTGTAACCACCATAACTTTTTTCATCAGTCGGTTTAATCTAAATAATGAAGAACGACTCACCCGCGCCATTCAAGTTATGGCCAATGAACTCAATTCTAGAACCACCAGCCGCGAAAGCATAGAAATGCAAGGCAATCCCGGCGGATTCGGGAATGAACTGCAGCATGTGATTGCTGAAATCTCCGAACAACACAATGCCGATATCAATTATTATAGTACCGGTGGTAACCTGTTGATTTCTACCCAACCCTATATTTATAACAAAAAGCTGCTCAGCGACAAGATGGATGCAATTGCCTACCAGCAGTTATCGAAAAACAAAAGTATTCGCTATTTGCAGTCAGAAGAAATTGGCTCTTTTCGTTTTTTAAGTGTGTATAAGCCCTTAACCGATCCTGCTGGCATTACCTACGCCTATTTGAACATTCCCTATTTGAACACCCAAACCGAATTGAATCAGGAGATTTCCGGATTTTTGGCTACCCTCCTCAACCTGAATGCATTTATATTTTTAATTGCCGGAGCGATTGCTTTTTACATAACCAACCGGATTACCGCTTCTTTCGAATTGATTGGTCGTAAGATGCAGCAAATCAGTCTCGGCAAAATCAATGAAACCATTCAGTGGAACCGAAGCGACGAGTTAGGGTTACTAATTCAAGAATACAATAGGATGGTGAAAAAGCTAGAAGAAAGTGCCGGTGCATTGGCTACTAGTGAACGGGAACTTGCCTGGAGAGAAATGGCACAACAAGTGGCCCATGAAATTAAAAACCCGCTTACGCCCATGAAACTGAGTATTCAGTATTTGCAGTCTGCTATCGGCCGTGGCGATCCCAACTTGCAGGAATTGTATCAAAAAACCAATGAAACATTGATTACTCAAATTGATCAATTGTCGCGAATTGCCGGTGATTTTGCTCAGTTTGCTCAAATCAGTCAGGCTAAATTGCAGCCACTCAACCTGAAGGAGGTACTTGGTAAATGGATTCGTTTATATACTTCATCGCCTACTTGCGATATCGATTTGCAATTTGCTGCCGATTCAGTTATGATTATGGGGGATGAGGGACATATCAATCGACTATTTACCAATCTAGTGCTAAATGCGGTTCAAGCGAATACCAACGCTACTAAAAAAACACAGATACGGATTGACTGCTCCCTGCAGAGTGATAGGGTGGTGGTTTCAGTATCGGATGATTCGGGCGGCATTGCTTCGGAGTTTACCGATTTATTGTTTACGCCCAATTTTACTACCAAAACTGCCGGAACCGGACTGGGATTAGCTATTTGTAAAAAAATTATGGAACAAGCAGGCGGTAGCATCCGATTTGAAACACACTGGGGTAGGGGAACCACCTTTTTTATGGAATGGCCCCGATTGGTTGGGTAGTTATCCTATTATCGTTTTTGCTGCTGAACCGCCAAAAAGTTATTCATCTCTGCAAGGCTAAAACTACTCAGGTTTTTTTCGGCAGGTAATCCCGCTTTTTGGGCAACCAACACCCCATAGCGGGTATCGGCAAAACCTTCAATGGAGTGTGCATCCGGATTGATAGAAATGAGCGCCCCTTTATTGATAGCTTTTTCAATCCATCGCCAGTCGATATCTAATCGCCTGGGATGGGCGTTCAATTCAATTACCACCTGATTGGCTACACAGGCATCTATGATTTTCTCGTGGTCTATAGGATACCCCGATCTACTGAGTAATAGTCTACCAGTGGGATGACCCAATATGCTGGTATAAGGGTTTTCGATAGCGGTTATCAGGCGGTTCATGGCTTTTTCCTGTGGCATTTTCAGGTTACTATGCACGGAAGCAATCACCAGATCGAAACTAGCCAGCACATCCTTCGGGTAGTCGAGCGAGCCATCGTTGAGGATATCGCTTTCGATACTTTTGAAAATAACAAAGGGTGCAAGTTGCTTATTCAAGCGCTCAATTTCTCGGTGTTGTGCCAGAATCCGGTCGGGGTGTAGTCCATTAGCATAAAAAGCAGCCCGGGAGTGATCACTAATCACCAGGTATTCATACCCTCTTTCGCAGGCGGCGGTAGCCATTTCTTCTAGGGTATTACTGCCATCACTCCAATTACTGTGGCTATGGATGATTCCTTTAATTTGGTTGGTTTGGATTACGGGCGGAAGGGCTTTTTCTCGTGCTTGTTGAATAATGGCAACCGTTTCTCTTTGTGCAGCAGGAATCGGATGTATTCTGGCAGCGGCGAAAATACTGTTTTCATCTTTGCAGGAAATAGTCATCCCATTGCCAAAATTTTCCTGCCAATATTGTAAAAAGATTTCACTGCCACTAAATAGAAATACCGTTTGGTAAAAATATTCGGCTTGTGTACAATGAAAATGTACGGTGATGCCATCCGCACTAACTGCTTGAATTTGATTTAAATTATCATTGCTATGTAAAGTAAAACCGAGCGAGGTTAACCAGCTAGCGATCTGATCAGGCTGAACAGTAGTTACCCATTCTAGTTGATGAATGATTTCCTGTTGCCTGCGAAATTCGCCTACTATTTGAGTGGACTGTTGTGTGAATTGTTTTTGCCATTGTTGTTCAAAAAGGTTTACCCAAGCTTCCAGTTGGGCATAGAGGAATAGACCCTGGTGTTGCAAAAAGAATTCAATGGCTTCCTTAATATTCTGCTGGGTTTTTTCTCCAAATCCTTTGTAGAGGGTAAGTCGGTTTTCATTGCAGGCGTATAAAAGTTCACCCAGTGATTCTATTTCCAGTTCTTTCCAGATGGTTGCAATTTTTTTAGGACCAATGCCTTTTATCCTGAGCATATCTAAAATGCCTGGGGGTGTTTTGGAAAGGTATTCATTCAGGAGTTTCAGTTCACCCGTTTCAATTTGTTCTACAATTTTTGTTCCAATGGTTTCGCCAATTCCTTTCAGTCCGTTTATTTGATGGGGCGATAAGGTTGACAGGGGAACGGTGAGCTTATCTAGCTGAAAAGCGGCGTTGGCGTAGGATTTAGACTTAAAGGGGTTTTCCCCATGGATATCCATCAACTTGGCGAGCAGGGAGAAGTTATCCGAGATGGTATCATTGTTCATATGAGGCATAAAGGTAAAAAAAAAGTCCCGGGGAATGCCCGAGACTTTTTGTCTATTTTGCTTGAGAACGAAGAATTACTTCTTCTTAGCGGCTTTCTTAGGAGCAGCTTTCTTAGCAGCTTTTTTAGGAGCAGCTTTCTTTGCAGCAGCCTTTTTAGGAGCAGCTTTCTTTGCAGCAGCTTTTTTAGGAGCAGCTTTCTTTGCAGCAGCTTTTTTAGGAGCAGCTTTCTTTGCAGCTTTTTTTGCAGTTGCCATGTTTTTTGAAATTTAATGGTTAGTTAATACTTTAAAAGTATAAACATATTTTCAACTAACAAAAAAAATTTTTTTTAAGCGGTTGCTCCTGAATGAATTACCGATATAGTAGTCTTGTTATTTCTTCCTTTTTTAAACTCAACCAATCCGTCGGTGAGTGCAAATAAAGTGAAGTCGGTACCAACTCCAACATTTTTTCCGGGATGATAAACCGTACCGCGCTGACGCACGATGATGTTACCGGATAATGCGGGCTGACCGCCATATATCTTTACACCTAAACGTTTGCTTTGTGAGTCCCGGCCGTTTTTAACGCTACCTTCCCCTTTTTTATGTGCCATGATGAACTGTTTTTACGAGTATCTAATTGTAAATAATGGTTGTGAATGAATACACCAGATTAAGCAATGCTTTCAATCTTAATGCGCGTGTAATGAGTTCTGTGTCCGTGTTTTTTACGAAAGCCCTTTCTTCTTTTCATTTTAAAGGCGATCACTTTGTCACCTTGCACTAGGTCGCTGATGATTTCAGCCTGAACGGTAGCTTTTACCGCTGCGCCAAAACTGAATACTCCATCCTTGTCTACCATTAACACATCACTGAACGACACTTTGTCGCCTGTTTTGCCCGGCAGATGGGGAACATACAAACTTTGACCTTCCTGTACTTTAAACTGCTGACCTGAGATTTTAACGATTGCTAGCATAACTATCCAAAATTAGGACGGCAAAGGTAACGATTTTCGGGAATTAGTCAATATTTTTTCCAATTTCCTCCCGCCTTTTTTTTATTATCCACCTAAAAGCATAAAATCTTAATAACGTCTTGAAAATAAAGTATTTATGCACATTTCATTTTAGGGGGGGTAAAACAGGGCAAATACATACCAATCATTCTGTCTATTTTTGTTCACTGATATTTTTTACATGCATCTGAACCTTACTTCCGCCCTGGCGCGTCCATTCGCTGGGTTTATATATAAGTCCATTAAAAAGGGGATGCTTACCGCCGCAGAAGACCAACACCGGATTTTGGCCAACCTGATACAATCTGCCCAAAAAACCGTTTTTGGCACCGACCATGACTTCAAAAATATCCATACCCATGCCGAATTTACACAGGCAGTACCCATCCGCGATTACGAACAACTGAAATCGTATATCGAATTAATCAAAGAAGGCAAAGTGAATGTGCTCTGGAAAGGCAAACCCCTGTATTTTGCCAAAACCAGTGGCACCACCAGCGGGGTTAAATATATCCCCATTTCTAAAGATTCCATCTCCAACCATATCAATGGCGCCCGCAATGCCATACTCTGTTATATTGCCGAAACGGGTAAATCTGCCTTTACTTCCGGTAAAATGATCTTCTTAAGCGGCTCTCCCGAACTCGAAAGGGTGGGCGGCATCCCTACTGGTCGTCTTAGTGGCATTGTAAATCACCACGTTCCCGCCTACCTGCGCTCGAACCAACTGCCTGCTTATGATACCAATTGTATAGAAGATTGGGAAACCAAGCTAGATCAAATAGTTTCCGAAACCATCCACCAACCTATGTCGCTCATCAGCGGAATACCCCCGTGGATGCAGATGTATTTCGACCGCCTGGAAGCCAAATCGGGTAAGAAAATAGGCGATTTGTTTCCGCATTTCAACTTAATGATACAGGGCGGCGTGAACTTCGCTCCCTATCAGCAAAAATTGTTCAACAGCATTGGGCGACCCGTTGATACCATCGAACTATACCCCGCCAGTGAGGGATTCTTTGCCTTTCAGGATAGTCAAACCGAACCGGGACTCCTGCTCAACACCAACAGCGGTATTTTTTACGAGTTCATACCGGTAAACGAAGTATTCAATCCACAACCCACCCGACTAACCCTCGATCAGATATCCATCGGTGTGCAATACGCCCTGGTAATCAGCAGCAATGCAGGATTATGGGGTTATTTGGTGGGCGATACGGTTAAGTTTGTAAGTACCCAACCCTACCGCTTATTGGTTACCGGACGAATCAAGCATTTTATTTCCGCCTTCGGAGAACACGTAATTGGCGAAGAAGTGGAGAAAGCCATGGATACCGCCGTGAAAGTTACGGGTGCCCGTATCACCGAATTTACGGTAGCCCCCCTGATCAATACCTCCGAAGGCAAAAGTTACCACGAATGGCTGATTGAGTTTGAACAGGAGCCTGCCGATTATGCAGCCTTTATGGAAATACTCGACCAGGCTATGCGCGAACAAAATGTGTATTACGATGATTTGATACGCGGAAATATTCTCGATCGTTTACATATTACCCGCATTCAAAAGGATGGTTTTATCCAATATATGAAGGCTGCCGGAAAACTGGGGGGACAAAACAAAGTTCCCCGATTAAGCAACGACCGTCAACTGGCAGATGCCCTGCAATCCTATATTTATTCATAATATTCTCAACCGCTCAAAATTTTCGGCGATATTGCTGTAAATTGTCACCTTTGAAAGGTAGAAATGACGAACAAAACTAAAAAACGAATTGCCATATTTGGTTCAACCGGTTCAATCGGTACCCAGGCGCTGGATGTAATTGCCGCCAATCCCGAACTTTTTTCGGCGGAAGTGCTTACTGCCATGACGAATGATGCCCTTTTAATTAAACAGGCACTGGCTTTTCAACCCGCGATTGTAGTAATTGGCGACGAGAAAAAATATCCCATAGTTAAGGAAGCCCTCTCCGGCACAGATACACAAGTTTATTGTGGCGAAAAAGCATTGCAGGAAGTTGCTTCCATGGATGTGTATGATATGATGTTAGCAGCCATTGTTGGTTATGCTGGATTAAAGCCCACTTTAATGGCTATTGAAGCAGGTAAAGCGATTGCACTGGCCAATAAAGAAACCCTGGTGGTTGCGGGTGATATTATTATTCGCAAAGCCATGGAATTTCGTGTTCCGATAATACCTGTAGACAGTGAACATTCTGCCATCTTTCAATGTCTGGTAGGAGAGGGAAGAAATAAAATAGAGAAAATTATTTTAACTGCCAGTGGGGGTCCTTTTCTAGGCCGCAAGCCCAACTTTTTAATGAATGTAAAGCGCGAACATGCCCTGCAACATCCGAATTGGAGCATGGGGGCTAAAATTACCATCGACTCGGCAACTTTAATGAATAAGGGATTGGAAGTGATTGAAGCCCGCTGGTTATTTAACCTGAAACCAGAACAGATACAAGTGGTAATTCATCCACAAAGTATTATTCATAGTATGGTGCAATTCGAAGATGGCAGCATCAAAGCGCAAATGGGATTGCCGGATATGAAGTTGCCTATTCAATATGCCATGGCTTTTCCGCAAAGGATACCGAATACTTTTCCCCGGTATAATTTTAAGCAACCCAATACGCTGCAGTTTGATGAACCGGACTTAAAAACATTCCGCAACCTGGCACTCGCTTTGGAAGCCATGAAACAGGGCGGCAATATGCCTTGTATCCTGAATGCCGCCAATGAAATTGCTGTGTATGCTTTTTTAAAAAACCGGATTGGATTTTTGGATATGACCGATGTAGTTGAAAAAACTATGCAAAATGTAGCCCATATTGCAGAACCAACCCTGGAGGACTATTTTGAAACTGACGGTGAGGCTCGTACCTTTGCAGATTCTTTGATTCAAATGTATTAATCGATTTTATTTTTTTCTGAAAGTAAATTTCAAACATGACTTTATTAGCAATTGACTGGGCCAGTGTAGGAGTGAAAGCTGCTCAATTTGTTTTATCCTTTTCAATACTCGTAGTTCTGCACGAGCTGGGGCATTTTTTGCCTGCCAAATGGTTTGGCTGTCGCGTAGAAAAATTTTACCTGTTTTTTGATCCCTGGTTTAGTTTGTGGAAAAAGAAAAAAGGGGAAACTGAATATGGATTGGGATGGATACCTTTTGGCGGGTATGTGAAAATCTCGGGCATGATTGATGAGAGCATGGACACCGAACAATTGAAGCAACCTGCGCAACCCTGGGAGTTTCGCTCTAAGCCAGCCTGGCAGCGGTTAATTATTATGTTGGGTGGGGTGGTAGTTAATGTAATATTGGCAATCGTTATATTCATTGGTATTACCTGGTATTATGGCGAAGAGCAGTTACCGGTAAAGAATATTCCCTATGGTTTACAAACCGATGCCACAGCAAAAAGTATTGGTATGCAGGATGGGGATAATGTAATTTCTATCGATGGACAGCCTATTGAATATTTTGGTACCCTCGAGTCGGATATTATTTTTAAGCAAGCGAAAAACCTACAAGTACAAAGAGGCGATTCGGTGCTTACCCTTTCTATCCCTGAAGGATTTACCAAAAAACTGATGGCTAACCGCCGGGCAGGTTCGATGGTTTCTCCTCGCTTTCCCATAGTAATTGACTCTGTTTCTAAAGAAGCCATTTTTACGGTTAACCGTTTGCAAAAAGGAGATGCCATCATTGCATTCAATGGGATACCTACTCCGTATTATCAAGACCTTACCCCTTTGAAAGAAAAGTATAAAGATTCGATTGTGCAATTAACCGTATTGCGGGGTACTGATACCCTGCCTATCCGGGTTTTGGAAAACAGTAAGGGCTCTATTGGGTTTTTCCCCAAACAGCCTTTCACTTACATGAAAACCATCACTACGCGGTATACATTATTAGAATCTATTCCAATTGGTTTTACCCATACCTGGGAAACCTTAGGAAGATATGTTACCGGAATTAAGCAATTATTTACGGGAGAAGCTGCTGTGAAAGATTCGTTGGGAAGTGTGATTAGTATTGGAAATACTTTTCCTGGCATTTGGGATTGGGAGCGCTTTTGGACGCTTACTGGCATATTCTCTATCGTGCTCGCATTTATGAATGTATTACCCATACCTGCACTAGACGGGGGCCACGCATTGTTCACCCTCTATGAAATGATTACTGGAAAGAAACCCAGTGATAAATTTATGGAATATGCACAGATTGGCGGCTTTGTATTGCTGATGTCGTTAATGGCATATGCTTTGGGACTGGACGTTTGGAGGATATTCAAGTAGTGCTTGTAATAGATTGTATTACAATTAGTTAGTCGATTTTCGCCGAAAAATTCTGCAATTTTCGTATATTTGCATTTGGCTTCAGCCTACTATGGGGTCGTATTGGTTTCGACAGCATAGGTTACGGTTGGTGCAAGCATGCAGTGCGTTGGATAATTAGCACTTAAATCTGAATACCCGAACCTCAAATGGCAATACTCAGTATGCCATGGCTGCTTAATCAGTGATTAAGTAACCATTTGGGCCGCCGCACAGGTTGTTCGCTTACCAGGTGCCGCCGCCGACTCAAAACAAAAGCGAATGCTGGGGCAGAAGGCTGTGACTACCCCTTAAGACCATCCAGCTAAGTTCTTCATAGGTTGGTTCATTTCCGGTGAGGTTCCGAAAAGCAATAATGAAATAAGCATGTAGAAAGCTAATGGTAGCGATGTTTGGACAGGGGTTCGACTCCCCTCGACTCCACAAAAAAACCTGCAATCAATTTGCAGGTTTTTTTATGCTGTATGCTTAAATTTATTACTTACCAACCAATCGTTTTAAAATTATTCGAAGTAAAGAAATAGGTAACTACTCGTTCAATTACTACCACCACTAGTAATGTAATTACGCCTGCTGTGCTGATGCGTAACAATAATTCGGAACCTGGCCCCTGTGAAGCACGAATTCCCCAGAGTGCCCATGCAACCGTGAGTGCAAAACCGGCTACTCGAAAGCGCAATAAAATAAACAAAGCCAATACAATTGCAATGGTAATCATAATCGCACTCCAAATATCCTGTTCTAGCGGACCACCCTGCCAGCCTGATTTTACCAGATAAGCAGTGATATTAGCTATGGTGGCTACGCTTATCCAACCCAAATACACCGTAAAGGGCGCACCTAATAAAAACTGAAGGTGAAGTGGAAAAGTTTTCAGTTTATCTTTTCCTTTTTGAAATACCTGTAGTAAACTGAATAGCATCAATAACATCACCACCACACTGGCTCCTGCCATCAAATAGTGCCAACAAAGTATCCAGGCAATATTCAATACACAACTGAGCAAATACCAACTATTGATTGCACTGATGTAAGCATGTGCCTTATGTTCGGCAAAAGGTTGATAAGCAGCGAATACAGTAATTGTTATTGTAAACAATAAAAGCAGTAAATAAATCAATCCCCAAATGGAAAAAGTAAAGCCAGCGGGAACAAAATAATTAGGATAGAGGGCAGATATCTGACCTGTATTGTAACCATTGATGGGTAAAATATTGGCCAGTGCATTCACCATCAACACTGCAAAAAATGCAATCCAATTCAGTATAATTGTTCCACGGGTGGGTTTACTCATTTTACATATTTTTTAAACCAATTGATATGGGCGTTGAAGCGATGTATAATGTAACTGGGAACACTTAACCCATGGTGCTGATTCGGATATATGATTAGCTGCGTTGGAATTCCTTCCGATTTAAATGCCTGATACATCTGTTCGGCACCAACCACCGGCACATTAAAATCATCCTCACTGGCCATAAATAGGGTAGGGGTTTTGATCTGCTTTACCTTAAAGAAAGGATACGATAAGTTGAGCCATTTTTGCTGATTTTCCCAAGGTTTTCCCAATTCGTTTTCGTATTGAGTTATGTATTGGTCGGTTCCATAAAATGATAAGGTTAATGAACTACCTGCCCCACTAACCGCCGCTTTAAATCGCTTATCCGTTGCAATGGTATAGTTGGTTAAAATACCTCCATAACTCCAACCGGCAATTGCCATACGGTTCGAATCGGCAATACCCGATTTACAGAGCGACTCGGCAATAGCCAGAATATCTTTCACTTCCTTATTTCCCCAATCGGCATAAATACTTCTGGTATAAGCTCCCCCACGTCCGCTACTTCCTCTATAGTTTACCGCTGCTACGGCATAGCCAGATGCTGCGAGTATTTGCCGATATAGATCAAATCCAAACTCATCCTGCGCAACAGGCCCACCATGAATAAACAATACCAGCGGTTGTTTTACGGCCAACGAATCGGTGGTATATAAAATGCCATTTACCTGATTTTTATCTGAACTGATGGCAGATATACCGCGGATATGCATTCTTTTTAAAGGAGCCAGAAAACTATCCTGCAAATGCGTAATGGTTTCAAAACGATTATTCTTCCAAATGCAAATTTCATTCGGTACTTGCGAATTCGAATACAAAGCTACCCGATCTCCCTTCTCATTCAAATGCATTGAACTATAAATACCATTAGCCTGGGTAATCGCTTTTACTTCTTTTCCATCGGGAGAAAATTGGTAGAATAGTTGGTTGCGATCATCTTCTACTGCTGCCAATATTGTATTCCCGTCTTTCGTCCACTGTATTTGCTCTACCGATCTATCTAATGAACCAGAAATCACCTGCGATTGTTTGCTTCCCAAATCAATCACAC
Organism: Bacteroidota bacterium; assembly: GCA_026391195.1. Classification (GTDB taxonomy): domain Bacteria; phylum Bacteroidota; class Bacteroidia; order Chitinophagales; family Chitinophagaceae; genus Sediminibacterium. Next base: position 7,410 of record JAPLEI010000142.1, on the reverse strand, counting down.
ACAATAATTTCAGATCATACATATCAAATGCCGCTTCTGAAGCATTTCGGATATAGGCAATTTTTTGTCCGTTCGCACTAAACCTAGGACTATTATCTCCCCCCTTAAAACTGGTTAACACCTCCGGTGTTGCATTTTTTTCGGCAGCAATCAGAAACAGATCGGTATTATCGTTTTTGTCGGGATCGGAAGAAACATTGCTGGTATATACAATTCTTTTTCCATCGGCGCTGATATCGGCATCCTGCTCATTATATTTTCCACGGGTAAGGGTATCTAATTTCTTTTCTGCCAGGTGCCAGATATATAAATGGGTTTTCCGATTATCTAGGTATCCTTCATTATCTGCTTTAAAATGATAGCGGTCGATTTCATAGGGATTTCTCACATTTGATTTGGCCGTATCCGCATAGTTAAACTCCTTAATAGTTAACAATATTTTTTTGCCATCCGGAAACCATTGATAGCCGCGGATTTCACCCTTAATATGTGTTTGCTGTTTGGCTTCCCCGCCACGTCTGTCGAGCAAGTAAAGCTGACTGCCTTCTTTCTCCTCTTTTCCGGCTGCCATAAAAGAAATGTATTTACCATCAGGGCTCCAGTTGGCTCCGGAAAAACTCTTGGTTTGCTCGGTAAGAGAAATCGTTTCTTTCCCATCGCTGCTTACCATATACAATTTGCTCTGGTATTTGTCTTTGGCAGAATCAACGGTGCTATGTGCATACAATATCCAGCTACCTTCCGGAGAAATTTTTGGTGAGGAAATATTGGTAAGTCGATAAACATCATTTGGTCGAATCCAACGTTGTGCATTGGAAGTATTTGCAAACATTACCATCAGTAAGCTACACACCATCAGTTTTAGCAATTGCATTTTCATTCAGTTAGGGGTTTAATTAATTTTCGAAGCTGATAAAATTCCAGTTCAGTTTTCTGCATTGCTCATTAAACTGGCGGATATCATTATTTAATAAATCGGTTCATTCGGCATGTAAATCATCAAATCGCTTTTTATGTCCCTCCGTAATGTACGGAACATTACTTTCTGCTTCTCCTTTCAGAAAAATGAAGTTGGCACTGAGTTTATTTACAAAGTTGATCACATCGTCATTGGTTTTCGACTTGGGCTGAATCAAAATTTCTTCCCATGTTTTTATTTTAGTCAGCAATCCACTAGCTTCTTTCGATAATCCGCTGAAACTGGCGTTGTCTTCGGTTCTGCTAATAAAATCCTTCAACTGCTGCTGAATTTTACGCATCTGGGTAACCGACACATGGATGTCTTCTACATCCTTCGATACTTTTTGTAAAAAGGCATCCTGCTCTTGATAAGCTGCCGGAGTTACCAGAGATGGAATCTCCTTTACTTGTCGTGGATCAGTAAATACGCGGAAGCTTTGTAATGGTAAGGGCTTATCATTAACAGTCAGTTTTGCCGAATAAGTACCCGGAACTACCAATCTGCCCCGATAGCTACCCTCAATTTCTACATTCTCTATGGTGGGTAGATTTTTATGGCGTAAATCCCACACAAAACGGTTCAGGCCATTTCGCAAATCGATGGTAGGATCGGCATCAGCTTGATTATTCCCTGTTTTGTTTTTGGGTGTTTCTTGGTAGTAAGTTCTTATTACATTTCCGGCAGCATCCAAGATTTCGAGCGTAACTTTTTTTACGGAATCTTTTTGCTGGATATGATAAAAAATATGCGCCCCAGTTACTGGATTGGCCAGGGTGGTATTGATAGTAATAGGGTCTTTGTCATCGGGAAATACCTGATTAAGTGGACTACCGGCAGTTAATCGGAAAACATCTCGAATTGGAAGTAAACTAACTGAATCCTTAATAGTCGCTGCATTTTTTCTAAATGGCGTTAAATCATCCAATATCCAAAACGCCCTTCCTTGCGTACTAGCCAATAAATGATTTTGGTGCAGTTTTAAATCTGTGATGGGAGTTATTGGTAAATTCAACTGGAGTTTCTGCCAGCTTTTACCTCCGGAATAAGAAATATAAAATCCGGTTTCGGTTCCGGCATACAACAAGTCTTTTACTTCATTATCTTCCCTTACTACCCGTACAAATGCTCCATAGGGGATGCCGGTGTTGATGCGTGTCCAAGATTTACCGTAGTCGGTGGTTTTGTAAATGATTGGAGTAAAATCGTTGAGCTTATACTTGTGCACCGCAATATAGGCAGTGGCTTTATCGTGCGGAGATACTTCTATGGCATTTACTTGAAATCCCTTAATGCCTTCCGGACTGATATTGGTCCACTCAGTTCCTCCATTTCGGGTAACATACACCATACCATCATCACTGCCTGTATAGATAACCCCATTTTCGTGTGGCGATTCGGCAACATAAGTGATGGTGCAATAGTTTTCTCCTCCCGCTCCTTCATTGGTATAAGGAACCCCGCTCTTGCCCATTTTTGTGGTATCATGCGTAGTGAGGTCGGGTGAGATGGCCGTCCAGCTTTTACCCAAATTCACCGTTTTAAATAATCGATTTCCTGCATGATAAAATACCCCTTTTTCATGCAATGAATGCGTGATGGGAGCATTCCAGTTGAAGCGATAGGTCATGTTTTTCGGTTCCAGCGCTTGAAATTGTACTGGATATTCCATAACGGCTACATCGTCCTGTATTTTGGTATTCAATAAACTAATGGTTCCCTGATAACTACCTCCCATCACCAGTTCGGGTTGGTCGGGATCAAAAGCTAGGAAGGCGGATTCACCTCCTGCAGAATAACTCCAGTCTCTTTCCGAAATTCTTCCTCCCCATGAATTACCCATACTGGCAATTTTTACGGAAGTATTATCCTGCTGACCGCCATATAAATTATACGGAAAAAGGTTGTCGGCATTTACCCGATAAAACTGAGCTGTAGGTTGATTGTCTTGCGACGACCAGGTTACTCCTCCATTTAATGAGATAGCCGCACCGCCATCGTTAGCGACAATCATATTTTTGGTATTGTTTGGATTTATCCAAAGTTGATGGTAATCTCCATGCGGAGCCCGAAATGATTCCCAGGTTTTTCCGCCATCAATCGACTTAATAGCGGGTGAGTTTAACACATAGATTGTATTAGGGTCCTGCGGATCGGTAGCTGCCTCAATATAATACCAAGCCCTTTGCACCAGTCGGTGATCTTTACTAACCACTTTCCAATGGGCACCTGCATCGGTAGAAACGAATAAACCTCCTTGATCTTTTTCTGAATCACTTTCTAAAACGAGGTAGAGTTTATCGGGTTGACCACCTGCCACATTGATGCTCATCTTACCCATTTCTTTGGGCAGACCGGTATGAATTTTTTCCCAGGTATCTCCACCATCTTTGCTTTTGTATAATCCCGAACCCTTTCCTCCGCTGATTACTTGCCACGGCAGACGTTTATACTCCCACATAGCTGCATATAGTATTCGGGGATTTGTGGGATCCATGGCTAAATCTACGCAACCCGTATTCTCATCTACATACAATTGACGCTTCCAGGTTTTTCCGCCATCTTCTGTTTTAAAAACTCCTCTATCTGGGGATGCACCATGAATAGGACCTTGTGCAGCCACATAAGCTACTTCAGTATTATTGGGATGAATGCGAATAGCTGCTACCTGACGAGTGAGTTCTAAACCCAGGTGTTTCCAGGTTTTTCCTGCATCCGTTGAACGGTAGATACCATCTCCATAAGAGGAAGTAACTCCGCGCGGAGCGTGCTCTCCCATTCCTACATACACTACATTGGCATCGGAAGGTGCTACGGCTACCGCACCCACGGATCCAGTTTTAAAGTAACCATCGGATACATTTTTCCAACTAATTCCGGCATCCTCTGTTTTCCAAATACCGCCACCCGTGGTACCCATATAATATACCTGGGTATTGCCGAGAACTCCCGTTGCTGTAACAGATCGGCCACCCCGGGCAGGACCTACATTTCTCCACAATAGGGGTTTATAATAATTGACTATTGAAAAGGTATCCTCTGCCGGTTTAGTGGTGAAATATGGCTTTTGCGAAAAAAGCAATGCCGGAACACATAGTAAGGGTAAAAAAAGCATTCGAAGTATCATGCAGTGTATTTTTTTTAAGATTACTAAGGTACTGATTTATCGTTTGAAAGATAGGCTATATTTAATAAAAAAACCTGCGATTGATTAGCAGGTTTTTAAACAAAATAAACAGAAGTTTAATATTTGGTAACCCCAGGCACCGCTACTGGATAAAATCCATCACTGTCTGGCAAAACGGGAGGTGCGGCATTCCAGTCATATACTTTAGGACTCATATCCAATCCCGAATTAATCGCTTTATCCCACTCAATTATTTGTCCGGAATAGGTAGCCATTCTGCCCAAGATGGAAGTCATGGTACTTTTTGCGCCATTTTCTGCATCGGCAAATTGATATTCTCCTTTGGCAATGGCAGCAAATAATTCATCATGCTCCGTTTGATAGGGGTTGCGCTCTTTCTTTTTGTTATCAAACTGATAGAGGCTGTTTCCGGCATGATCAACTATGCTGGCTTTGCCTGTAAAAATTTTTCCCTTGGTGCCGATCAGCAATTCATCCACTTTACTCATAGTTCCCGGAATATGGCGGCACTGGCTGTTTAAGATAGAACCATCAGCATACTGATACTCCACAAAGTGGTGGTCGAAAATTTCTCCATGTTCCTTACCCTTTCTCACTTGTCGGCCCCCCATGCCCTGGGCTTTTATTGGATAGCCACCTTTGAACCAGTTGATCACATCTAAATTATGGATATGTTGTTCGGTAATATGGTCGCCACAAAGCCAGTTAAAATAGTACCAGTTGCGCATTTGGTATTCCATTTCGGTTTGGTTGGCTTTGCGTGGACGAACCCAAACCCCATCATTGTTCCACCAGGCTTGCGCTGAAGTGATGTCTCCGATTAATTCTTTTCTCTTAAAAAGTTCACGGTAAGAATCTTGGTAATGACGTTGTAAACCCACTACCACATTCAGTTTCTTTTCTTTCGCCAGTGCAGCGGTAGCTAATACCTTTTGAACACCGGCAGGATCAGTAGCTACGGGCTTTTCCATAAATACATGTTTGCCCATTCGGATGGCTTCTTCAAAATGAATGGGTCGGAATCCGGGGGGTGTGGCCAGTATTACCACATCTGCCAGGGCAATCGCTTTTTTATAGCCATCAAATCCGGTAAATTTTCTTTCCTCCGGAATATCCAGCATGGCTGCCTGTTTGGTTTTATCGCCCTTGGTGATATTTCCTAATTCTTCGGTGATGGCGGTATAGCAATTGTCGAGGTTATCTCTAAATGCATCTGCCATGGCTACCAGTTTTACCTTTTGTTTGCTTTGCAAAGCTTGCATAGCGGCGCCGGTACCACGGCCACCACATCCTACGAGGGCAACTTTAATGGTATCATCTGCGCCGGAAAAAAAGTTACTACGGCCAAGCAATGGGGCAGCAAGCATTGATCCTGCCAATAGGGTTCCCTGTTGAATGAAAGTTCTTCTAGAGGGTGGGGTTGGTTGTTTTTTCATAATGGAGGGTTTATTTTCCGATGTATTGTTTAAAAAATAAAGCTACGGTATTTGCGTCAGGTTGTTGGAGGGGACAAACAATTCTAAATCCTGCATATTTTGCTTCCGTTAGCCACCATTTACTGCGCGGAATTTGCGGGTCGCGCTGGTTCCATTCTGGATCGGAATAAAAACGGCGGGCACTGCGTAAATCGGCGGGCGCATCCTCAAAACTGCCACCCCGCAGGGCTTTGGGATATTTGGTAAGGGTAGGAGGGGCAGTAGGATCGGTATTGCCTAAAACCGAATAGGCGTTTTCATCATAATGATCGAGGGTCCATTCCAATACATTACCTAGCATATCATAGAGCCCCCAGGAATTGGGTTTCTTTTGCCCAACGGGATGGTACTTTTCTGCACTGTTTTCGGCAAACCAGGCATAGTCAGCAATTTTTTTTTTTTTTTTACCAAAATAATAGGGCGTGGTAGTTCCAGCTCTACATGCATATTCCCTTTCTGCTTCGGTAGGTAGCCGATAAAAAATACCGGTCTTTTTATACAGCCATTTGCAAAACATCAGGGCATTATACTGACTCATACTATTTGCCGGATAGCCTCCCTCTTTTCCCATGCCCCATGATAAGTCAACATATTGGGCACTGGGGCGGGTAACGGCATCTGCTTCTACATTGATGGAGGTGGATTCGTCTTTCAGAAAAATATCATATAAGTCTCGGGTAATTTCATACGCACTCATCCAGAAAGCAGCCAGGGTCACTTTTTTTTGCGGACCTTCATCACCCTGTCGATTGGGTTCGGATTCATCACTACCCATTACAAAATTTCCGGCAGTTATGGGAACCAAGCGGATGGTTAATGGACTACCCGAAATGTTTTGAGCAAAAGGTTCAAACGCGCGCTTATTATTTTGTGCGTGAACAGAAATAGCACAGAAGAGGGCAAAGAGAAAAAATAAAATACGGGGCAAGACTTTTTTTGAAAAGGTAATAAAAATGTCCCAGTAAAATAAATTAAAAGCGAAAAATAGGAATGTTACTTGGAATCGACCAATCGATTGGGGCATTTTTGATTTACCTATTGAAGGGGATATATTTTTAGGTATTTTATAATCTATTAGTGGGTTCTTTTGCCTTGTTTTTGAAAATTAGATTTTTATCGAAAATTCTAGTTGTCCCCCAAAACCAAGTTCAACAATTCTTTGAAGAGTAGAAATACGAGCTTCTTTTATATTGTTTTCAATTTTAGATATATAGGATTTAGTGGTTCCAACTTTTTCCGCAAGCTGCTCCTGAGTCATACCCATTTCTAAGCGGGTATCTTGTATTAATGCACCTAATTTAAAACTTTCATAACCTGCTTCTAGTTCATCACGCTTTTTTGTACCCCGCTTTCCGTAATTTTTTTCTTTAAACTCTTCTAGGGTTGTTAAATTCTTATTTTTCGTTTTCATAAGTTGCTTTTATTTTAAGGGCCAATTCAATCTCTTTTTTAGACGTTTTTTGGGTTTTCTTTTGGAAACCATTTGCTAAAACAACTAAGTTTCCTTTATCAAAAAAACAGAAGATTCGAAAAATATCACTGCCTATTTGAACACGTATTTCATAAAGGCCATCCGTATGTTCAATGTGTTTAAAATAAGTTTCCGGAACTATTTGTAAATCTTCAATCAAATCAAAGGTCCAAACAATTTTTTTTTACTTTTTTTGATTGTTGGTTAAAGAAGTATTGAAAATAACTTTTAAAAAATACTATCTTTCTGTATTTCTGATTTTTATCCATCACGATAAATTTCGTTGCAAATATAATAAAGTTTCACTATAGTGAAACTTTATTATATTTGCAACGAAATTTATCGTGATGGATAAAAA
>JAPLEI010000033.1 GCA_026391195.1 Bacteroidota bacterium | reverse complement strand
TATATGAGCGCAACAGCAACACCCCCAGCGTTCACAAAGCCAGCAAAACCATCACTTTCTTAAGTGAATACACCGATGTGCGATACCGGGATTATTCTGCCATCATTGATGCAGGACTAGCCCAATGTACCCCTCAGTGTGCTGCACGGCCACCATTGAATACATCGGATGCTGATATTTATATTAGAGATGCCACAGGCAACGTTCTTGCCGTATACCACTACGACCGCAAAACCGCCCAATTACGCTGGTCGGAACAGCATTTGTATGGAAGTGCTCGTTTAGGCATGTATCAACCAGAAAAAGTAGTAACTTCGGTAAGCACCGATAGCAAGCAGCGTGAGGTTGGCTATTTGGGCAAACAGATATTTGAACTATCTAACCATTTAGGCAATGCACTTGCAACGATATCAGATAAAAAGCTGCAGGTAAGCACCAACACCACCAGTACCGACTACTTTAAAGCCGATGTACAATCCGTGAAGGATTATTATGCATTCGGCATGCAAATGCCCGGTAGAAAATTGAGTGGGGGGTATCGGTATGGGTTTAATGGCAAGGAGAATGATAATGAAGTAAAAGGGGAGGGCAATCAGCAGGATTATGGACTAAGAATATATGATCCTCGTTTAGGTAAATTTTTATCTGTTGACCCAATTGCCAAAGAATATCCTTGGTATACGCCTTATCAGTTTGCGGGGAATACACCGATTCAGGCAATTGATTTGGATGGAGGAGAGCCTAAAGTTGCTGGAAAAAACGAGGCTGAAAGTGGCAAAGATTTTGTTATTGCAGGCACGGGTCCCGGAGGATATGGAGAAATTCAAAGGAATTGGAAATGGCATTCGGGAGGTTTAACAACTTCCAGTGGTAAAAAAACTCAGGCGAATTGGTATTCACCTGATGATTATTTGACCTTGCTTTCAAAGACGAATGCGGCGGCTACTACTGCGGACAAACTTAATTTGTTTTCAAGTGCTGCAAAGGGGTGGCAAAAAAGCTCGGCAGATGCGGGGCAAAGGGAACTGGAAAATTTTGTTGGTGATGGCTCAAATGATAATGCTGCATCAAGTATTTTGATGGCTGCACAGATAAGGGCAAACAATGCAAATACTTCTGTTTCTGGGAGAGCAGATTTGAGTAGTGTAAATGTCGAAGATTTTATCGGTGTTGGGTTGTTATTGAAGCAGCTAGTTAAGCAGGGAATTAAGATAGGTGTTGGGGAAGCTGCAAAGACGAGAACGACTATAAAATACCTTGGTAGAATGGAGGATTTGAAAGGAATTCCAAGAAGCCAAACCATACTTGATGACCTTCCAAATCTTGGAAGTCCAAAAGCAAACTACTATCAAAATATGTCTATAATAAGGAGAAATTTAAGAGAAGGAGTTACGTTTAAAGATGCTTCTTGGTTTAGACCAAATTCAGAATTAGCACCGACATTAAGTTGGCCAACAAGAACAGTTGGTCAAACATTCTATGGTGCAGAAAGAAATTTAATGCAAAGCAGAGGGTTATGGCCAAAATAAATAGTTTGACAGAAGATTTTCTTGAAGCAATAAATGAAATTGAAATTATACTTCTTGCTTTATTTTTCAAAAGGCACTCTTTTTTTGAAAAAGGATTAGCTTATTTTATTGAATTTAAAAAAGAAAATAATACAAGAGTTGAATTTATTTTTGGACCTTCAAATTGGGATATTGAAATGATAATTTATACTTCAAAAGGTAAATTTGCATTTAGAGATTTATTGAGTATACCAGAAATTGTTAATTGGGTTAATAATAATAGATATAAAGAGGTGAGTAGTCGGAATATTAAAAATGAGTTGGAATGGTTCGTTGATTTATTGAGGGTTTCTTTACCATATGTTGAATAGTTGATTGACTGTACCTACAATTACTGCTTAGAAATCCACCTCCGGCTACACGTATTTATACGTGCATCTCAACCGCCTGCTCAATACCCGCCAGCATACATTTGGGGCTGCCTCGGGCAGTTTTATGGGTAATTGGACGCAATCCAATACCAACACTACCGATAAC
>JAPLEI010000019.1 GCA_026391195.1 Bacteroidota bacterium | reverse complement strand
TATCTGTGTTGGCTGGCTCACCAGAAATGTAAATGAAACACCAAGAGAAGACTGTCCAGTAAGTTTTATTGCATAGCTGCCGGTTAAATTGTACTCAGCAGCTTTGCTAATGGATATGATTGCTCCGTTATCATCTTTAGAAGCGTTCCATCCGAGAGAAAGATAGTTTAAGCTCACTGCTAGCGTGGATGAGCTTGACAAGGCGGTCAAATAGCTGGCATTTAAAAACTTTATGTCCTTACTGATGCCTGTTAAATAAGGTGAGTAGGTTACAGAGGCTTTGTGCTGATAAGTTGTAAACGCTGACTTCGCTACATTATAGAATAATTGCTGATTGTCGTCAGCTGAAGCAATCCCGCAATTGCCCATTCCTAAACCTCTACTGCTTGCAGATATTTTGAGTGAGGGAAATGCTGTGATAATTGGGTTTGGTTCCTGAGCACCGGAAAACAGAAACAAAAGAGAAAAAACACTAGAAAATAAAATCTTTCTCATTGGATAAACAGTTTTTGAATGGTAGAATCGGAAGGCCGCTTGAGATCATCGGTTACAAAAAGTGATATTAGTTGCCATCCTCGCTCGTGGAAAGTCCACCGGATTGCATTTTTGCTCGAGGTGATGGCTTGACCGTTTATATTGTAAATGAAGCTGATAATACTTCCGTCCGACTTCTTACTAGCAGAAGCATCTAAATTGTATGTCCAGTTGTTTATTTGGCTGCTGTCAATTAGGGTAACAGAAAGACTGGCCACAGGTGCCTTATTTGCCAGGCTTTTTACGAATAATGATTGTTTAGTGGTTTTGCCCAACTGATCAGTGATCTGTAAATCAACTTTGTACAGGCCTGCGGTATCAACAGCAATAAACACCCAGGTACTGTCACCGGCAACAATCAGCGGTTGATTATTCTGTAACTGAGCCCCCATGTATTTAAAATGAACCTTCCCGCTGGAATCGAAAATTTGAATATTTAATTGCTGCTGCCAGTTAGCTGTTTTCATATACACCTTGCCATTGTCGGTTTGGTTGATATTCAGATAGTCTTTCTCCCTGGTAACAACCGTGTCTTTGCTTAGCAGCAAATAAGGTGTTGGTGCATTGTACAAGAAGTCTTTATAGTCGCTACTACAGCTTTGTGCTAAGAATACCAGTATTATCAGTAATAAATAGTTTCTCAAGATAAAGTTGCAGGAAGCCCATCTTGCTTTAAAGGTGGTAGGGTTTACCGACCGGCTGCTATTATATGTTTGACAATGTTCCAAAATGAAGTAGTTTTTGCGTTTGTGAATAATCTCGAATTCCATAGCTATAGTTTAGTTACCTGTGCAAAATGTTTTTCGCCGTTATACCATCCCACAAACAAATAGGTGACTGCCCCCGGGAGAGTATACAGCTTATCGAATGAGAATAAGTTCTCTCCCGCAACCCCCGAGAAACTCCAGGTGCGAAGCCATGAGCCATCCGGAGTGAACATATCAATCTTTACAGTTTCTGCTTTTTGCATAATCACACTAACTTTTAAATGGTCCTTAAAGGGGGAAGGAAAGATGTTCCAGTCCTTCAAATTACCGGTAAAAGAAAAATCGGGAATGGCCGCTGAATCTCTTCTGGCAACCTTAATTTTTTGAACAAATTTGGTGATGCAATTCCTCTCACTGATAGCCCAAACCTGAACAGGTATGGAATCGCCTGAAACGAAATAATTATGCAGCATTTTATTGGTAGCATTTGCTGTTTTGTTACCATCCCCAAAGTCCCACCGATACTTTGATGCGTTCTTTACTTCGGCTAAGATGTTGGCTTGTTCTCCATACTTTAAGCTCAGGGGGGTTATTTTCAGTTCCCCTTTCGGGAAAAGAGTATCCGACTCTACAATAGAAGCCATTGCTGAATCGTAGCACTTTTCTCTTTCCACTGTTACTTTAAATTGACCATTCGCAGCATAATAAAAGCTATCGGTTGAAAGAGTAGAAGTTCTTAGTTCTTCAGTCCAAACAAAGCCAGTATATCGAAGTATTGAATC
>JAPLEI010000136.1 GCA_026391195.1 Bacteroidota bacterium | reverse complement strand
TAATCAGCAAGGCTTGGGTTTTAAAATGATGATGCGTATTGGCTTGTTTGCAAATGACTTCCGCTGGTAATAATAAGCCTGCTTTGTTAATTAACACGCCTTGTGCACTAGAATTATCATTTTGTAATTGTTTTTCGTGGAGTCCCAAGCTCATCAACCCTTGTTGAATAAGCCGCCAATTTCGAAATTGCGGATGATGTTGTAAAAACCATTTAAAAGCATCTGGAGAAATTAAAAATTGCCAAGAGAAAGAATGGCTAAATACCAACTTACTAATAAGGCTGTTAATGATATTTCGGATATTTGGAATTACACTGTAGATAACTGGTCTGAAATACAAGCCGACACCTACTATAATCTGCTGCTAAATACCTGCCAGGATTTAGCAGATGGCAAAATAACAGGAAAAAATTATCCGGAAATAGATTCAGCAATTTCAGGTTATAGAGCTGGCCAACACATTTTATTTTACCAATCCTTATTAGATAAAGAAATTTTAATTGTAAGGATACTTCATGTACAAATGGATTTGAAAAACCGAATACAAAATTAGTTTTTAAATTTCTCCGAGTATTACGTTCATGCAAACTAAACAATTTGGAATGAAATGACCTTAGTAAAGGGTACAGTTCACTTAAGAGATTCTCAGATAATACTTTCCAATAATCATCGTGAGAGCCTGTGCGCCTCTGGAGCATGAGTTTGAGCTTGTGCGCCTCTGGAGCATGTGAGGATATTTTCCTCCTTCACACCCAAAAAAACAGAGTGAGAGCCTGTGCGCCTCTGGAGCATGGGATTGAGCTTGTGCGCCTCTGGAGCATGTGAAGAAAAGGCCAGAGCGAAGCGTTCGTACTCAAACCCACAAAAAAAAGAGTGAGTTTGAGTTTGAGTGTGAGGATATTTTTCTCCTTCACACTCAAACCCGCACTCACTCTGGCCCTCTGTGTGCCCTTCGATGGGAAATTTTCTGATGAAATTATAGCCGATTTGAAGGATATTGTTAAATAAAATTGACCTTATTTAGACTATGTTCGAACATAATCATTGAAGATTATCACTAAATTTCATTCTACCATTTTAATAAAATTCACAAACCGCTTTTTAGTAAATTTGAATTCGCTGATCATGAAAAATTAAACTACCAGAATGAACGAGATAATCATTTATAAATCGAAGGATAAGAAGACTCATATAGATGTAAAATTTGAGCATGATACGGTTTGGTTAACACAACAGCAGATGGCTGAACTATTTGGACAAACTAAGCAAAACATTAGTCTGCATATTAATAACTGCTTCAAAGAGAAGGAGTTACGTTCTATTTCAGTTGTCAAGGAATCCTTGACAACTGCTTCAGATGGGAAAAAATATAAAACTAAATTTTACAATCTTGATTTAATCATTTCAGTGGGTTATCGTGTTAAATCGATTAGAGGCACTCAATTTCGGCAATGGGCAACCCAAAGACTTAAAGATTATTTAATTGAGGGGGTTGTTATAAATGAAAAGAGACTTAACCAAAAAAATAAGGAAATCAAAATTCTGCATGATGGAATCAGAATTTTAAGCCGAGTAATTGAAGAAAAACTAGATACTAATGAAGCATATGTTTGGCTACATCAATTTAAAATGGGATTAAAACTTTTAGATGATTATGACCATGAAACATTGGATAGTTTTGGAAATCATACCAAAAACGTAAAATATCCTTCGAAATCGCAATATATGGAGCTGGTCGATCAGATGAGGTCTGAATTTAATTCAACTGTTTTTGGAAAACTAAAAGACAAAAGTTTCGAAAGCGCTATTGCACAAATTAAACAGGCATTTGGAAAAAAAGATGCCTATCCGTCAATCGAAGAAAAAGCCGCGATGCTTCTTTACCTAATTGTAAAAAACCATGCATTTGTAGATGGGAATAAGCGCATAGCAGCCGCCTGCTTTTTATTATTTCTTGAAAATAATGGTCTATTAACCAATAGACAACAACATCCTATTATAAGTAATGAAGCATTGGCAAGTTTAACTTTATTTGTTGCGTCAAGTAAAGCCGAAGAAATGGAAACGGTAAAGAAACTTTTAATCAGCGTTTTGAATAGAAATCTTTCGTAAAACAATAATGGCCGCCGGAATATTGTTTCCAACGACCATTATTATTTTATAAAATAACAGTGCCCTTTGCTGGGAGCCGTTCTGACGAAATCATAGCCGATTTGAGAAAGCTCCTAAAACAATAATGGCCGCCGGAATATTGTTTCCAACGACCATTATTATTTTATAAAATAACAGTGCCCAGAACTGGATTCGAACCAGCACACCCGTGAAGGCGCTGCGACCTGAACACAGTGCGTCTACCAATTTCGCCATCTGGGCAGAAAACCGACAATAACTAGGATAAAATCTATTCAGGTGATTTCATCAGTCGGGGTGCAAATATAGTGCTTCGGGGTTTTTGTGCCAAGTTTTTCGCTATACAGATAACAAACTACAACCCCGCAAATCTGAATGATCTCTGCGGCCCCAAACCTCAAAACTGCCATCGGCATACACCCGGCCAACATCATCCGTGGCAATAAAGGCACAACTATACCGATTCGCAAGATCTACCACCTGCAATACACCCTCCCCCTCTGTTCTCACCAACAAAGGATCCCGCTCATCCCGCACCCAAACCCGCATCCAGGGGGGCACCTGAAATCGGCCAGCACCCAAAGAATAAGCCTGACTCAACAACTCCGTCATCCCGTATTCGGAATGTACCTGCTTTATCTGAAACCCCTCCTGTAACAATTCATGCACCTGTTCACGCGTTAATTCTTCCCGCCGGCCCTTCATGCCGCCCGTTTCCATTACCACCGTATGCTGTAAAGGCATAGGAAACTGCTCGGCAAAATCGAGCAAAGCATAGGTAACCCCTATCAATAAGGTTCGCTGCCCTACCGCTTCTACTTGCCGCAATCTATCCGCCAATTCGGCCATATTATTCAAATAAAACCCATTCAGCGGGTGCTTACTTTGGTGCATTAGTCCATTCACCATATACACCAACGATGAATTCCCCCGCTCCAAATAGGAGGGCAATAATGCGAGGATGCACCAGCTTGCCGGCTCGCCATAAAAAAGTCGAAACCCCTGGCTATAACTTTGCTCATATAGGTTTACATCCTTTACCTCATGATAACTGCTCTGTTGCCCCGTGGTGCCGCTGCTTTCAAAAACAACCTGCGGGGTAAACTCGGTAGTATGCACTTTTGCCTGCTTAAAAAAAGCAATAGGCAGCGCAGGGATATCGGTTATGTATCTTATGTTGGAAGTATCCCGGCCCAGCCGCTTGCACCATTCCCGGTATAACGGATTGCCGGTATACTGAAATTCGAAGGTTTCGCGGCACAGGGCAGCAAAATCAGGGGTAGAAACAGAGAAAATATTGTTAACATCCACCATAGACTACCCCGGGTATTGTACTATTTTTACTAAATTTGATTTATGAGCATCCGAAGCGCAAAAATATTACTTATTACCGTGCTTACGGTATTCCTTTTCGGAGGTTGCGGAAAATCTACCTATAATACGAAACCGCAAATCAGTTTTAAAAACATAAGCAGCACTTCATTAAAAACCGGTGAGCTGCTTCGTTTCGAGATTAACTTTACCGACAAAGAAGGCGATATTCAGGATACAATGTGGGTGCAAAAAATTTCTAAAACTTGTCCCAATTCTCCTGGTGTACAATTTATTTCACCCAATCAAGTGCCCGACTTTACTCCTACTCCTAATTTAGCTGGCATTTTAGAAATCGGTTTTGCCTACAATGCCAACGTGCAAGGCTATCCGGTAATTGGGGGATGCAGCAATAAAAACGATACCGCCACTTTCAAGTTCTGGTTGCGAGATAGAGGCAAGAATATCAGCGATACCCTCGTTTCTCCCCCCATCATCCTGCTAAGATAAATGCGTATCTCGGGCATCCTGCGCTGGGTTGTTTTCAGTAATTTTTTTTATGGTATTTCTGTATTGGCGCTGCAATGGCAAACTACCATCGTATTAGGCCTTCCGTTTGCCAGCCCCTGGTTTTACCTCGCCACTTTCTCAGCAACCTTACTCTACTATTCCCATGCTTACCTGTTTGATGCCTCCACCGAAGCAGGCGATGAAAGAATGCAATGGTACCGCCGCTATACCGGGCGGATTCGGGTAAGTCAGGCCATACTAACCTTTCTACTTCTCATTGCAACTTGGCAACTACTCCCTTCCCTGTTTCCTGCCTCTTTGTGTTCCCTTTGGCCGGCAATCGTTTTTCCACTGCTGGCATCCTTATATTATGGAGGTATTCAGCCCGGAAAAGCCCCATTCAACCTACGCAAATATGGGTGGCTAAAACCGCTGATCATTGCACTCGTATGGGGTGGAATAGGAACCCTAATTCCCGAATGGTGGGCATCTGCCAGTCTCCATCAAATTTATATCCCTTCCTCCCCTGCCCTCCTGCTGTTGCTGCAACAAGGATTGTTTATGCTGGCATTGAGTATTTTATTCGACGTGAAAGATTATTCGGCCGACCATAATCTTCAAATTAAAACCTGGGCGATTCGTGTAGGACCAGGCCAACTTCTCCGCCGGATTATCCTTCCCCTGGCGGCAATGGGTGTAATTGCAGAAATTTACCCCTGTTTCACCGCAGGTTATCCACCATACTATGCCCTGCTGAACACTATTCCCTGGGTTTTACTGATATTTGCATGCCAATCGCTTACAAGGCATCGCTCCGTAGTTCATTACCTGTGGGTAATAGACGGACTGATTCCCCTGAAAGCAGGCATTGGCATCATCGCCCATTTATTAATCAACTAAGTACCATGGCCAAATCATCTACCGGCAAGAAGAAACAAAAAACCATCCTCTCCACCCATTCCATGGCGTTTTTAAAAAACTACATCAATACCCCCTCTCCGGTTGGGTTTGAAAGTGGTGGACAAAAATTATGGATGGAATATATTCGTCCATATGTAGATTCTTTTATCACCGACCCCTATGGTACCGCGGTGGGCGTTATCAACCCTACAGCCCCCTTTAAAGTAGTAATTGAAGCCCATGCGGATGAAATCAGCTGGTTTGTAAACTATATCAATGAGCAGGGCCTTATCTACCTCAAACGCAATGGCGGTGTAGATCATCAGGTGGCCCCGGCAAAACGCGTATGGATTCATGGAAAGAAAGGTCCGGTTAAAGCCGTATTTGGCTGGCCTGCCATTCATACCCGTTTATCAACACCCGATCAAAAAGAAACCAATCCACGGGTGGATAACCTCTGCCTAGACTGTGGTGCCCGCACCAAAAAAGAGGCGGAAGCCCTGGGAATCCATATTGGTGCTGTAGTTACCTATGAAGAAGGATTTGATGAACTGGCCTATGACCATTTGATTGGCCGCGCCTTCGATAATCGCGTGGGTGGATTTATGATTGCCGAAGTTGCCCGCATGCTGAAAGAAAACAATAAAAAGCTACCCTATGGTTTATATGTAGTGAATGCCGTGCAGGAAGAGATTGGATTGCGAGGTGCCGAAATGATTGCCCGTCGCATTAAACCCGATATCGCCATCATTACCGATGTAACCCATGATACCAACACCCCCATGATCAGCAAGATAATTGAAGGAGATATTATCTGCGGAAAAGGTCCTTCCCTCGCTTATGCTCCGGCAATTCACAATAAACTATTGCAGCTGGTTGAGAAAGTGGCCGATCAGAAAAATATCCCCGTACAATTCCGCACACTCAGCAGAAGCACCGGCACAGATACCGATAGCTTTGCATATGCAAATGATGGATGTCCGTCTGTATTGATTTCTATTCCCCTGCGTTACATGCATACTACGGTAGAAATGCTGCACAAAAAGGATATTGAAGATACCATCCGACTGATGTATGAAACCCTGCTGGTGATTAATTCGAAAACCAATCTGAGTTATTTCCAATAATGGACTTTATCAATTCTGCCGAATCATCTTCCGCTATTCGTATTGCCCTATTAGACCTATACGAGGGGGTTCCCAACGAGGGTATGCGGTGTTTACATGCGTTGATGCAGGAATGGAGTGTACAGCATGCCCTGCCCATCGTAGTAGAAGTGTTTGAAGTGCGCCTGCAAATGCAGTTACCCTCATTGGAGTTTGATGTATATATTTCCAGTGGTGGTCCGGGTTCACCCCTATCTTCTGAAAAAGAACCTTGGGAGCAACGTTATTTTGAATGGTTAGATGCTGTAGAGCAATACAACCAGCGTGCAACTGGTCCGGCCAAACATGTGCTGTTTATTTGTCATAGTTTTCAATTGGCCTGCCGGCATTATGGCATTGGAAATGTTTGTAAAAGAAAATCTACTGCCTTTGGTATCTTTCCGATTCATATGTTGGAACATGGATTGGAGGAGCCGATATTTGCTGGATTGCGTGATCCGTTTTACAGTGTAGACAGTCGAGATTATCAGGTGATTGAACCAGACTATCCCCGCATTCGGGCACTGGGCGCTACCATTCTGGCGATAGAAAAAAATCGCCCCCATGTACCTTATGAGCGAGCCATTATGGCCGTTCGTTTTAATCAATGGTTTATTGGCACTCAGTTTCATCCCGAAGCGGATGCCATTGGTATGCAGATGTATTTGCAGCGGGAAGATAAAAAAGCTACTATAATTCAAAATCATGGCGAAGCCAAATGGCAGAGCATGGTGGAACACTTGCAGGATGCTGATAAAATTTTATGGACCTACCACCATGTAATACCCAATTTTTTAAACCTAGCAACAGAAACGTTGATAGAAAAAGCTGCTTCCTGAGTAATTGAAAATTTATTAGTAAATTACTATTCAAAACTGGCAGCATGATACAGGAACTTCGCAAACAATTCAATGAAAAATTTAGCGAAGCCGCCTATCGACAATATCTCGAAGATTTGGAGGGCCCCTATCCCGGAGCGCTGGATTTTCGGGTGGCAGAAACGCCCCTGTTTATTCCGGCAGTATTTCGCGATCAGATGCTGGAAGCCTGTGAACATATCATCGATGTGATTACGGCTCCGTATTTTATGCAACAAAGCGAATCGGCCATTCCCACCAACTATTCGGTTCCGAATCAAGATGCGCATCCACAGTGCCTTGTATTCGATTTTGGTATCTGCGAGCAAACACCGGGTGTATACGAACCCCGATTGATAGAGATGCAGGGGTTTCCCAGTTTATTCGGATACCAGCTTTGGCATGAGCAGGTAACCAGAAGACATTTTTCCATTCCACCCGGTTTTTCTACCTACCTGCAGGGATATGATCCCAAATCGTATCGGGAATTTTTACAGGAAATGATTGTGGGTAAACATGCTCCTGAATCGGTGATACTGTTGGAAATATTTCCGCACCGCCAAAAAACCCGCATCGACTTTTATTGCACCGAAGAGTATACCGGAATTTCTATTGTTTGCATAACCGAACTGGAAAAAGAAGGGCAACAGTTGTTTTACCGAAAAAATGGAAAAAAAATTCGGGTTACCCGAATCTATAACCGCATCATTTTTGATGAGCTGCAACAACAACCTGCCGCAGTGCAGGAAAAAGGGAAACTACTATTCGAAGCGCTGGATGTTGAGTGGGTGCCACATCCCAATTGGTTTTATCGCATCAGTAAACATACACTTCCCTTTATACAACATCGATATGTACCCGAAACCCGGTTTTTATCAGACCTAAAACAGTGGCCGGATGATTTAGAAAATTATGTGCTCAAGCCACTTTTCTCTTTTGCCGGTCAGGGCGTAATCATTGACCTCACGCTTTCAGATCTGGAAAATATTCAGGACCCATCCAATTGGATTTTACAGCGCAAAGTAAATTATGCTGATGCCATCCAAACCCCGGATGGACCTGCCAAGGCGGAAATTCGATTATTTTTTTTCTGGAAGGAAGGTGCCCCCCGCCCCGTTGCCGTTAATAATTTGGCCCGATTAAGTAAGGGTAAAATGATTGGGGTGCGATACAATAAAGACAAATCATGGGTAGGTGGAACGGTGGCGTATTTTGAAGCCTAGGAAAGAACAGCGTGCGTGTGAGTTTGAGTGTGATTTCATTCAAACCAACGTGAGTGTGAGCCTGTGCGGCTTCCGTTCCCCGCATAGTCACCGTAGCGTTAGCGGAGAGACTGTGCGGCTTGAACGATATTCTTTATTATCAATATCTGCCTACACAAATAAAACATAACTTTCAAACCGCACAGTCCCACTCATTTCATTCGCGGTGACTATGCCTTTACTTTGAATATTCTTAAAAACTTTTGTAAATTTTCAAAGGAAAAGCAGAGGTGAACTAAAGACTATGCTAGTTATAACAATAACTATTCTCCGCATTAGTCCTCTGCCCTTTCCCTTGATCTTTCGTTG
>JAPLEI010000138.1 GCA_026391195.1 Bacteroidota bacterium | reverse complement strand
TACGCGACTGGATCAATTTTTTGGTGCCAGCCTGGTAAACAGGGAAGTACCTGTTGGGGAAGAACAGTGGGACAAGATAGCAGGAGCCTTGTTGGATCAGCATTCCGGTAAGTTATTCAACAACTTTGAAGTACCCGTTGCTGAGGGGTTGTGGAGTAAAATTGCCGATCGCCAATTTGATCAGCATTTTGGCAGCAATTTGGCTGATGTTACCGCGCCGGTATCTACCGGAATGTGGAACAAAATAGCCGATACCCAATTTGATCAACATTTTGGCAGCAATTTGGCTGATGTTACCGCACCGGTATCTACCGGAATGTGGGATAAGATATCGGATACCCAATTCGATCAACACTTCCAAACCCAATTGGGTAATTTTGAAGCGCCGGTGGCGGAAGATATGTGGGATAGGGTGAAGCCCAAGGAAAAAGACGATCGCAAATTCTTCTACTGGATGCGATTCCCAATGGCTGCTGCCATCATGGGCTTACTATTTCTGGGTGGCATCTATGCCTCTTATGTTTTATACCAGAACTATTTCCGCAATCAGCAAACGAAAACGGGTACGCAGGTGTTACGGGATTCTTCGCATGAGAAAAATGTACCCAGCCCAGAAATGGAACCTGCTAATGCTCCGGCAGTAATTCCGGGTAAGGATTTAGAAAATGCAACCATTCCTCCTGTTACCGATAACTCCTCCAGTAACAACGGCCTTCCTCCTCAGGATAATGTAGCATCTGAGAATCATGGGGGTGCTTATTTACCCAAAGCCGGCGGCCTATTTATCAAAAAACAAAAAAATAATCAGTCCATACTATCCGGCTTCCAGGTTCCCAATGCAGCCAAAAAACCTACTGGCTCTGCAATGAATGGTACGGAAGATAATGTTCAAGCAGAAAATATTTTACCTGTTTATGCCAATTCAAATCTCCAAGATAATACAGAAGGATTCAGAAAATTAGCTCATCCTTACCCAACCATTGCGATGGAAAGGAATGGCTACCCGAGCAATCAAGAAATTACTGCGCTGAATAACCACCAACTTAACTTACCTAAAATCAACTGCCCAACCGTAAGAAGTAGAAATAAATGGGATGATTTTAATAAAGACTGGTACGCAGATACTTATATCTCTCCCGACTATTCGCTGCAAACTGTTAATAATATTTCTGCCAGTCAACAATACCTGAAGCAGAAAGACAGTACAGAACACATGCAGGTAGGATACACAGCCGGTGTTCGTTTGGTGAAGCCGCTGAATAACCATCTGCAATTGACTACCGGATTACAATATTCCCAGATCAATCAGCGGTATGTTTACCGGAGTGAAAATGAAATCAAATTAACCACAGTTGTTACAGTAAGAACCATTATCCGGGCACCGGGCGATACTGTAACTATAAAAGATACCAGTATAGTTCAAAGTATAGGCTTCAAAAACAAAGTAGAAAAGAACCGCCATCGTTCAATAGACATTCCTATTCTATTGGGATATCAATTTGGAAGAGGCAGTGTGAAAGTAGGTATAAACGCGGGGGTTATATTGAATGTTTCCTCCTGGTATGAAGGCGTAATTTTAGATTCCAGTCTTGCCGTAGTGCCTGTGCAAAAAGGATCGCAGGTGTACAAGAGTAAGTTGGGACTAGGCCTCTATGCTGGCATCAACATCACGAAAGAATTGAGTAACGATATGCAGTTATTTGTAGAACCTTATTATAAACATTCGATAGACAACATCACTTCCGGAACTATGCCCTATCAGCAAAAATTTGGTACGGCAGGGGTATTAATGGGGGTAAGATGGAGTTTAAACCGTAAATAACAGGCAACGAAAACGAAACAGATCGTATCTAATTAGTAATCAATCGACCATGAAGCACGCATCATACATAGGATTTATATTGCTGGCAGGGTTTGCATTCATTGGAGGAACTTCTTGTACAAAAGAGGTTTCAGGAGAATTTACACAATACCCGAATAATCCCTTGAATGATACGGTTTGGTCTACCTCACTAAAACCAACCGATGCGGCAAATACAATTGTAAATGATGTAATGCCGGCTGTTGAAACGGAAACCATCAATTTAGAAAACACCCTCAGTGAAATTAAAGTTGGCGGCAATGATAGCTTTCGCATCTCCTTTGCAAAAGGCATTTTTACCTCCGTTGAAAATGGCGTAATTACTCCGGTAAAACCCGAAGGAACTGCAGAAATTCAGATTTTTCGCATCAGAAGAACGGGTGATTTGATTAAGTGCTTGCGAAGCACACAATCAGGTAGTGTACTGATGGAATCTGCCGGTGGTTTCTTTATCAGGGTTTTAAAAGATGGCAAAGAATTAAGTATTGCCTCCGGTGGTAGTTATGTAGTAAAATGGATTGAAACAGGTGCCGACCCAAAGAACGATATGCGTAAATTTTATGCAAAAGAATCCAATCCAACTCCCGACTATAATGTAACAGATCCTAATTTCGAATGGAAGCCGGATGCATATGCAGCTGCCATCCCACTTTTCTGGGAGTCTGGCAACCCTCGTTTAACAGGTTATCAAATAACATTATCCAGTTTACGTTGGGTAAGCATACAGAGAAATGTGGTAGTGAATGCAAGCGATAAAATCAAGTTAACCACCTATTTTTCATCCAATTATACTAATAAAAATACCGCTGTATTTGCCTATTATAAAAATCAGAAAACAGTGGTTAAACTCGATTTTGATTACGCTACCCGCTCCTTCAAAACCGAACTCTTACCACCGGGTGCTGAAATTAAAATCGTTTCTATTTCAAAAATTGGTACTAGTTACTATCTGAGCGAGAAAGAAGTGAGCAAATTAACCTCCGCTAGTTGTATTATTAAATTGGAGCCCGAAAAAGTTTCTTTGGCAAAATTACAAGCCTATCTAGACGGAATTTAATCTTGTGATTACTTAAAAAATCTACAAAAGATAGTGGATAGGGTTTGCCAGAGGGTAACCCTTTTTTAGTTGGTATAGTTAAACAAAGTAGCCGTAAAAATGGCTTTTTCCCGCTTCTTAAATACTACATCCCAATTTCCCTTATAGCGTAATATCTTAGGCACTATCCACTGCTTGTAACGAGTCATTTCCACTTCCATACTTACATCAAAATCATACACCCCTGCTTTATAACTGAGTGCGTAATTTCTGGCAAGCACTTCCATTGTTTTCATATCGAACCAGGTTACCATCCGGTCTACCACCACTCGGTCGTTCTTCAAGGATCCCAGATTTTCTTTGGGGGTAATGGAAAAAATATACACCAGATTGCCCCTTAACTCTTCTACATCCAGGCGATAGTCGTACAGTTCATGGGCAGCCTCATCATACAAATCGAGCTTATCGCCAATAAATGGAATTCCCGGAATTTTTTTCCCTGGATTAAAGAACAGCATTTTCAATTGCTCTTTGTGCTTTTCCAATCCCGTTTTACCCGAAGCTTGAATGGTGCGCCCTTTTACCCAATTATTTTCTCCGCAAATCGTGTCTTTGGTAAAAAACAGGGAGCCATATAATTCTGCAGTGAGGTAATTAACCTGATGCCTATTATTGTAAAAATCACCGGTTGTTTTCTCTTCCAACACTTCCATATATCGGCAGTTGCCTATCCGATGCTGGCGGGTTTTACTAAACAACGAAGCTTTCACCTTATCCTGCTTATCTAATAACTGAATATCATTGTACGAACTGAATCCGATGATGTGGAGATTTCTGAAAGCCTTATAAAAAGTGGTATCCTCCTGTATGGTGGTTAAAACAGTTTTATAGTCGAAATTATTTCGAACCACCACTTCGGCCAGGGTGAATGCTCGTTGATTTACCATTACCGCAGTGTCCTGCGCATGAAGGAAGGAAGTGTTGATACATATAATTAAAAAGAGTACATATTTCATTACCCCGGGAATATCATTTTGTAATCAACCTTAATCTTACCCTTACTAATATCTTTCAATTTACCCTGCATCAATTTCCGGCGAAACGGTTTCAGATAATCGATAAACAATTTCCCCTCAATATGATCGTATTCGTGCAGAATTACGCGGGCGGTAATACCCTTATAAGTTTCCGTATGCTGAACAAAATTTTCATCAGCATAGCTAATGGTCACTTCTTCTGGGCGATAAATATCTTCCCGAATTTTGGGGATACTCAAACAACCTTCATTATACGCCCATTCATTTCCGGCCAATGCCTCTACTTTGGCATTTATAAACACCTTCTTTATTCCAGGACCTTGTGATAGCAGATGCTTTTCAGATTCTTCGAGGTGATCGAATATCTGGGCACTATCGATTACAAACAACCGGATGTCTTTATTGATTTGCGGAGCAGCCAGCCCTACCCCATTGCTTTCATACATGGTTTCCCACATATCTTCAATAAGGGTAGCTAGTCCGGGATAATCGGGTGTAATGCGCTTACCTACTTTTCTTAAAATCGGGTCGCCATAGGCTACAATTGGAAAAATCATGCGTTGAAATTGACCGCAAAGGTACGAAAAACCCGGTATTGGGTGTGGGAAGGGTGAATGTTCAGTGTCAAATTTCAAATTAATTTATTATCTTATACTTAACGTTCAGCATTTGATAATTTACGATGCAAAGTATCGATATGGCTAGGGTTGCTCAGTACAAGACGCCGCTATTTAATAAAGTCCTGCAAAATCAAACTTTGCCGTCTCCTCAAGGTTTAGCATAAATGTATATTATTTTTTCTTTTATTTTAATTATTTGTTTAATTTTACTTGTTTTTTAAGTTATTATTTATTAATTTTGTACTTTAACTATACTTTATGAATTCAGCTGATAAATTAAGAGTTTTCCAAGAAGCTAAGAAAGAACTTGAACGTCTTCATGAAGAAGATAAGAAAGCGTTTATACAACAGCAAAAACGAACTCAAGAGATAAATGAAGCCAACGCTGTTATTGCATTCCTATCGAAAGGATTAGAACTTATCGAGAGTCCTGAACAGCCCGTACAAACAAATCCCATTGAAGCTAATAGAGAAGAAATTAGGGAGTTTAATTATCCCCCTGACGGAACATGGCAAGATAAAATAAAAGCTGTTGTTAAATATATGGGGAAGGTTATAAAAATATCTGATATGGTTGATATTATGGCGTTAGAAGAAAATAAAATAGGTTCTAAACACACAACAGAACAAATAAGTGGGGTAATATCTAACAATACAAGTAAAATGGCTAAAGCAGGTATACTAGGAGTTTATAAGTCCCCTAATAAAG
The DNA here is from genome assembly GCA_026391195.1 of Bacteroidota bacterium. GTDB lineage: Bacteria > Bacteroidota > Bacteroidia > Chitinophagales > Chitinophagaceae > Sediminibacterium. Next base: position 7,007 of record JAPLEI010000138.1, on the reverse strand, counting down.
AAAAGGGCTATTATTATGGAAGTCCTTTGTGGTGGGAAGGAAAAGAATTAAAAGATGAATATTTACCCGAAACTAAAATAAAATCATTATGGTAATGAATAAGAAAATCGTACCCTTTTGTTATAAAAACATACCTGCAACATTTTAAATTCAGAAATAAATTTAATAGTATAAGAAAAAGCTCTAAACAAAGGAATACCTATATATAAAATTGTATTTTAGGAATAGCACCCTTTAAAAGAACACGAACAATTAGCTTATCAATTGATGGTAATTGATTAGTGATAGTTCCCAGATAATAACATAAGTATCTTAAGGTAACACCCAGCTATATAGGCAAAATTTACAAAAAATAATGAATATTAAGCAAACAGTAAAATGTGTGGATTTATTAATTTAAAAAACTATTTTTTTACATATGAGTAACCGTCAATTAAGAAAACGAATCCCTTTAAATAAAAAGCCAGAAAGAATATTTGAGCCAATTAAAGATGATTTAGAATTTACAAACAATAAAGCATCTCAAAATGCAAGAAAAAAACATATTTTTTCCGAAAGTTTAATTTTTAATGTTTGGCATGAAAAACATTATCACCTAAGAGAACAATTAGGTGATGAAAATGGGCCAAGGAATGTGCGACGGGTTTGTTTTTTCATAATTGAGGGTTAAATTAAAAAAAATAATTAACTTATCCTCTGGTCTGAATTTTGGGGAGTATTATACCAGGAAATAGAAATTTGAGGGTAGTTTGTCAAAAGCAAATTGGTTCAGAAAAAACAAATGTAGTTATAGAGGTCCACGTTTTAGGTGTAAACGAGTTTGAAGTTACTATAATTACTGCTATTCAAACGAATGAATATCATCCGAGTGATGGTCAATTTACTATTGAATTATTGGGCGGCAAAAATTCAATCTTATCCCTATTTGCAAGGGGTAAACTAACAGAAATATCAAGTATTTAGACAAAAATATTTGGAAATACCAATTTAAGATGTACCTTTATATCCAAGATAGGACATGTCTCTGGAAATCTTATTAGGTAGGACACATCTCTGGTCAATCTTTTTAAGCCGCAGCAATGCGGCTTTTTTGCTTAAAATATTTCATAGCCTTATGATAAATTCAGCCTGAGAAAAAAGCAGGAAATGGACTACTTTTTAGCTGCCAGGTATTCCTGCAACATAATGGCAGCGGCAATTTGGTCGATCTGGCCTTTTTCTCTGCGTTGTTTCTTTTTCATACCCATTTCCAGCATCGCCCTGCCAGCTAACTTAGAGGTAAACCGTTCATCTACCCGTTCAATGGGCAGCTGGGGAAACTCTTTATGTAGGCGCTTAATGGCTGCTTCAACTAGAGGAGTTGCATGGGTGGGAGAATCATCTAAATTCAGGGGATGGCCAATCAGAATCCGCTCTACTTCTTCTTGTTTCAGATAATTTTTTAAAAAAACAAACAACAAATGGGTTTCTACTGTTTGTAATGCCGTAGCAATAATCTGCAAGGGATCCGTTACCGCAATGCCGGTTCGCTTTCCTCCATAATCAATACATAGTATTCTTGCCAATGAGATCGATTTATCGGTTCCATAAAATATCCGTAACTACCAATACGCCAAAGATAATGCTGGCAATACCGTTGGAAGTCATAAAAGCCCGGTTCACCCTACTTAAATCTGTTGGAGAAACAAGGGTATGCTGATAGATTAACATCCCCACAAAAACAAGAGAAGCCAATAGATACCAAACATGAAATCCACCCAACCACCCTGCACAGAAAATGCAGATAGCACTGATCAGATGCAGGCCACGAGAAACCTGCAATGCCCGGGCTTTTCCTAACCAAACCGGAATGGAATGGAGGTTATGTTGTTTATCAAATGCTTCATCCTGCAAAGCGTAAATAATATCGAAACCCCCTACCCATGCTACTACTGCGAAGGAAAAAAGTATCGGCAGCCAGGCAAATGCACCCACTACCGCCAAATAAGCACCAATAGGCGCCAGTGACAATCCAACCCCCAAAACCAGGTGACAAAGGGGGGTAAATCGTTTGGTATAACTATAAAATAATATCACGCCCAACGCTACAGGAGAAAGCAAGCAACAGAGGGGGTTAATGAAATAAGTGAATAAAACAAAAAACGCACAATTGAATAATACAAACCTAAGTGCGCTGGAAGGAGCAATTAGTCCGGCCGGTATTTCCCGCAAAGCTGTTCTGGGATTTTGGGCATCAAAAGAACGATCGAGATATCGGTTAAAAGCCATGGCGGCACTACGGGCAGTTATCATACAGCCAAGCACCAGTAAAAACAATATCCCTATATTTTTTTCAGAACCGGAACCGGTATTTTGTTTGGCGGCCCATCCAAGGGTAAATCCAATGATAGCAAAGGGAAGGGCAAAAATTGTGTGAGAAAAAGTAACCAGCTGTAAATATTTACGCAATGTATTCATAAAGGGGAGCATTACAAGAATAAAGATTTAATGGATTACAAACTGAGTTGATTTCGGGTGATTTCCCATAACACGATGCCGGCAGCAATGGATACATTCAGCGAATGCTTCATGCCCCACTGCGGAATTTCAATACTACCATCGCAAAGTAAAAGCGTAGCATCTTTTACGCCTTCTACCTCATTGCCAAAAATCAGGGCTAGTCCTTGTTCGGCATCCGGCATTTGCTGAAGCGGAATGCTGGCATTGGTTTGCTCAACCGCCCAAACGGAATAATTCCGGTTTCTGGCAGCGGCAACTGCTGCTTCTGTGGTAGCAAAATATTGCCAGGCAACTGTTTCGGTAGCACCCAGAGCTGTTTTATGTATATCGCGGTGAGGAGGTTGTGGGGTATAGCCGCATAAAAAGATGGCTTCCACCAAAAAAGCATCGGCAGTTCTAAAAACACTGCCCACATTATGCATACTTCGAATATGATCGAGGATTAAAATCACCGGATTTTTGGCAGCCTCTCGAAAATCCTCGGGAGACAGGCGGTTTAGCTCCTGCATATTCAGTTTACGCATGGTGCAAAGGTACATTCATCCATTCATACATCAACTTGGGTAATCTGCGTGAAATTGGCTAATTTATGCCAACAATTAACCCCTACACCATGAAAAAAACACTATCCAGCCTAGTACTGGTACTGATTACTGCAGCCGTTTTGGCGCAAACAGAAAAAATAGACCTCTCCGTTATACAGCAAATCAGAAAAGAGGGATTGGAAAATTCGCAGGTAATGGATATTGCCTTTCAATTAACGGATGTTAGTGGCAACCGACTTACCAATTCACCTGGATATATGCGGGCTGCGAATTTCGTATCCAGTAAATTAAACGCCTGGGGATTACAAAACGTAGCCATCGACCCCTGGGGTGAATTTGGAAAAGGCTGGGAATTAGAAAAATGTTATCTAGCGCTAAAAACTCCTTATTATAAAAACCTGCTGGCTTATCCAAAAACATGGACTTCCGGAACACGCGGATCAAAAATAGCCGAGCTACTGGTGATAGCTGCCAAAGACACCATTGAGTTAGAAAAATATCGTGGTCAGCTAAAAGGTAAAATATTGATGTTAGACCAAACCGTATTGTATAAGCACTCATTTAAAGCGGATGCTGTTCGCTATACAGATGCAGAATTACAAGCCATGGCTGCTGCCCAGCCCACCCCTCCCCGCGCAGCGCCCAATCCGAATGATACGGCTGCCGCCAGAAGAATGCGGGAGCAAATGCAGGCAAGGGGTGGTGGATCTCAGCGGCTGATCGCCCTATTAAAAGAGATGGCTCGTGCAGAAGGTGCGATAGCCATTGTAAGCAATGGGGGTGTAAGAAGCCATGATGGAACCATTTTTGCACAAGGTGGTGGAGCTTACAAAGCGGCTGATCCCGAAAATTTTCTGGATATGGTTTTGGGGGTGGAAGATTATAATACGCTGCTGAGATTGGCAAAAGCAGGTATTCCGGTTTCTATGGAAGCCGATGTAAAAACCAAATTCTACAACAAAGATGTGCAGGGATACAATGTGATAGGAGAAATTGCTGGAACGGATCCGGTGTTAAAAAATGAAATAGTAATGATTGGTGCTCATTTAGATTCCTGGCAAACAGGAACGGGGGCTACCGACAATGCTTCCGGCTCGGCCGTTATGATGGAAGTAATGCGGATTTTAAAAACGCTGAATATTTCTACTCGCAGAACCATCCGAATTGGTTTATGGAGTGGCGAAGAGCAGGGATTATTGGGTTCGAGAGGTTATGTGAAAAAAACTTTTGCCGACCCAGCAACCATGCAGTTATTACCCGAACATGAAAAATTATCGGGTTATTTTAATATCGACAATGGCACGGGTAAAATCAGGGGTATCTACTTGCAGGGCAATGAGGCTTGCCGAGCGATTTTTACCCAATGGCTGGCCCCTTTTGCCGATTTAGGGGCTACCACGGTAACCATCAGCAATACGGGGGGAACCGATCACCAGTCGTTCGATGGAGTGGGGTTGCCCGGATTTCAATTTATTCAAGATCCTATTGAATACGATACCCGCACCCATCATAGTAATATGGATGTGTACGATCATCTACTGCCAGACGATTTGAAGCAAATTGCAACCATTGTAGCGGGATTTGTTTACCAAACTGCCCAAAGAGACGAGAAACTACCGCGCAAAACACTTCCCAAGCCCCGACCAGCGGGTGGCATGGGATTCTAGTATTGTTTTCCACATCTGCGGCAGAATACGGGGCTTTGCCTTGGCATGAATTATATTTGTTGCCATGGCAAAAGGAGCAGGAGATACCCCCTTAATGATGCAGCATCGGGCGATTAAACAAAAATATCCCGATGCCGTATTATTATTTAGGGTGGGAGATTTTTATGAAACTTTCGGTGAGGATGCCATTATTTCGGCTCGGGTATTGGGCATTACACTAACGAAGAGAAATAATGGAGCCGCCTCATCCAGCGAATTGGCGGGATTTCCGTATCATGCCCTTGATACCTATTTACACAAATTGGTAAAAGCCGGCTATCGGGTAGCCATCTGCGATCAGCTGGAAGATCCAAAGATGGTAAAAGGCATCGTGAAACGCGGTGTAACCGAAATGGTAACCCCCGGTATTGCCACGAACGATAAGTTACTGGAGCATAACAACAATAATTTTTTAGCTGCCATTCATTTTGATGAAGAACAACATGGCATTGCTTTTCTGGATATTACCACCGGAGAATTTTTAGTGGCAGAAGGAAACCAGGAATACATCGACAAACTGTTGCAGAGTTTACAACCCGCTGAAGTGTTATTTCAGCGCAATCAGCAAAAAAGGTTCAAAGATATTTTTGGCAATCAGTTTTATACTTACACACTAGAAAGTTGGATTTTTGAAGAAGCATTTGCAAGAGAAAGTTTACTCAAACAGTTTCAAACCCACTCCCTCAAAGGTTATGGAATTGATACTGCCAACAGAGGCATCATTGCAGCCGGTGCCATATTGTATTACCTAAAAGAAACCGAACATCCCAATCTGCAACACCTCACTTCTATTCAAAGGATGGAGCGGGATGATTTTTTATGGATGGATCGGTTTACTATTCGGAACTTAGAGTTATTGCCGGTACAGGAAGGCGCCCATGCCCTGTTGAAAGTGTTGGATAACACCGTAAATCCCATGGGCAGCCGATTGCTAAAAAGATGGATGTTATTTCCTTTGCGCAATCAAACCAGTATTCAGGAAAGATTAGATGCCGTAGCATTATTAATAAAAGAAACGGATTTACGTAAACAACTGATTGCTGCTATAAAGGCTTGTGGCGATATAGAAAGATTAAGCGGAAAAATTCCCGCCAAAAAAATCGGTCCCAGAGAAGTGCAACAACTCAGTAAGGGACTACAGCAAACCACCCAGATCAAGCAGGCTTGTATGAATGCTGATCAACCACTGCTGCAAAAATTAGGAGATGCGTTAAATGGTTGTCAGCTGATAGTAGATAAAATTCAGGCAACTCTTGCAGATCCTGCCCCAGCCACATCCCAAAAGGGAGGCATGATTCGGGAAGGATTGGATGCTGAATTAGATCAACTGAGGGCCATAGCCCATGGAGGAAAAGAATACCTGCACCAGATTCAACAACAGGAATCAGAAAAAACGGGTATCAGCTCATTGAAGATAAACTATAACCAGGTTTTTGGCTATTATTTAGAAGTAACCCATGCCCACAAACATAAGGTACCGGAAACCTGGATACGTAAGCAAACCCTCGTAAATGCAGAAAGATATATTACGCCGGAATTAAAGGAGTACGAAGAGAAAATCATGGGAGCGGAGGAAAAAATATTGGCGATTGAAGTACGCATATACGATGAGTTGATGAATGATCTGCAATTGTATATTGCTCCTTTGCAGGTAAATGGAAATGTGCTGGCCACACTGGATTGTTTGGGATGTTTTGCAGAAAATGCCCTGCAATATCAATACCATTTGCCGCAGGTGCATGCAGGGTTTGAGCTGATATTGGAAGGAAGCCGGCATCCGGTGATTGAACGTTTTTTACCACCGGGTGAAATGTATGTGGCCAATGATATTCAACTCAACCCCAGCCAAACGCAAATCATTATTTTAACGGGTCCGAATATGAGTGGTAAAAGTGCTTTGCTGCGCCAAACCGCCTTGATAACATTGATGGCACATATGGGAAGTTTTGTGCCCGCCCGAAAAGCATTTATTCCACTAACGGATAAAATATTTACCCGCGTGGGTGCGAGTGATAATTTAAGTGGGGGCGAATCTACTTTTATGGTAGAGATGAATGAAACGGCCAGCATCATCAACAATATATCTAACCGAAGTTTGGTATTGCTAGATGAAATTGGCCGTGGTACTTCAACCTATGATGGCATTTCAATTGCCTGGAGTATGGTAGAATTTTTACAACAATCTGCTGCACAACCCAAAACTTTGTTCGCCACCCATTATCACGAATTGAACGAGTTAGAGCACACCTGTGAACGG
>JAPLEI010000047.1 GCA_026391195.1 Bacteroidota bacterium | reverse complement strand
TCCATTTTTTCAATTTTTAGCCGATCGGCCTTTAGATAAGCGGTTACAGCTCCGGAAGACAATAGGCGATCAATATTTTCTACTGTTTTACTAATCCCAGTTTTCTTTTTGCTTTTGGTTGATTTTGTAGCAACTTTTCTCATTAAAACCGATCGGATACTATTGGGATTGATTACGGGCGCATATATGTTCCAGTCAAGAGACACCGGCACGTGGTCGTCGCTTAATACAGACAATACGTTGTTTGCACGGCCTTTCATATATACTGCGTTTCCGGCTAATTCCCCATTAAGGCTGTCTACAATCAGATTGGCGTTGTTAAATGAAAAAGCACCTGTACACTTTTGAACGGTTGCTTGCGGTCCAGTTAATAAAAGTGATCCATTTTTAAATCGCAGAAAGCCTGTGAGGGTGCTATTCTTCGAGCTGATGCTATCGGTTCTTCCGGAGTAGTTCAGGGAAAACTCCCCCTGGCCATCCGTGAATTTCATGGTTTCTGATTGCATCGCTGAATTCAGTTCGTTCAGTGGAAAATTCGAGCTGGCCTGAACTGCGATAGATGGATGCGAAAGGTTCATCACATTCAACTCTTTTATGTTTAGTTTCATCCCCTCCCAAATTCCCGTCATTTCTTTTACATAAATATGCGAGTTCTCGTCCGTATAGCCGTTTCTGGGAACTACTTCATTCAAGTACTCGCCTGTAAACGAACACTCCGTCATATTTAAAAACTTGCTGTCGAGCTGGTTGTTTTGTGTGGTGAATTTTACCTGTACGCGGGGATCCCCGCCCGCCAAACTTCCGCCAATGGTGGCGTCTACATCAAGTGGTTGTTTAACAGAAACAATCCCGATTGATTTAGCGATTTTAGGAGTTAACAAAGACCGGGCAAAATCTACCAAAAGCTGTTGGCTGGTGATATGAAGTTGAAAGCTATTTTCTTTGCCCAATAAAAATGCACCGCTAAAAACAAACGGCTGCTCGCCGATTTTTAAATTCATGTTATTGAAGGAAAGCTTTTTCTGGGATGCATCAAACTGTAGCGTGTATTTGCCTTCCATCGATTGTTTGCCTAAAAAGCTGCCGTTCTTTTTCTTGAAGTCAATGCCACCAATTTTTAATTTTTTATCAACTTCAACTGTAAAGACTTCTCCAGATTTTTTTACAGAAGCTTCTAGTTTTTCTACCGTAAAGTCATATAACTTATCCCCCGGCACGTCTTCTAAGTGAAAGGAAAAGTTTTCAATCAACACTTCGTCTAATAATTTTTTCGCTGCTTCGTGGGTGTTAGACGTTTTGGGAGGATTTGGATTCTTGGGTTTCAATAGATACCCATTGCTATAGCCAGCAGAGTCGGTAAATAAATAAAAACCCCCGTTCCGCAGGGTAAATTTATTTATCAGCACGCGACCAGTAATTAGGGAGGGCGTGCTAAGCCGAACAAATAAGTTTTCAGCCGATAATAACTTGTGTTGGTGTTTGGGATAGAGAGAATCGGTTACACTCACATTAATCAGTCGAATAGATAAACTGGGAAAATGACGAAACAGTGAAACGTTCAAATCCTCAATGGTTACATTTCCGCTCAGCTTGGTGTGGATGGTTTCTGTGGCCTGGGCAATCAGCTCTTTTTTGTGACTGTTCACGTACATCGTTAGTCCTAAAAACAGAAGAAACAATAACACGAGTAGCCCTGCAGCAATTTTAATTGTCCAGCCTAATATTTTTTTCAAGTGAAGTTTTTAGCTAAAGATAACTTTTGTCGGGGGCATTTCAAAATTTCATCGACCCATGTAAACCATCAGAATTTGCACATCGCTTGGGTTAACCCCGCTGATCCGACTGGCCTGACCCAGCGTTTGAGGCTGAATTTTTTTAAATTTCTGCAATGCTTCGTTAGACAGTGCGGGAATCTGGTCGTAGTTAATATGCCCTGGAATCAGCAGGTTTTCGAGTTGGCTCATCCGCAACGCCATTTCCTCTTCTTTTTCTAGGTAACGGGAATATTTAAGCTGTATCTCTGCTTGTTCAATGGATGTTTCTGAAAGCGCGCCTAAAGCGGTCTGCAGGTTGGCGTCGTTTTCCATTAGTCCCTTTATGGATACATTCGGACGTAATAATAAGCGGCCAATTTTTTGCCGTTCACTAATCGCAGCCGAATCAACAGAATTTAGGTAGGGGTTTATCGTGTCCGGATCTATAGAGTCTTCAGCGCATATGCGAGTAATTTCTGCAACTTCGGCTTTCTTATTATCCAGCGCTTGCATCCTTTCTTTGGAAGCAAGTCCCATTTGATACGACCTTTCTGTAAGCCGCCAGTCGGCATTGTCTTGCCGCAGTAGGGTTCTGAATTCTGCACGGCTGGTAAACATGCGATAAGGTTCGTCGGTTCCTTTGCTGATAAGGTCGTCTATTAATACGCCGATATACGCTTCGTTTCTTTTTAAGATAAGTGGCTCCTGATCCCGAACGGAATGGTGTGCGTTGATGCCGGCCATTAGTCCTTGACAAGCCGCTTCCTCATATCCGGTAGTACCATTTATTTGTCCGGCAAAAAATAACCCGTTTATATATTTTGTCTCCAGCGAATATTTTAATTGAGTGGGTGGAAAGTAGTCGTATTCAATTGCATAGCCCGGACGAAAGACGCGAACCTTCTCAAACCCCGGCACCGTACGAAGGGCTTCGTATTGAACTTCTTCTGGCAGCGAGGTTGAGAATCCGTTTACATAAATCTCAACGGTATTCCATCCTTCCGGCTCAACAAATAGTTGGTGTCGGTCGCGATCGGCAAAGCGGTTGATTTTGTCTTCGATGCTTGGGCAGTAGCGGGGGCCCACGCCGTCTATTCTTCCCTGGAACATCGGACTTCTGTCGAATCCGGTTTTTAGGATATCGTGTACGGTTGAGTTGGTATAGGTGATATAACAACTTCGCTGTGCTTCGGGTTTAATTTTTTCGGTAGGCAAAAACGAGAAGCCTACGATTTCGTCATCGCCTTTTTGTTCATCCATTTTGGAGTAGTCTAAACTTCTGCCATCTACCCTTGGGGGTGTTCCGGTTTTCAGTCGACTGCTTTCGAAGCCCAGGCTCACCAGCTGCTCGGTGATACCGGTGGCGGCTTTTTCTGCTACTCTTCCACCACCAAATTGTTTTTCTCCGATGTGGATGATCCCGTTTAAAAAGGTTCCGCTGGTAACCACCACCGCCTTCGAGCGAATCGGATGGCCTAGTCCGGTTATTACTCCCACCGCCCGATTGTTTTCGATGATCAGTTCCCGCACCATGTCTTGATAAAAATCCACGCCCCTTGTGTTCTCCAGCATTTCTCTCCAAGTGGCCGCGAACAGCATGCGGTCGCTCTGGCAGCGTGGGCTCCACATGGCAGGCCCCTTGCTTCGGTTGAGCATCCTAAACTGAATCATACTTTTGTCGCTCACGATTCCGCTGTACCCGCCCATTGCATCTATCTCCCGAACGATTTGTCCCTTCGCGATTCCCCCCATGGCCGGGTTACAACTCATTTGGGCAATGGTTTGCATGTTCATAGTAACCAGCAGCACTTTGCTACCTAGGTTAGCAGCAGCCGCGGCGGCCTCACAGCCGGCATGACCGGCCCCAACTACAATCACATCGTATTCAGGAAACATGGGTGCAAAGATAGAAAGGATTCGGGTAATCGGTAAGGCAAATCGTTTCATGTTCCACGTGAAACAACCTCGACAAACGATTGAAATACAAACCAAATGGTGTTCCACGTGGAACGATTCGGGCCGGCCGACTGTAGGATTGGCAAAATCTAAAAAGAAGGTGGGGTTCCACGTGGAACAAAGGGCGGGTTTTCGGACTAAAAACGGGTGTTTAGGGTACAGGAGAAGTCCTGCACCAGAAAGAAATTGTCTGCATCATAGTCCACACAGCCCAACCCAATCTGCGTATACTGCTTGCTTAGCAGGGTTTGCCGGTGCGCGGCAGGGGTGAGGTTCATGTCTAAGTATAATAATACCACCGAAAGCAATACCCCTTGGTTGCCCAGACTGATATTTTCACCGGCGCAGGTGTTGATTCCGGATAATCGCATCCGATCGGCAAAGCTGTTTCCGTTGGTGGAACTGTGGGAGATGGGGGTTTTGTTACGGGCAATATCAGTTGCGTGGGCTCGGGCAGTTTTGTTGAGAAGGGCGTGTGGACTAAACATGGCCAAGCTCCCGGCAGCTAGCAGGTCTTTTCTAAGGGCTGCCGACTCGCGACCGCGCAGGGTGGGGAAGGCTTGTAAGATAGGATTGAGCACGCTGTCGCAAAAAAATGGTGGGTTCTTGCGGGCCAGGTTTACCCAGTACAGGCATTCCTGCTCGCGAACATTCATAGAAGCAAAGGCGGGAAAGGAGCGATTCCATTCGAGAATGGCTTTGTCGCGGGTAATGGGGGTTGGAACGAGTCTTACCTCTAGCTCCACTTCGGATAACTGTGCCGCAACCGAACCAACATAAAACAGCAAAACCGCTACCAGCAAGGCTTTAGGCATGAGACATTCTTTTCTTCAGGAGTTGCAAATATCGGTCCTCTTTTTGCCGAATCAGCGCCTGGTCTTTTTTTAACTTGTCTTTATATCCACACAAATGCAAGGCTCCATGTATAATCACCCGCCGCAATTCCTGCAGGGCCGGAACCCCCAAAGCACGGGCATTGTCGCGCACCCGATCTACACTAATGTATAACTCCCCCTCCACAGAAGCACCCCGTTCGCTCATCAAAAAAGTGAGGATGTCGGTATAATAATCATGCTGCAAAAACTGCCGGTTTAACTCCAGCAAATAATCATCCGAGCAAAACACGATCGATAAGCCCGCTAGTTGCCGGCCCTCCTTGCGGAATAGATCCGTGAGCAAAGTTTTAAGAATCGTTTTGCCGGGAAGCAAAATGCCCTGGTCGGCCGTATGAAAATGAATAGCTGCCATCAAGTTGTTGTTAACTCCTAAATTCGTAACAATAGTACACTAACGCTTCCTACCTTTATTTATTCTTTACTGAACCCCTATATGTGAAAACTACGGAATTGAAAAGACTCTCGGAATTGGTGGTGGGACAAGTGGCTTGTATCCATTCTTTTGAAAAAGACGATATCTTCATCAAGCTGATGGAAATGGGCTGCGTGCCCGGTGAAATAATAAAGGTAGAACAGATGGCTCCCCTAGGAGACCCCATCTCCATCTCGGTAGCCGGTTATCATCTGAGTTTGCGACTGAATGAGGCCCATAGCATATTTGTAGAACCCGCCGCACATAATTAGTTGACTATCAATTATTTACATGAAAATCGGCTTATACTTCGGATCCTTTAATCCCATTCATGTTGGCCACCTGATAATTGCATCCTACGCGGCCGAGCATACTGATTTAGACAAAGTATGGCTGGTAGTAACGCCCCAGAATCCACATAAACCCGAAGCCGCCCTTTTAAATGAATACGACCGGCTGCATTTGGTAAGGCTGGCGATTGGTGACGATACCCGCTTGCGTGCATCCGATGCGGAATTTTCTTTGCCCCGCCCCTCTTATACCATTGATACGCTGGCGTATTTGACAGAAAAATACCAGGAACATTCTTTTCACATCATCATGGGCAGCGACAGTTTGCAAAATCTTCCACGATGGAAAAATGCCCGATTGATTATGGCGCAGTTCCAGTTATATGTGTACGAGCGCAGCGGCTTTCCGGTGGTAGAACATCCAGGAGCACGCATCACAATTTTTGACGCGCCCATTCTCGATATATCTGCAACTGCCGTGCGCGATCAAATTCGCGACGGACACTCTATTCGCTATCTGGTGCCCGAGCCCGTGCGCGAAGAAATAGAACAGAATCGTTACTATACCAGCATCGGCGTTCCCCGAAAATAGTGGCAAAAAAATATGCACCAGTGGCGCATATGTAATAATTATTTCTAGTGAGCATATTGAGTTAGCGATTCATCGAAGCCAAAAACTCTTCGTTGTCTTTCGTGCCGCGCATCCGCTTGAGTAATTCGCTCATCGCTTCTTCCGTATTCATATCATTAATATAGAGGCGCAGAATATTCATCCGCTGCAACACGTCTTTATCCAACAACAAATCATCGCGCCGTGTAGAAGAGCCCACCAAATCAATTGCAGGGAACACGCGCTTGTTGGCCAGTCTTCTATCGAGTTGCAATTCCATATTACCGGTACCCTTGAATTCTTCAAAAATTACTTCATCCATTTTGCTACCTGTTTCAATCAGCGCGGTTGCAAGAATGGTGAGGGATCCGCCGTTTTCGATTTTACGTGCAGCACCAAAAAATTGTTTGGGCTTTTGCATGGCATTGGCTTCTACCCCACCCGACAATACCTTACCCGAAGCAGGTGCCACGGTGTTGTGGGCGCGGGCTAAACGGGTAATGGAGTCGAGCAGAATCACCACATCATGTCCGCACTCTACCAGTCGCTTTGCTTTTTGAAGGGCAACGGCAGATACTTTCACGTGTTTTTCTGCGGGTTCATCAAAAGTGGATGCAATAACTTCTGCGCGCACACTGCGTTCCATATCGGTAACTTCTTCGGGGCGCTCATCTATCAACACCACCATCAAATAACATTCGGGGTGATTGGCTGCAATGGCATTGGCTACTTCTTTCAGCAACATGGTTTTACCCACTTTCGGTTGCGCCACAATCAATCCACGCTGACCTTTACCAATGGGCGTAAACAGGTCCATGATGCGTGTGCTGTAATTATTAGAAGTAGT
>JAPLEI010000063.1 GCA_026391195.1 Bacteroidota bacterium | reverse complement strand
TTCGGGAGGAAAGATGCCATATAGTGTGCTGCCACTGCCTGTTAATGAAACATATAGGGCTCCGAGATGGTACAATTGCTGCTTATAATCTAACAGAGAGGGGTGAGCCTTGAAAACGGTATCTTCAAACTGATTGTGTATCCGATTTTTCCATTCGGCAATCGGGTATTCTATCAGTTTGGGAAGTGATTCGGTTACTGGCCGGGGTTGGATGTGTGCAAAAGCCTGTGCCGTAGAGATAGCTATACCCGGATGAAGTAACAACACCCAATAATCTTTTAGGGGCACTTTAACTGGAATAAGTTGTTCTCCTCTTCCTTTTGCAAAGCAGGGGGTATTTGTTAAAAAGAAGGGACAATCACTTCCAAGTTCCAGCGCCAACTTATCTAGTAATGCGGGTGTTGCCGGCAAATTAAATTGTTGCGCCAGTAATTGTAACATATAGCTGCCATCCGAACTGCCACCCCCCATTCCGGCACCCATGGGGATATGCTTGTGCACATGCATCTGCACTTTAGGAAGGGTAGGAAAATGTTGCTGCAGCAGGTGCCAGGCTTTTACACATAAATTATCCGTTGCATTACCTACTATGGGTATTCCGCTCAGGTTGATGCGCACGGGCTCGGTTTGATCGGGGGCTGCCGGCACACATTCAATGGCATCGCGCAGATCTACCCGCAGAAAAATGGTTTCCAGGTTATGGTAGCCATCGGTTCTTTTTTCGGTGATGTATAATCCCAGATTGATTTTGCCGGGCGGGAATGCTACCATTGGAAAATGGATTGGTAATGCGCTTAAAAAGCCGCGGTTATTTTCGCTTGTTGATTTCGTCGCGTATGGTTATCGCCCGGATATAATCTTCCTGCTCCAGCACTTCATTCAATAGCTGATGAAGTTCATCCAGCGTCATAGCAGAAAGCGCTGTGTTACTGCTTCCCGCCGCTTGTTTCACTGGCTCTTCCGGTTCGGGGCGCCCCGAACGAGCGGGAGGATCTTCAATTTTTTTCTCGGCCTTGCGAAGCACATCTTCGTAAATATAAATGGGGCAACCAAACCTTACCGCCAAAGCCAGGGCATCGCTGGTGCGGCTGTCGATTTCAATTATGTCATTCTCGGAATTGCAAATCAGTTTCGAATAAAAAATGCCTTCCTGCAAATCGCTGATAATTACTTCCTGTAGATCAACATGACAAGCACGCATAAAATTTTTCATCAGGTCGTGGGTGAGCGGACGAACTATTTGCATGTTTTCGAGCACCACTGCAATGGCCTGGGCTTCGAAAGCGCCAATTACAATGGGTAATCTTTGGGTGCCATTAACTTCAGCCAGCACAACGGCATACGACATCGTTTGGGTAACGCTGTGGGAGAGGGCTACTATTTCAAATTCTATCTTTCTCATGGCTGTTACAAAAGTAATTCAAAATGATTTACCATAAAAGTGCACCGCATTATTTCCTGCTTTTGGTTACTGATTTCAATAATTACATGTTTGGCAAGCCGCTTTGGCGTAATTTTGCGGAATGCATTATGTGTCTGTAGAGGGTTTAACCAAAAGTTACGGGATTCATCCCCTTTTTCGTAATATCACATTTCACCTGAATGAAGGGGATAAAATTGCCATCATCGCCCGCAATGGCATTGGAAAATCTACCCTATTGCGCATCCTCAGTGGCAGCGAACAGCCCGATTCCGGTAAAGTGTTTATCCATAAGGATGTTACCGTAGCCCTATTTGAGCAGGACCCACATTTTGAAGAGGAGAAAACGGTGATGGATAATATTTTCCATACCAACCATCCCGTAATGAACCTCATTCGCAAATATGAGGAAGCCGTGGAAATGAATGACGGCGAAGCCATGGCCGATCTATTTGAACAGATGGATACCTACAACGCCTGGGAGTTTGAGGTGAAAGTGAAACAGATTTTAACCCGCCTCAACATCCACCAGCTGCACCAATCGGTGAAAGACCTGAGCGGCGGTCAGCGCAAACGGGTAGCCCTGGCCCGCACCCTGATTGATATCGGCTTCGAACACCAGCATACCCTGCTGATGATGGATGAGCCCACTAACCACCTCGACGTTGAAATGATTGAGTGGCTGGAGAATTACCTGAATCAAGAAAGAGTTACCCTGTTGCTGGTAACCCACGACCGTTATTTTCTGGATGCCGTTACCGAAGAAATTTGGGAACTGGAAAGAGAAAATCTATACGTATATCGCGGCGACTACGAAAATTATATGGAGAAAAAAGCGGCCCGATTGGAAAGTGAACAGTCCAGCATCGACAAAGCCCGCAACCTCTACCGCAAAGAACTCGAGTGGATGCGCAAGCAACCTAAGGCACGGACCACCAAAAGTAAAAGCCGGCAAGACAGATTTTATGAGGTGGAAGCGAAAGCAGGCCAAAAATTAGAAGACCATCGGGTGCAGCTTCAGATAAAAATGAGCCGCCTCGGGGGTAAAGTGGTGGAGATGAAAAAAGTGAACAAAAGCTACGGTCCTAAGCAACTGGTGAAAGGGTTCGACTATACGTTTAGCAAAGGTGAAAGGGTTGGTATCATTGGAAAAAATGGGGTTGGTAAATCTACCTTTCTCAATATGCTGCAACTCGCGGAGCCGCCCGATAGTGGTAAGATTAATGTAGGTGATACGGTAGTGTTCGGTAATTTTTCGCAGCAGGGATTGGTGTTTAAAGAAAATGTGCGGGTGATTGAATATGTAAAAACCATCGCCGAAAATTTTCCCCTAGCCTCTGGAGGTAGCTTAAGTGCAGCGCAATTTTTGGAACTGTTTTTATTTACGCCCGATAAGCAATATACGTATGTGGAATCATTAAGTGGGGGTGAGAAAAAACGATTACAATTATTAACCGTATTATTTGCTAACCCAAATTTTCTCATTTTAGATGAGCCTACCAATGATCTGGACCTACCTACGCTCGCAGTGTTGGAAAGCTTTTTGTACGATTTTCCCGGATGTGTGCTGATTGTTTCGCACGACCGGTATTTTATGGATCGACTGGTAGATCATTTGTTGGTATTTGAAGGTGAAGGGGAGATTCGTGATTTTCCGGGTAACTATACGCAATATAGAATCTGGTTAAAAGAAAACGAGAAGAAGGATAAGAAATGGGAAGAACTTACTGAGAAGAAGTCGGCCGGATTGTCGGTGGATACAATCGTGCAGGCGAAAGTGGAAACCCCTGTGGTGGCGGTGGTTAAAAGAAAGATGTCGTTTAAGGAAAAGCGGGAATGGGAGCAGTTGGAAAAGGAACTGGCTCGTTTGGCTACAGAGAAGGAACGCATTACCTTGGAAATGAGTACGGGCAATCGCAGCTTTGATGAACTGCAACAGTTGAGTGCTCAACTACTTTCTATTCAAGAAACAACGGATAACCACGAGCTTCGCTGGCTCGAGATGAGTGAACTGAATCCCGGGTAGATTTTACCGGAAACTGATTAATTCTACATCAAATACTAATGTGCTATTGGGGCCTATCTGGGCACTTACCTGACGATCTCCATACCCTAAATGCGGGGGTATAAAAAATCTCCATTTACTGCCGGTGGGCATCAATTGTAATCCTTCCGTCCAGCCTTTGATTACGGCCGACAAGGGGAAGGTGGCTGGTTGTCCTCTTTGTACGGAGCTGTCGAATATGGTTCCATCTATTAATGTTCCGTGGTAGTGGCAGGTTACCTGATGGGAGGCCAGGGGTTTTTCACCGGTGCCCTGGGTGAGAATTTCGTATTGTAATCCGCTGGGTAAACTGACTACCGTTTCGCGGAGGGCATTGGTGGTTAGAAATTCTTGTCCGGCTTGTAGGTTGGCGGCGGATTTTTCTGCTTTTTGTTGAGCGAGGATATCGGAGATTCCCATGGTGGATTTTTTGGTGAAGATAGGAAGAAAGATGGAGCCACAGATGGCACGGATGAACACGGATGAGCCACGGATGCACGGATGGGCCACGGATGAACACGGATGAGCCACGGATGCACGGATGGGCCACGGATGAACACGGATGAGCCACGGATGCACGGATGGGGCCACGGATGCACGGATGAGCCACGGATGCACGGATTTATGGGTTGGGGGGGAGGAGTTTTTCGATTTGGAGGTAAAGGTATAGGTACATCATGCGTTCGCGGTAGGTGATGAGTTTGGTTTCGGTGGCTTGGTGGATTAGGTGGAGCCATTTTTCCATGAGCTGGGGAGTGAGGGTGTTGGGTGTGGGTGTAGTTTCCATGAGTTATAATTTAGGGGTTAATACGGTGGAAAACAGGTACTAATTCGGTTGGTGAGTTGATGCGCGATCACTTATTTAGTGGTTGTTATTCCGGATCAAATTTAGACTGTAGGCTAACAAAAAGGCCTCCGGAAATCACCTATTTTCTAATGAATTTATACCTATGAGATTGATTGAAAGGTTACAGTATTTTTTACGTGAGGAGGGTGTTACAGCGTATGCATTTGAGCAGAGTTGTGGTTTATCGAATGGATACCTGGCCAAGCAACTGCGGGGCCGGGGATCGGTGGGGTCGGATATTGTAGAGAAGATAAAGTATAACTACCCTCAATTGAGTATTGTTTGGCTGGTAACCGGTAAAGGAACCATGCAACTGCCGCCCCTCCCTACTGGTAAAGAATTGGTAGAAGTGGAACTGGCCGAAGAACAGGCATTGTTTTATACGGCTAAAGATGATGTAATACATTTGTTACATCAGCAGATACAACAGTATCAATCGGTGATTGAACACAAAGACAAAATCATCCGCTTGCTCGAAAGAAATGTAGCTACCCGGCGCTTTTAGATAGGAGGCACCAACGTAATTAGTCCATTTCTTTATCAGGCATAAGCAGCAGTTGGCTCGCAGGTGCAAACCAGGTTGCGGTCGCCATGGGTATTGTTAACCCGAGCTACGGAAGGCCAGAATTTATGTTGCGTTACATACCAGAGCGGGAAAGCAGCTTCCTGGCGGGTATAAGGGTGCAACCATTCATCTGCACAAATTTCGGCTTGGGTATGCGGCGCATTTTTCAGTGGATTGTCGGTTGCATTGGCAGTACCCGTTTCAATCGTCTTTATTTCGGCATGAATAGAAATGAGTGCATCGCAGAATCTGTCTAGCTCGGCCTTGTCTTCACTTTCAGTTGGCTCAATCATAATTGTTCCAGCAACAGGGAAACTCATCGTGGGTGCATGGAATCCGTAGTCGATTAATCTTTTGGCTACATCTTCACCTTCTACGCCGGCGGAAATTTTAAATGGACGCAAATCAACAATGAACTCATGCGCACAAGTGCCGTGTTTGCCGGTGTACAAAATTTTGTAGTAAGGCTCTAAGCGTGCCTTCATATAGTTAGCATTCAGAATAGCATATTCAGTGGCGCGACGAATACCGGCTGCCCCTAACATGCGGATATAACCATAACTAATTAACAAAATGCTGGCAGAACCATAAGGAGCCGCACTTACCGCACCCGACTGATTGGCCACTACAGGCAATGCCGGATGGCCAGGGAGGAAGGGCGCCAATTTATCATTTACACAAATAGGTCCCATGCCGGGGCCACCACCACCATGCGGAATGGCAAATGTTTTGTGGAGGTTGAGGTGACAAACATCGGCACCAATCATGCCCGGACTGGTGAGCCCTACCTGGGCATTCATATTAGCGCCATCCATATAAACCAATCCACCCAAATCGTGTATTAATTGACAAACTTCGCGAATGGTTTCTTCAAATACGCCATGGGTTGAAGGATAGGTAACCATCAATCCGGCCAGGGTATCTTTATATTGAAGGGCTTTTTGGGTAAGGTCGGTCATGTCGATATTTCCGGCATCATCGCATTTTACTACCACCACTTTAAATCCTACCATTACTGCGCTGGCAGGGTTGGTGCCATGGGCACTGATGGGTATCAATACTACATCGCGGTGTTGATTGCCATGGTGCTGATGATAGGCACGAATGGTTAACAGACCAGTATATTCGCCTTGGGCACCGCTGTTAGGTTGTAAGCTGCAAGCAGTAAAGCCGGTAACCTCGCAGAGATATTGGTTGAGCTCCTGTATTATTTGTGCATAGCCCTTGCATTGATCGGCGGGTGCAAATGGATGGAGTCCACCAAATTCGGGCCAGCTAACGGGCATCATTTCGGTGGCTGCATTCAACTTCATGGTGCAACTGCCTAAGCTAATCATGCTCGTATTTAAGGAGAGATCTTTATTTTCTAATTGTTTGATGTAACGCATCATCTGACTTTCACTGCGGTGCACATGAAACACAGAGTGGGTAAGATAGGTGGATTGCCTTACCAGTTCATTGGGCAACTGAATTTTATTTGTGGGAGTAATTGCCACGGCAGATTTTCCGGCGGCGGCTGCAAATATTTGTACTAGCAATTCAATATCAGCAGCAGAAGTGGTTTCATCGATACTGATACCAACTAATTCCTGATCGAAGTAGCGCAGGTTCACGCCTTTTGATTCAGCTTGGGCACGAAGTGATTGATGAGCAGTACCCCGTATGCAAAGGGTATCAAAATAATGCGAATTCAGTTGCTCATATCCTAAAGAAGTAAGGGCATTCGAAAGCGTATGCGCAAAGAGATGAATTCTTTCGGCTATTGCTTTTAATCCTTCCGGTCCGTGGTAAACGGCATACATAGCGGCCATATTCGCCAGCAGGGCCTGGGCCGTACAAATATTGGAAGTGGCTTTTTCGCGTTTGATATGTTGTTCGCGGGTTTGCAGGGCCATACGAAGCGCCCGGTTGCCCTTGGAATCAATACTAACCCCAATTAATCTTCCGGGCATACCTCTTTTAAAAGTATCCTGGGTGGCAAAGAAGGCAGCATGTGGTCCACCATATCCCATGGGTACCCCCAATCGTTGCGCACAACCAATGGCCACATCAGCCCCCAATTCGCCGGGAGGGGTTAATAATGTAAGGGATAATAAATCGGTGGCAACTATTACTAAAGCACCTTGTGCATGCACTTTTTGTATAAAGTCGGCAGGGTTTAAAATCGAACCGCGGTTATTGGGATATTGCAGCAGGGCACCAAAGTAGCCGGCATCAATGGTGGCACTCGTATAATCGCCCGTAACAATTTCAATACCCAAGGGCTCGGCACGGGTAATTAATACCTGTAAGGTTTGTGGAAATATCTGCTCATCCACAAATAATTTGGGCTTTTCAGCAACATCTCCCTTATTGATGTGGTGGAATATCATTGCCATGGCTTCCGCAGCGGCAGTGGCTTCATCTAACAAAGAAGCATTGGCAATCGGTAAACCAGTTAGATCCGTAACCAGGGTTTGAAAATTGAGCAGACTTTCTAATCGTCCCTGCGATATCTCGGCCTGGTAAGGAGTATATTGGGTATACCATCCTGGATTTTCAAAAACATTCCGCAGAATTACGCTGGGCGTGATGGTTCCAAAATATCCTTGTCCAATAAAGTTTTTGAACACCTGGTTCTTGGCAGCTATCTCCTTCATCAATTGCAAATAGGCAAATTCAGTAAGCGGCGCAGGAATCACCAGTTCTTTTTGTATACGGATAGACGACGGTATGGTTTGTTGTATCAGCTCTTCTATTCCCGAAACCCCAATGGTTTGTAACATCTCACGGGCATCTTGCTCACGGGGACCAATATGGCGACTTTCAAATTCGGGGGCGTTGGCGGAAGGGAAATTACTCATGTAAAAAAATATAATATGAATGTGTTTGTATCATCCGGATTGTCCGGAAGTGCAAAGTTACTATCCTTATGGGTAGATTTTGTTGTTTTGTTGAAGTTGGGGAAAGCATGTGAACTGAATGCATCCACTTAATATATAGGGTCATTCGGCCACCGGGTTACAAGCTTTCCCGTACTTTTATGGTATTACAATTTTTATGGAGGATATATCTTTCGATAACTGGCAAAAAAAGAGTGCAGATCACCGAAAATCGTACCAGCGCCTCTTGCAAAAAGGGAACCGCAACGATATCCTCCGCTTATTGCCCGATTTACACGATGCGGCATTTGAAAAAGTATCCTGTTTATCCTGTGCCGGCTGTTGTAAAAATTATTCTCCCCGCTTTAAAACACCCGATATCAAACGCATCAGCAAACACCTGCGCATGAAGGAAGGAGCTTTTATTGATGAATACCTGATGTTGGATACCGAGGGCGATTACGTGTTGCGATCTACGCCTTGTCCCTTTTTAGCAGAAAATAATGCCTGTAACATTTACGAAGAGCGCCCCTCCGATTGTCGCCGATTTCCCTACACAGACGAGGATGTGCTATTCAAGCGACCCGCCATTACACTCAAAAACAGTGAGTTTTGTCCTGCCGTTTATTTTGTATTGGAAAAATTGCAACAACAGCTTCCCTAAGCGCCGCTAATATTCCATCTTTCGCAAACTGGGTGCTTTTAACCAGGTGATTACAACTACCAATAAAGTCATACTGCCCCCAAACACTACCGAAGGCACTACCCCCATCAATTTAGACGCTACACCACTTTCAAATTGTCCGAGTTCGTTGCTGCTATTGATGAACATAGAGTTCACGCTCATTACCCTGCCCCGCATGTGGTCGGGTGTTTTGAGTTGTAAAATCGTTCCACGAATTACCATGCTTATGCCATCCAGCAAGCCACTTAATAACAATACGGTAAACGAAAGCCAGTACCATTGGGAGATACCGAACAAAATAATGCAAATGCCAAATCCACCTACAGCAAACAGTAATTTTTTCCCTTGTTGTTTTTTTAGGGGGAACATAGTTAATCCTATTACTACCAAAATAGAACCTATATCTGCTGCGGCATTCAGCCAGCCAAAGCCAACAGGACCAGTATTTAAAATATCTTTGGCAAAAACAGGAATCATAGCAACCGCACCACCAAATAATACTGCGAATAAATCGAGGGAGAGGGCGCCGAGCACTTCCTTGGCAGAAAAAACAAAACGCAATCCTTCTTTCACACTTTCTAGGGTTTTCTTTTCTCCTTTTTCGTTGAGGGGTGGTTTCAATTTTAGTTGGAAGAGATAGGCGAGTCCCGTGATTACCAATGAACAGATGATGAGTAATGCGCCGGTATTGCCTAATCCTACAATTAAAAAACCTACCAGGGCATGGCCGATTACCGAGGCCGACAACCAAATACCCTGATTCCAGGTGGTTGCATTCGCCAGTAATTCTTTGGGAATAATACTACCAATCATCGTACCGAAAGAAGGGCCGGTAAAGGAGCGGAAGATACCGGTGAAAAAAATCACCACATAAATACAAAAGGCAATGCTGTTTTCACTCAGCTGTTGATAGGAGTAGCGGGTTGATAAG
Organism: Bacteroidota bacterium; assembly: GCA_026391195.1. Taxonomy (GTDB): domain Bacteria; phylum Bacteroidota; class Bacteroidia; order Chitinophagales; family Chitinophagaceae; genus Sediminibacterium. Next base: position 11,593 of record JAPLEI010000063.1, on the reverse strand, counting down.
GCGGTAAGCACAATGGCACATAATAAATAGGCAACTACCCCTCGCAATAACAACGATCGCTTTTCGCTGATATCGATAATATGGCCCGCATAAAGCGATAGGGAAACCGCTGGAATAACTTCTGCCAATCCAATCAGGCCGATGGCGAATGGATCGTTGGTTAATTCGTAAATCCACCAGCCTACCAGGGTGCCCATCATCCGCAATCCCATGATAAATAAAAACCTACCAATCATCAGGTGTTTAAACTCTTTGATGCGGAGGGCTGCAATGGGGTCGTTTCCCTGTTTGGTCATGGGCATATTTTAAATTCAATCATAACGCATACATATCCTATTCTGGCAAACTAAAATAATGTTGGCCCTTTTCTATATCTTTTTCCAGTGCATCAATCACTACTTGTAAGTGACGGGGATCACCTAAAAAATCGGCATTGCTGGCATCAATAAAAATAGTGGTGATATTGTGTTGTTTGATATAACTGGTATAGGTTTCCTGTAAGCTAAATAGGTATTCATCTGGGATATTCAATTCGTAGGAACGATTTCTTTTGCGTATATTCTGTTGTAACTTTTGAACAGGTGCATGCAAGTAAATGATGATGTCGGGAAATACCAGTTGCTGATGAATAATATCGAACAATTTCTGGTACAACCTGAATTCTTCTTCGGGAAGATTTACTTTGGCAAATAAGAGACACTTAGTAAACAGATAATCCGACACGGTGATACTTTGAAAAAGGTCTTTACTGTGCACCATATCTTTCAACTGCTTATATCGCTCTGCCATAAAAAATAACTCAACCGGAAAAGCATATTGTTGCGGCTGCTCATAAAATTTGGCGAGAAAAGGGTTGTCGGCAAATTCTTCTAATACCAGTCGGGCATTGTAATGTTTGGACAGTAAATGACTCAGGGTAGTTTTTCCTGCACCGATATTTCCTTCAACTGTAATAAAATGATGTTTCATGCAATCCGGTAAAATTAATTAGCAATCCCTTTGCTTACCTTATTTTTTTTGCACATCTCCCGAGTCGGCACATTCATTCAGTAGGGTTTCGATGGTTTTGCCCAATACCGGATGCAGCAAATAAGGGGCAATTTCGGAAAGGGGTTGCAGAGCAAATCTGCGGGCTGCCAGTAGGGGATGGGGGATGATAAGTTCCGGATTTTCAACTTGCACATCATCTAATAGCAAGATGTCGATATCTATTAGGCGTGGCCCCATTTTTTCTATACGAATTCTTCCCATTTCTGTTTCAATTTGCAGCAGGGTGTGCAATAATTGGGTGGCAGATAGTGAAGTGGCCACCAACAGCGCCCTGTTGAAAAAATCGGCCTGCGGAATAGGGCCCCAGGCAGCAGTTCGGTAAATACGGCTCATCAGCAGGAGCTCGCCACAGCGTTCTGCAATCAGCCGTTCGGCCCGATACAGCTGTTTAAGCGGATCTTTGGTATTACCACCTATCAGTAAATAGGCACGATTCATATAATTTATATTTATTTGGGCAACTTAGTCCTGTACTTTCACAACTCAGAAGCCAGCTAACCATTTTTACCCGAAATTCGCTCGAAAGTAAGTAATTTATGGGGTAGGTTGGATGGGTTACGGTACCTTTACTTGTATAGTGTATCGGTAGATACTATTTTTATAATTATTTCAACAACATGAAAAGTTTCTTTAAGATTTTCTTTGCCTCCTTGCTGGCGCTTATCATTTTTACCGTGATGGGATTTTTTCTGCTGATTGGGATTGTTGCCATGGCATCGTCAGACGACAAAACTACCATCGATGCTAAGGCAGTTTTGGTGCTAGACCTTTCAACTAATTTTCCAGAGCAAAGTAAGGATGATCCTTTTTCTGCTTTTATGAACAAAACGGAAAACGACATTCCTTCTTTGTATGATATGGTACGCATGATTAAGGCTGCAAAAAATGATACACTGGTAAAAGGAATTTATATCCAGTGTGCCGGAAATGCCAATGGATATGCTGCCAGCGAAGAATTGCGAAAAGCCTTGCTCGATTTTAAAAGCAGCAAAAAATTTGTGTATGCTTATGGAGAAACCATTTCGCAAAAAGCGTATTATGTTGCCAGCGTAAGTGATTTTATTGCTACTCATCCACAGGGCGGACTCGAATTTTCTGGAATGGTTAGTAGTTTGTTCTTTTTAAAAGGTATGCTGGAGAAACTCGATATCCAGCCGCAGATATTTTATGCCGGTAAATTTAAAAGTGCAACAGAACCTTTCCGCGAATATAAAATGACCGACGCCAATCGTTTACAAACCAGTGTATGGTTAGGCGACTTATACAATCATTTGCTTGCAGCTGTTTCAGCATCTCGCAAAATTGATACAGCGGAGTTGCATCGGCTGGCGCTTAGTGGTGCTATTCAATCGGCTTCAGATGCCCGTAAACACAAGTTGGTGGATGATCTGATGTATGATGATCAGTTTAAAGAGAAAATGAATAAACAGGTTGGATTGGGTGCGGATGATAAGGCCAACTTTGTTACTTTCTCTCAATATTCCAAAGCAACTGATTTTCGCCAAAGCGGCGGCGACCGTATTGCTATCATTTATGCCAATGGAGATATCGCAGGCGGAAATGAATCTAATGAGGGAATTGGTAGCGATGCCTATCGGAGTTTGATTAGAAAGTTGCGGTTGGATAATTCAATCAAAGCCATCGTATTACGCGTTAACTCTCCCGGCGGCTCCGCATTGGCCAGCGATGTGATCTGGCGCGAAATCAGCCTAACCCGTAAATCTAAGCCCGTTGTAGTTAGTATGGGAGATGTGGCTGCCTCCGGCGGATATTATATTTCTTGCAACGCCGATTCGGTATTCGCCAATGAAAATACCATCACCGGTTCTATAGGGGTTTTTAGCATTGTACCCAATCTGGAAAAGTTTTTTCAAAATAAACTGGGCGTAGGTTTCGATCGCGTAAAAACTGCTCCCTTTGCCGATATGGGAGCCATCGACCGATCACTCACTGAACCCGAAAAGAAATTTTTCCAAGCTTCCGTAGATTCTATTTATTATACTTTCAAAAGTCGCGTGGCGGAAGGAAGAAAAATGTCGGTAGTGTCGGTGGATAGTATCGCACAAGGAAGGGTATGGACAGGCAAACGTGCCATTGGAGTGGGTTTAACAGACAGAATTGGCACCCTGCAAGATGCAGTTTTGTGTGCAGCTAAAATGAGTAAGGTAACCGGCTATAGCGTTCGAGAATATCCCGAGAAAAAAACTTTGCTGGAAGAACTAACGGAAGGGTATAAAAAATCTGTTCGCAGTTCAGTGGTAAAGGAATCACTTAGCGCCGATGCAGTTTACTGGATGGAACAGTGGAAGGGCATCGAAAGTATGGTGGGCACCCCACAAATGAAAATGCCTTTTACATTTCAGGTAAGATAATTGGTAAGTTTTTATATTGATGCATGGAAAGTAATTATAGTCAAATCAGGGCCATGTTGGCCATCACTAAGGGAAGTTTGCGGGCAATTTTCCGCAGTCCTTCCGCTGTGTTATTCAGTATAGCTTTCCCCCTGATTTTTATTTTGGTATTTGGATTTATTGGCAGTAGCGGAAAAATTTCGGTGAGTGTGGCATTTACCTCACAATCTGATACAGCCAATCCTGTATTTGCTGCTATCCGAAAAATGTCGGGCATAAAAATTGTCCAAAAAGATTCCGTGGCCTTGCGTGAAGACCTGGAAAAGGGAAGGATTACTGCCTTAATCACCATCCGAAAATCTTCCTTACCCACTCCTCCTTATTTTATCGACCTCCAAAGTTCCGACGCGGTGAATCCCCAAAACCTGCAGGTGCTTACTTCAATACTCAATGCAATTATTGCCGGTATTAATCAGCAAACCTATGCCAGTGCCCCTACCATTGCATTGGTGAATAGTCAGGTGCAAAAAATTCCCGGACGTATCTATCGTACCATCGATTTTATTTTACCCGGACAATTAGGATTTTCGCTGCTCAGTGCAGGTGTGTTTGGCGTAGCCTTTTTATTCTTTAATCTTCGGCAGCAACTGGTGTTGAAACGTTTTTATGCCACCCCCATCCGACGGCCATATATTATTTTAGGGGAAGCCTTCAGTCGGGTGATTTTTCAGATGATGACGGCTATCATTATTATTCTCGTGGGGCATTTCGCCTTTCAGTTTACGCTGGTGCATGGATGGCTCACTTTTTTAAACATCATGCTGCTGAGCTTTCTTGCTTTGGTTTTATTCATGGGCTTCGGCTTTATCGTAAGCAGCGTAGCGAAAACCGAAAGCACCATTCCACCTTTTGCCAATTTGATTACCCTTCCCCAGTTTTTATTGGCAGGAACTTTTTTCCCCATCGAAACTTTCCCCACTTGGTTACAGCCCATTTGTAAAATATTACCCCTAACACATTTTAATACAGCCATGCGCAATATCGCTTTTGAAGGGGCCAGTTTATCGGCCTGCTGGAGTGAATTGGGGGTGTTGGGTATATGGACGGTACTAGTATATGCCGTTGCCTTTAAAACTTTTAAGTGGGATTAATTATGCGCCTCCTTCGTTTTTTTTTAATCAGTGCGTTGGTATTTTCGTTGTTATTATTTGGCATTGGCATGCTGATGCCTTCGCGTGTAGTGGTACTTTTCAATTGGGCAAGCTTCGGGTAAACTGGATCATCCGCAACGATTCTTTATTAATTTCAGAATGGCATTCTCCCAAGGGAACTATGCAGCTTTCTACCATGCAGCTGATTTCAATACCGGAAGGACAGGGATGTACCGTTCAATGGCAGTTTGAACAGTCCGTAGGTTGGTGGCCCTGGGAAAGACTGGGCTCTATGATGAATGAAAAAATAATGGGTCCGCAATTACAAACGAATCTACAACGCCTCAGCGATCATTTGCTCACGACTCCTTAGTGGGTTGGGTTTTAATGAAACGTAGGTTCTCTTGAATCCCCTTGTATTTTCTGCGCAGTAACGGTGATTGGCCAAAAATTTGTTTAAAAGCGGCTTCTCCCATTTGCTCCCATTCGCCGGTACTCAGCTCTAATATTTCGGGTATAGGTATAAAACGGGTTTCTGAATGTGGGCGACTGAACCGGTTCCAGGGGCAAACGTCCTGACAAGTATCACAACCAAACATCCAGTCATTCCACTTTCCCTTCATCTCATTAGGTATCAGCTGATCTTTCAGTTCAATGGTAAAATAGCTGATGCACTTGCTGCCATCAATTACTTTATCGGGCAGGATGGCATCAGTAGGGCAGGCATCAATACATTGGGTACAAGTGCCGCAATAATCTTTTACCAGTGGAGAATCATAGGCAAGTGGAATATCCACCATCAGCGTAGCTATAAAGAAAAAAGAACCTTGTTTGCGGGTAATCAAGTTTCCATTCTTACCCACCCAGCCCAATCCACTTTTAACTGCCCAACTACGTTCCAACACGGGAGCGGAATCTACCAGTCCTCTACCCTGTACGTTGCCGATTTTTTCTCGCATTTGATGTAAGAGGGTATGGAGTTTATCTTTTATTACAAAATGATAATCTTCTCCATACGCATAACTAGCAATCTGCGGTTGATCGGGTGATTGTTTTTGCGAGGGAAAATAGTTAAGCAAGAGTGTAATTACCGATTGGGTTCCAGGTACCAGCTTACGGGGATCAATGCGCAGGTCGAAATGATTTTCCATGTATTGCATGGTGCCCTGCATACCCTTATTCAGCCAATGTTCCAGCCGGCGGGCATCTTCGTCTAACTGCTCTGCGCGCGCAATACCGCAATACGTAAAGCCCAAGGCTGCTGCAAGTGATTTTACAAGGACGCTATGTTGTTCGGCAGTGCTGATATGCTATCTTTTAATTACAGGTTGCCGGCAACTGATCGTCCAACGCCTTGCGGATTCGTTTATAGGCATCCGACTTTTCGGTGTTTTCCATTTTTCGGGTTAACACTATAAATCCATAATTGCGGCACCAGTCTATTCCTGCCCAACTGCCACACAAACCCGGACAATCCAAAGCAGTTGCCACTCCCTCCGTATTGGTGGAAGTTACCCAGGCACCCATCGTGTAAGCCAATCCAGCAGCTTGTGCCGGCGCATATTTGATGAGGGAAGGGGAAGTACGTACCTTCTGCATTTCCAGTACAGAAGCCTCGCTTAATATTCTTTTACCATTGAACATACCCTTATTCAAAATCATGGTAATAAAATTACTCAGGTCGTTGGCAGAACCTACCGCACCTCCTGAAGGATTTACGGCACCAAAACTAGAGAAGCTGGTGCTGCGCATCAGTAAAGGTCGCGTGATTTTTTCACCCATCAACTGCTCAAATCCCCTTCGAGTAACTACTTCCAATACCCGGGCGGCCATATTCAATCCAACCTGACTATACCAGAATTCGGTAGCCGGATTGGCTTTGATTTCTCTTTTGGTAGCATAGCTTTCCACTTCTTCTTGCAGCGAAGCAAACTTTGAATTGGGTTCAAATGACGACATTTTTATTTGATCAGCCTCAATGCCTGAAAAATGCGTGAGGCAATCCCGAATGGTAATGTAGCCTTTGGCATATTTGGTGAAGATGGGGATGTATTGCCTTACCTTATCATCTAAACTAATTTTTCCGGCATCTACATAACTTAATACCAGGGCAGTAGTAAGCCATTGACTAATGCTGCCCAGTGGCGCCTGGTCTTTAGCCGTCATCTCACCCATCGGTTTTAAGAATACTGGTTTGCCGGGTTGAATAATTGCCAGAATCGCATGGTTACCGAAATCTTTGCCGGAACGTTCGAATTGTAGCGTTGGGTCGGCAAAGCTTTGTGACTGCGCCAACTGAAAAAATAACAGGAAAAGGGCAATTGCACTGACTTTCCAGCAGTTTTTGAAGAATATAAGCGACATAGTTTCCGAATAATTGAATTGGATAGAGGTTTGTTAGGTAGTATAAAGATATCGGAATTTACAGGTTTGTTGTTGCGTTGGGTGCGTTAAAAAACACGCATATTTTTAAATTCAATTATAAGCCCCGTAGTTCCAAATTAAAACAACCTTACTATGAATCTGAACCAGTACACCATTAAAGCCCAGGAAACGATTCAGGCTGCCCAGCAGGAAGCTTTTACAGCAGGTAATCCGTCTATAGAAACGGCTCACTTACTTAAGGCGATGTTGTTAGATAAAGACAGTCCGATTCAGTATTTGCTGAAGAGAAATAATGTTAATGTGCGGCTGCTCGAAACCAAGGTTACGGAAAGTATTCAAAAGCTACCCCGCATGCAGGGTGGTGAGCCCGCACAACAAGTTGGGCGAGACCTAAACAATGTGATGTTAAAAGCTACCAGTGCACTAAAAGAATTTAAAGATGAATTTGTGAGCACCGAACATCTGTTACTTGCCTTGCTGCAAGTGAATGATGATGTAGCGGCTGCATTAAAAGCGGCCGGACTAACCGAAAAAGGGTTGATAACTGCCATCAAAGATTTGCGAAAAGGCGAAACCATTCAATCGCAAACACAAGAAACCCAGCACAACACACTGAATAAATATGCGAAGAACCTGAATGATCTGGCCCGTCAGGGAAAGTTAGACCCCGTAATTGGCCGAGATGAAGAGATTCGCAGAACCCTGCACATCCTTACCCGCAGAACCAAAAACAATCCAATTCTGGTGGGTGAGCCCGGTGTTGGTAAAACAGCGATTGTGGAAGGATTGGCCATGCGGATTATCAATGGAGATGTGCCCGATAACCTGCGTTCGAAAATCATTTTTGCCCTAGATATGGGTCAACTGATTGCCGGTGCCAAATACAAGGGCGAATTTGAAGAACGATTGAAAGGGGTGGTGAAGGAAGTAACTACCAGTGAGGGAGAAATTATTTTGTTTATCGATGAAATCCATACCCTGATTGGGGCTGGGGGTGGGGAAGGAGCCATGGATGCGGCTAATATTTTAAAGCCTGCCCTTGCTAGAGGAGAACTCAGAGCCATTGGTGCCACCACCCTGAATGAATACCAGAAATATTTTGAAAAAGATAAGGCACTCGAGAGAAGATTCCAGAAAGTGATGATTGATGAGCCTTCTAATGAAGATGCGGTTTCTATTTTACGGGGATTGAAAGACCGCTACGAAACCCATCATCATGTGCGTATTAAAGATGAAGCCATTATTGCGGCCGTTGAATTATCGGCCCGCTACATGACGGATCGTTTTTTGCCAGATAAAGCCATCGACTTAATTGATGAGAGTGCCGCCAAGCTGCGCCTCGAGATGAATTCAATGCCCGAAGAACTAGACAAACTTGAACGGCAGATTCGTCAGTTAGAAATTGAACGTGAAGCCATCAAGCGGGAAAATGATGAGGCAAAATTGAAAGAACTGAATATAGAAATCAGCAACCTGGCTGTTGAACGTGATACGCTCAAAGCCCGCTGGAAGCAGGAAAAAGAGCTGGTAGAAAAAGTGCAAACCGCAAAATCAACTATTGAAGACCTGAAGCTACAGGCCGATCAGGCTGAAAGAAATGGCGAATATGGAAAGGTGGCTGAAATTCGCTACGGAAAAATTAAAGAGCAGGAAGCGGTTATTCAAGAACTTACCAAAGCCATTGATGCGTCTACCGAAAAGCGTCTACTGAAAGAGGAGGTGGATGCTGAAGATATCGCCGAAAATGTAGCCAAGGCTACCGGCATACCCGTAACGAAAATGCTGCAGGGTGAGCGCGAAAAACTATTGAACCTCGAAGATGAATTGCATAAGCGGGTGGTTGGACAAGAAGAAGCCATCACTGCAGTAGCCGATGCAATCCGCAGAAGTCGAGCCGGCTTGCAAGATCCTCGCAAACCCATCGGATCGTTTATTTTTCTGGGAACCACCGGAGTAGGTAAAACCGAACTGGCAAAAGCGTTGGCCGATTATTTGTTCGATGATGAAGGAATGATGACTCGGATTGATATGAGTGAATACCAAGAGAAACATTCGGTATCGCGCTTAGTGGGTGCACCTCCCGGATACGTGGGGTATGATGAAGGGGGACAATTAACTGAATCGGTACGCCGCAAACCCTATAGTGTGGTGCTGTTAGACGAAATTGAAAAAGCCCATCCGGATGTATGGAATATATTACTGCAAGTGCTAGACGATGGCCGGTTAACCGATAATAAAGGAAGGGTGGTGAATTTTAAAAATACCATCATCATCATGACGAGCAATATCGGTAGTCACCTGATACAGGATGCTTTTGAATCGGTAAGTGAGAATAATGTAGAAGAAGTTACCGAAAAAGCGAAGGTGGAAGTGATGAACCTGCTGCGCCAAACCATCCGGCCTGAGTTTTTAAACCGGGTTGATGAGATTATCATGTTCCGTCCGCTAATGAAAAAGCAGATTATGGATATCGTGAAAATTCAATTGGCGGGGTTACAGGCGATGACGGCCAAAAATCAGGTAGAACTGGAGTTTACCGATTATCTGCTGGAATTACTGGCCGAACAGGGATTTGATCCCCAGTTGGGTGCCCGTCCGTTGAAAAGACTGATACAAAAACAAATTGTGAATACGTTGAGTAAGAAGTTGTTGTCGGGTGAGATAGACAATTCTAAGAAGGTGTTGGTGGATGCTTTTGACGGAGTAGTGGTATTTAGGAACGAGTAATAATAGTCATCCTAAACGACTAGAAATTCCCGCCATTAACAAGTAGAAATACGTACCCTTTTGGAAAGTTCTGAACTTTCCAAAAGTTCAGAACTTTCCAAAAGTTTCAACGAATTTTTTTCGACAATTCCAAATGCACTTATACGTGTTAGAAATCACTGTAGCTTTTCGCCCGTAATAATACCTGTTCGTTTTTCGAAACTGTATGCAGGTATTCCGGTAAATCTTTGATGCTCACCCACTGGGCATCATCCCGAAAAGTTTTCCAATGCGCTTCTCTTTCAGCCATATTATCAAAGCTGGTCATGTACATCAGATTCGGCATTTTACTGCCTGCCACCACTTCCCCATAAAATACGGCATGAAATTGAAGGCGCTTAAATAAGTCAATTTCTCCCCCCACATTAAACATCTTTACTTTTTGGCGATACAGCCGTTCCGTTGGACCCTCATAGCTTCTTAGTTCATAAATATGGTCTTCTTTATTGCCTGCCAGCTGAGGTACTTCATGAGCCGGCATAAGGGGGAATGCCTGAATCACAATATTTTCCATTCGCTGATACGGGGCTGCATCAAAGGCTGCATTCCAAAAGGCTGTGCCGGCTTCTTGTAGTTGTTTGTCTTTTAGGGACAGCTCTTCAATCTGCGCTACTTTATTGATATTGCCAATAGGAATAAATAAATAGATTTTCTTTTCCTTCATCGTGTCTTGTCCTACCGGATAAAATACCCCGATGTCTTTATATCCTGCCCGATGCAGTGCCGGCAAGTAAGCATTGGATAAGTAGGTATCCATTGCATTTATCTGTTCCTGCGATTGCAGTTGATAAACTTTTATCAAATAGTAAGCGGGTTTCTGCTCTTTGAAAGAAGCAGAAAGAAATAAAACAAAACCCAACAAAAGGGAAAGGCGAAGTTTGCGTGCAATTGGCATATGGTAAAATTAAGGTTGAATAAGGCGGTGGATGAGTAAGGCAGTTCGTTGTATCAGCAAAGGAAATTCTTTTAGGTTGATAGTTTCACCCGGGGCATGGGCTCCTTTGCCGGAAGCACCCAAGCCATCTATACCGCTTAGGTATTTTGCCACATAGGATATGTCGCCTGCCCCGCGTGAACCCGGATCGCCGGCCTCAGTAGGGCCCAAACCCATTGACATAGTAACCTCGCTCACTATTTTTCGAATGGCATCATTACCTTCAGTAGGTTCCATAGCGGGAATCCCATCTTTAAATCTTATGGTGGCCGATGTGCCGCCCAGATTGCGTTGTGTGATGGCCGTCATTTTTTCGCGGGCAGCATTTTTTTGTTTTTCTGTTAAAAAGCGCAGATCACCGGTAACAACAGTAGCAGGGGAAATGATATTGGTTTTTCCAATGGCATCCCCTTTGGCAGTTTTTTCATTGTAGCTCATTTCCGATCCACCTATAATAATGCCTGGATTAAAAGTGAGGTATTTTTCTGTGCTCAGTTCTTCGCGGAAACTATTGAGAATGCGGGCGGCTTCATAAATAGCGCCATAGCCGGCATTGGGAGTGAATATGGTGGCGGAGTGACCAGTTTTGGCAGCCACTTTTAATTCCCATCCGCTAGATCCACGGCGGGCGGTAGCTACATTGCGCAATCCACTGGCTCCTTCAAAAGCGAGGGCAATATCACAGGATTTGGCTCTTTCAATAAAATCTTTGCGAGATACGCTGGTAGGTGAGCCGGAGCGTTCTTCATCTCCGGTAAAATAAGCAACGATGGTGGCATCTTTCAATAAGCCCATTTCTTCTAATACCTGCAGCGCGATAATCGCTACAACATCTCCTCCCTTCATATCATTCACGCCCTGACCGGTAGCGGTAGAATCATTCAGGCGCTGATAGGGGTTTGGCGGCATATCGGGTTCAAATACCGTATCGAGGGTGGCCCTGAAGCCAAAATTCG
>JAPLEI010000031.1 GCA_026391195.1 Bacteroidota bacterium | reverse complement strand
TGTAACCTTATTACTCATTTTTTATTTACACCAAGCAAACTATGACTTGCTTGATTATGTAATTAAGCTAGTTGACGCATGGAATTATCCAACTACCGATTTGGAAATCATCAAAAAAGACTGGCGTTTAATCAAACAAAAAATTGAAGATGGAAAGGCTCACGAACTTTCTGAAGGTGACACGTTTTATTTAGGAGCTTGCACTAAGGGTGCAAATGCTAGCTCAACGAGAAATCAACCCTTCAGTAATGTTCCTGCAAAGCAGAGAGCATATTCTTTAAAACAAGGTTACGTAAATCATATTATTGCTTCAATTTCAACCGGGGCAATTGGAATTTATGGAAAACTAATTCCATCAGTTGCTGTTGCAAAGAGGCAAACCATTGAAGAAATTGTAATTTCAAAATTCAAACCATATTATAACAAAACGGTTAAACAAATTCTTAAAAAAACAGGCGTTAAAATTAACACTACAGCAAAGAGTTTTTATGCTAATCTAACAAAAGCAATTTTAGGGATTGAGTTGGACAAAGAAATCGAGGAGTTTGAAAAGGCTGAAATTATTGTAAAGACTGTAAGATTAAAGGAAAACAATTTGCCGAAAGAAGACATTTCATTTTCAAATTTTAAATACCAAGAAATTATAAATGAGGAATGGGATGAATCAAATTTCAAAGATATTTTAGAACATAAATTTTTATTTGTTTTCTTTCAATTTGAAAACGCGGAGCTTGTTTTGCGAAAAGTGAAGTTTTGGAATATGCCATATGCCGACATTTTAGAAGCCGAGAAAGTTTGGGAACAAACAAAAAGCATAGTTCAAAAAGGCAAAATTGTAAGAGAGGTTAAAAACGGAATCCGCTATACAAACTTTTCAAACAAGACTTTTAATCCTGTTTCACACGTACGACCACACGCAACGAATGCAGCAGACACCTATCCTTTACCTACAAAAGACAAATTGACAAAAGCAAAAGAATATACAAAGCATTGTTTTTGGCTAAACAACACCTACGTAAGAGATGAAATATATTTGAAATAGGTAATACACTTAGTAACAACATATGAACTCAGAAGTTCTCATTAACATATCAAATATACTTGAGCAAGACAATAAGACCTCGACGTATAAATTTGCCCTATTAAGAGGTGTTATCGACTTAATTCAAGAGAGTTCTCCTTTTATCCGCCATGAGGGAAAAAGGGTATATTTCCCTATGGGACTATTAATTAATAAATGGATTTTTTATTACTATCCCTTGCTTTCAGACCTGAATACTATTCCGCAGATTAATAGTGCGAAGGGGCTTGCCTTTAAAAATGAGCTAAAAGCCATTATTGATTTATACCAAGATAGCGGAGAGGGTATGTCGGTTTTATATCATGATATTAAAACCGGTAGGATGGATGCAGCGTATAACAGGTCGATTAGGAATCTTTATTCCAAAATTAACCGAACAATAGCAGGTATGCCTATGAAGCACATAGGGTATTCTATTTACAAAAGGCATTATTCTATTTTCCAATTTCATGCCGAAACGACAAGGAGCCCCCAGTCGTTTTCTAATCCCTTTATTCAGGGGTTCGGTGTTTTCTCAATCCCGGTAGATTATTTCGATGCATTTAAATTGCTTGGTAGTTTTATTTCGGGGAGGGATTCTATATTATCCAAATGGGCAGATTTTAGCTTGTCTTCAAGTAGCAGCAAGCACCTCAACCGAAGCGAAATTATCAGCCGCTTATTAATCGAGCCTATTACGGATCGCGATGTGAAAGAGTCCAAGCAATATTTTTCCAATTTGATATCACAGTCTGGTAAAATTCAATGTGTTTGGTCTGGAAGAGATTTACAGCAATTTGATGTAGATCATGTATTGCCATTTTCGATTTGGCGGAATAATGATTTATGGAATCTACTTCCCTCTTCCAAAAAAATCAATAACCAAAAACGGGATAGGATTCCAACACCTAGCATGATTCAGGATTGCAGGGTAAGAATTATAGACAACTGGAATTTACTGTATTCAAAAAACCAAAATCGATTTACGAATGAAATAGAAGCCGGCTTGTTGGGTCATCCTGTTGCTACTGGCTGGCAAAAGGAAGCCTTGAGCAAGCTGCAAGAGAATGCCGAATATTTAATAAAAAAACGTGGTTATGAAGAATGGAAAATCTGATTGTCCGTTTTGTAGTTCCGAGATTCAGAATAGATTTGTTTCTTCCAATGAACTGGTATTTGCTATTTATGACCAATATCCGGTGAGCAATGGCCATCTGTTGGTTATACCCAATCAGCACTGCGACAACTATTTTTTATTATCTGCAGATGAACAGCAGGCTTGCTGGAGTTTAATAAAAGAAATGCAAGAAAAATTGTCGAACGAGTTTCATCCGGCTGGATTTAATATAGGCATCAATGTTGGAGAGGCTGCCGGTCAAACAGTAGGGCATGTTCATATTCACCTAATTCCCCGCTATGAAGGAGACATGAAAGATCCCAGAGGCGGGGTAAGACATTGTGTGGAGGGGAAAGGGTATTATTGAAGTAATTTCCTGATTTTAAATTCTCAAAAGGAAATTTCTGATACTCTGATGCGAATCTTAAAGAAAGCATATTACACTAGTGAGCTTAAATCACATTTCAGATGGAGCTTCTTTTATTCATTATATTAATTGTTGCCCTAATTTTCTTAAAGCAAATACGGTTTCAACGAAAAAGAGCAATCAGGCGAGACTATTATCGAAATGATTATTTAAAGAGCGAAGCCTGACAGAGAAAACGTTACATAGTTTTGAAAAGGGATAATTGGCGGTGTGTTTATTGCGGAAATTCTGCAACCGAGGTTCATCATTTAAAATATGCTAAAAATAATATCGGAAAAGAGCCTATTCATTGGTTGGTATCTATTTGCAAGGAGTGCCATGCTAAAAAGCATATAACTAAGGCCTAGCTGTCCTCGGCATCTTTAATAAACTATTTATATTTTTCTTTCGGTGAGGATATTATATTTCTGCTCGTTTCCCCCTCCTAAATTCTTCTGCAATATTTCATGCTTGAAGCATTTTGTTAAAACTTGGAAACCCTCTAGCATATCAATACCCAAAACCAATTTCCCATAACAATTTAACAAAATATGTGTGGATAGATAAACTTAATTGCATCAAAATAATTAGATAGCCCAAGAAGCCAAGCCACTCTATGGCACTTGCGCACTAATTTAAAAAATGCAATTATGAAAAATATTACCACACTACTATTTGTGTTTTGCTGCATCAGCTCAGTTTACAGTCAGGAGAAGGAATTTACCACGTATCGCAATGGATTAATTTATAGCGAACGAACCATGGGTAAGCTGAGCCATATTGTAGATTCATTGAACCTAAAATATAAGACGTGTAATTTTAATGCGACTTTCTATTCGAAAAGTCAAACCATTGGGCACCTTATAAAAGTTGACTCGGCCAGTATTAAAGCAGCTTTGGAAGATATGGAAAACCAAATTCCCATGGAGGACTTTGTAAAAAAATATCCAAAAGCAACTGTGGAGCTGAATGTGTTAATCACAAAAAGCAAATATAAAAACTACAAAGGAAGCGACCTGATATCGTTTGACGAATTCGATTTGAAAGGTGAGAATGGTTTCAACTTCACAACGGATGTTCAGTCGGCGTATGAGCATGACTTTTCTGAGCAATGGCTTTTTGATTATAATCAAAAATCTGAATACGCTGAAGAGTCGTTAACAGCCTTTTATTTTCCGCAAAATTTTACTTCAATACCTATCCCCCAGAAGTATTCACAAATGATCGGCTATTCAGATTGCTTAATAGATACTACAACTACCAAATTTAAAGATAACCTAAAGGAGGGCCAGGTTGCCCCGCTTCCTCCAAATTGGGCTTCACTATCATACAAACAAAAAGCTAAGCTGCTCGACGATATGCGAAGAACAAGGGTTGTTGGCGGTTGCAGTCAAGACAATTCCCCAAGATTACATGCGATACACATTGCCTTACTTTCTGCAGACACTTATTTTTGGGGAGTTTTTCTAAAAGCGCATCTGGATATTATGAACGACCGATTTGAAAGAATGACAGACGGAAGTTATGCCTGGGCAAATAGAAATACCTACATCAAAGAATTAGAAGAGTTGAATATAAATGTTCCCGATCTTATTTTGGGCATATCGTTTCAATTTGAGAATGCGGCGACCAATCATTATTTTGGTAACATTGTTCGGCTTGGTCGCGCTTTAACAGAAAGCAAACAACGCAAAGAATTTGAACAAGCTATATTGTCCATCGTTTCCGATAACCAGTTGGATGCCTATAATCGAGTGATGTTTTATTTCCTGTTCCGCAATTACAATTATTACTTAGAAGACGCTTCCCTAAAAAATGAGAATATCGCTAAGTTAGCAAAGGCGAGAAGTACACTGCCGGATTATATTAGTGCGAGGTTGGTTGAGGAATAGGGGAGTTTTTACATTTTCCTGAAACATTCTCCCCTTTAAAAGTAAGTATTCACTGCAAACTCAAATTGGTTAATAAATATTTTTTTGAACGGACTAATATTTGTTTGCTCGTAGAATATTAGCATGGCTTTTTTATAGTCAATAGAATCAATAGTTCTAAATGATAGCGGACAATAATGATATTGAATC
>JAPLEI010000175.1 GCA_026391195.1 Bacteroidota bacterium | reverse complement strand
CTGCACGCATTGGAATGGTAATCTAATATGTAGAATATTGCTCACCTGCCGTGCAGTTTCTCTACGCCAAAGGCGAATCGGTAACTACACGGGTACATTACCGCTGAATTGCTAACCTGACGTGCAGTTCCTCTCTGTCGTTCGGTAACTACACGGGGACCTTACCGCTGAATTGCTAACCTGACGTGCAGTTTCTCTCTGCCGTTCGGTAACTACACGGGAACCTTACCGCTGAATTGCTCACCTGCCGTGCAGTTCCTCTCTGCCGTTCGGTAACTACACGGGGAGCATACCGCTGAATTGCTCAACTTCCGTGCAGTTCCTCTCTATCGTTCGGTAACTACACGGGGAGCATACCGCTGAAGCTCCAGCGGAGCGACATCTTGCTCTTTTTTCTCACAAATACCCTATATATTTGATAATAAACCCAAACAATCTCGTATGAAGATTTTTATTAATTATTGCTTTCTGTTGCTAATAGGTTGCTTTGCTTTGTCGGCCACCTATGCTCAAACTAATGCCGTTACCAAAGCGAACTATGCGCTCGCAGCCCGATTCTCCCCCAAAAAGCTGGAGAAACTCATATTCAGCACCAATGTGGATGCCCACTGGTTGAAAAAGTCGAACCGATTCTGGTATATGTACGAAACCACTGCCGGTAAAAAATGGTATATCGTAGATCCCCTGAAAGCAGAAAAGAAACTGCTCTTCGATAATGCCGACCTGGCTGCTAAAATATCGGCCATCGTGAAAGACCCCTTCGATGCGCAACACCTGGGGTTAGATAGCATGCGCTTTATCAAAGATGAAAATACCATCCGCTTTGAAGTGAAAAGTAACCAGGAAATAGAAAAAAAAGATACTACCCAACGTCGCGGAAATACTACCCCAGCATTGAAAGAAAAGAAAACTTTCTACTTCGAATATAACTTGCTTACTACCGAGCTTACCGAGTTAACAGACTTTAAAAAAACCAAGCGCAAACCACAATGGGCTTCCATTTCACCCGATAGCAATTGGGTGGTGTTTGGTAAAAAGTTCAACCTTTATTACATGGATAAGGCCAACTACGAAAAGGCTTTAGTAAATGAAGACGATAGTACCATCGTAGAAAATGCCCTAACTACCGATGGCGTTGAGTATTATTCTTACCACGGCGAGGGTGCTCTCGGTGGAGGAGGAGAAAATAATGTTGATAAAGAAAAAAATAAAAACAAACGCAAATCCTCGTTCATTCTTTGGTCACCCGATTCGAAGTATTTTACTTTAACACGCTCCGATAATCGGAAAGTAAAAGATTTGTGGGTTATCAATAGTCTGGCCGATCCTCGCCCCACCCTCGAAACTTATAAATACCTGATGCCGGGTGAAAAAGACAATCCTGTTGATGAGTTAACCCTCTTTAACCTACAGAACAAAACCCATCAGGTACTGAATTCGGGTGCCTATAAAGACCAAACCCTCGCTATCTGGAGTACACCAGCTTTGGCCAGTAGCCGCGACGATGATTTTAGGGCGAATATTTGGCTCGGTACACCCCGGGGCTTTTATTTTACCCGCACCAGCCGCGACTTGAAAAAAATTGATGTATGTATTGCAGACCCCGCCACTGGAGTTGTTAAGCCCTTGATTAAGGAAGCCCTGAATACTTATGTGGAAAATAAAAGACTGGGTCTGGTAAACGAAGGAAAGGAACTAATTGAATGGAGCGAACGCGATGGTTGGGCGCATTTTTATTTGTATGATGAAAATGGTCAACTCAAAAACCGCATCACCCAGGGACCTTTCCATTGTGAAGACATTGTTGGTATCGACGAGAAAAAACGTGTATTGTATTTTACCGCCAATGGGAGAGAAGAGAATGAAGATCCCTATTATCTCCACGTTTACCGGGTAAATCTGGATGGTACCGGACTGCGCTTATTAAATGCCGGTGATTTTGATCATAGCAATTCTATGAACGATAACCAGCAGTTTTTTGTGGACAATTATTCAAGGGTAAACACTATTCCGCAATCCGTTTTATACAATACCGAAGGAAAGAAAATCATGGACCTCGAAACGGCTGATTTCAGCTCCCTGATGAAAACCCCTTACAAGTTTCCACAACCCTTTAAAGTGAAAGCGGATGATGGTATTACGGATATTTATGGGGTGATGTATAAACCCTTTGATTTTGATTCTACCAAAAAATATCCCATCATCGAATACGTATACCCTGGTCCGCAAACCGAAGCCGTTAATAAAGCATTCGGCAGAAGTATGGATAAAACCGAACGCCTCGCGCAGCTAGGATTTATTGTGGTAACCATGGGCAACCGCGGTGGTCACCCTGCTAGAAGCAAGTGGTACCATAACTATGGCTATGGAAACCTGCGCGATTATGGCCTTGCCGATAAAAAAGCGGCTGCTGAACAATTAGCCGATCAGTATTCCTTTATTGACATCAATAAAGTAGGTATCAACGGACATAGCGGGGGTGGATTTATGAGTACCGCCGCTATGCTGGTATATCCCGAATTCTTTAAAGTAGCCGTATCCGAATCGGGCAATCATGATAATTCGATTTACAACAGATGGTGGAGTGAAAAACACCATGGCGTAAAAGAAATCATCTCCGAAAAAGGCGACACTAGTTTTGCGTATGCGATAGAAAAAAATCCCGATTTGGCTAAAAATCTGAAAGGACATCTGATGCTTACCACCGGAGATATTGATAACAATGTTCACCCTGCGAATACCATTCGGGTAGCCAATGCTTTAATACGGGCGAATAAGCGTTTCGATTTCCAGATACTGCCAGGTCAACGTCATGGGTTCGGTGATATGACGGAATATTTTTTCTGGACGATGGCCGATTATTTCTCCCGCTACCTGATGGGCGATACCACCGAACGTCCGGTAAACATAGAGGAGATGAACCGCGAAATTGAACAATCTGGTTCCAAAGCAAACCCTCCAGCAGGGGCTGGTGGACGAAGAGGTCCGGAAGAGCAATAAAGTTTTGTAATAATTATAGCAGGCCGTGCGTAACGTTTTCGTGTGCGCACGGCCTTTTTGTTCAACAGAGTGAGTGTCTTCGGCAAATAGGAAACTTCTTAGTAACTTTGTGCTTTATTTTTCTTGCACACCTTTTAATTACTTTCTATGGCTGTTCGCACCGATTTGTTTCAGTCACCCGATTATTATCAGGTAGATGGACTGCTTACTGAAGAACAATTAATGATTCGGGAATCTGTTCGCTATTATGTGAAGAAGCATATTTCTCCCATCATTGAAGACTATGCACAGCGGGCCGAATTTCCGCAGCAGATTATAAAAGAACTGGGCGATTTGGGCTGTTTTGGTCCTACCGTACCAACCGAATATGGTGGGGGTTCGCTGGATTATATCAGCTACGGACTCATGATGCAGGAACTAGAAAGAGGCGACAGTGGCGTGAGAAGTACGGCCAGTGTGCAGGGAAGTTTGGTGATGTATCCTATCTATGCCTATGGCAGTGAAGAGCAACGCAAAAAATATTTACCTAAACTGGGCAGTGGCGAGTGGCTGGGTTGCTTCGGTTTAACTGAGCCCGACCATGGCAGCAATCCCTCCGGTATGGTTACCCGCTTTACCGATCACGGCGATCATGTAATATTAAATGGCGCAAAAATGTGGATCAGCAATGCCCCCTTTGCACAGGTGGCCGTTGTGTGGGCAAAGAATGAACAGGATGAGATTCAGGGATTAATTGTGGAAAGAGGAATGCCCGGGTTTACTACACCTACTACCCACGGAAAATGGAGTTTACGCGCCAGTGCTACTGGTGAACTGGTATTCGATAACGTGAAAGTTCCGAAAGAAAATATTTTACCGAATGTGAAAGGTCTGAAAGGTCCGCTCGGCTGTTTATCCAAAGCCCGCTATGGCATTGCCTGGGGTGCATTGGGAGCTGCGATGGATTGTTATGATACGGCATTGCGCTATAGTAAAGAAAGGATTCAGTTTTCGAAGCCCATTGCAGGATTTCAATTGCAGCAAAAAAAACTCGCCGAAATGATTACCGAAATCACCAAGGCACAGTTGATGGTGTGGAGATTGGGTATGCTGATGAATGAGGGCAAAGCCACTGCCCAACAAATTAGTATGGCCAAAAGAAACAGCTGCGAAATTGCAACCCAAATTTGCCGCGATGCCCGCCAGATGTTAGGCGGTATGGGCATTACCGGCGAATACAGCATCATGCGCCACATGATGAATTTAGAGAGTGTAATCACTTACGAAGGAACCCACGATATTCACTTACTGATTACAGGAATGGATATTACAGGTCTTAATGCTTTTAAATAAACCCCCTAGTGAAAATTTTTCTCGTTGGTATGATGGGTGCCGGAAAAAGCTACTGGAAAAACTGGCTCAGTAAAAAATATACCCTCCGCGGATACGACCTCGATTTTTTGATTGAAGCAATGGAAGAACAAACCATCAGCGAAATATTTGAAACGGAGGGGGAAGATTATTTCCGCGAAAAAGAAGCTGCCATGCTCCGCTTGCTGAAACAAAGTAAAACCTTTGTGGCTGCCACTGGCGGCGGTACGCCTTGTTTTCATAATAATATGGATTGGATGAACCAACAGGGCATCACCATCTGGATTGATGAGCCGGTTTCGGTTATGATGGAACGACTGCAAGCCGAAAAATCGCATCGTCCACTCATCAGTAATTTAAGTGATGATGAGTTGGAAGCTTTTTTGCAACAAAAGTTAAACGAAAGAAAATCATTTTATATCGAGGCAACCCACCATTTGCAGGGGAAAAACCTATCAGAATCCGGTTTTAAAATGATACTACAATCTTATGCGTAATGCTACTCTGTCGCTGGGTGCTTTGCTTGCGGGCATAACCATCGCAATGGGTGCCCTCGGTGCCCATGCATTAAAAGACATATTGAACGCTGCACAACTGCAGACCTACGAAACGGCTGTGCGCTATCAAATGTATCATGTTTTCGCTTTGTTGTTGTTAGGCATCTTACAAAATCAATATCCCCAGCTAACCCTAAGCATTTGCAAAAAGCTGGTGTTAGTTGGTATGGTTTTATTCGGTGGCTCTATCTACTTAGTACTGTTTCTCACGCATGTTGCCGTTCCCATCCCTTTTTGGATATACTTGATTACTCCACTGGGCGGACTATGCTATATTTCTTCCTGGCTACTGCTGGCTGCCAAATTGTACCGGATATCCCAAAAAGTGGAAAACTGATCAGGCCTTCTGCAGTTTTGCACATATAGGGTGAAAAATGTAAAAGGCCTGTAGCATAACTTATATTTGTTATAATGGCTAACTCCTTAAAAAAGAAAAAAACTCCTCCACCGCCCGATCCGGCTGAATTAACACCCGATCAGGAACAACAGGTAACGGTAAAGGAAGTGATGCAGGATGAACGTACCATCAAGGTTACCGGCGTATTCTTTTTGCTGGTAGCAGCTTTTTTGTTAGTAGCTTTTACCTCTTACATTTTTACTTGGCAGGAAGACCAGGATAAGTTGTTTCAATGGGGCATACGGATTTTCGCCGTGAAAAAGCTGCGCATGGAAAACCAACTGGGTGCGCTGGGTGCTTTTGTTGCCCATCAGTTTATTTATAACGGGTTTGGTATCGCCGCCGTATCGCCGCCTATTTTTTATGCACTACCTTCTTTGTGCTCGGGATGAATTTTCTTTTTGAAAAGAAAGTATTCAGCCTTGCACGCAATATTAAATATGTATTGGTAGGGTTGCTCTTGTTCAGTCTCACATTCAGTTTCGCCCTACCTGCCAATGGATTCCCTTGGGGTGGGGCCGTGGGAGATTGGCTATTGCAATGGATAGGAGGGTGGCTGGGCTATGCAGGAACTGCCGCTTTATTAGCAGCTACTTGTTTTGCCTTCTTTATCTGGTGGTTCAATCCCATATTTCGCTGGCCCGCCAAGAAAATACAACCTGCTCCCACTCCTGTTCCGGAAACCGACCATTTTGTGGTACCCGAAGACGACGAAAAACCCGTATTTCAACAATGGGATAATCAAACCAATCCACTAGAAGGTGCCAAGCTAATGATTCATGATGAGGTGGCTCCTATTCCATCGGGCAACACCCTCAAACAAAAACCGGCCGAGTTAGCATTGGATATAGTGGAAGATGAGATGGAAGAGGAAGATGAATTTCCACTGCATGAAACAGTACCCGTTATCCCTGCCAAATCTTCTGCTGCAGCCCTCGAATTAGAAATTAAAGAATCGGCAGCAGAAACAAAAGAGCCCGATGCCTTGCCCACTGGAAGCATCGGTACCAAGTACGATGCCACCCTCGATTTAAAGAACTATAAATATCCTTCCCTGTCGTTGTTAGAGCAACATGGCAGTGAAAAAATTGTACACGACCCGCAAGAACTGGAGACCAATAAGAACCAGATCATTGCCACCCTCAAAAATTACGATATCTCCATTCAGCGAATTGCAGCAACAGTAGGCCCCACCGTTACTCTCTACGAAATTGTTCCCGCCCCCGGCGTGCGCATCAGTCGGATCAAAAACCTGGAAGATGATATCGCGCTAAGTCTGGCTGCCCTCGGCATCCGCATTATCGCGCCCATACCCGGAAAAGGAACCATCGGTATTGAAGTACCCAACGTGCGCAAATCTTTGGTGAGCATGAAAACCCTGTTGGCATCGGATAAGTTTCAATCCAACGCCTACTCATTACCGATTGCCATTGGTAAAAAAATTGACAATGAGAATTTTATTGTAGACCTTGCCAATATGCCGCATCTGTTAATGGCTGGGGCTACAGGGCAGGGTAAATCTGTGGGAGTAAATGCAATACTGGTTTCTCTGTTATATAAGAAACATCCTTCACAATTAAAGTTGGTATTGGTAGATCCCAAAAAAGTGGAACTGAGTTTATATCGGGTTATTGAAAAACATTTTCTGGCCAAATTACCCGGGGAGGAAGAATCCATCATTACCGATACCAAAAAAGTGGTGCATACCTTAAATGCTTTGTGCATAGAGATGGACAACCGCTACGATCTATTGAAAGAAGCCGGTTGCCGCAATATTCGTGAGTACAACGAAAAGTTCACCGACCGCAAACTGAATCCGCTAAAAGGTCACCAATACCTACCCTTTATTGTATTGGTGGTAGACGAGTTTGCCGATTTGATTATGACGGCCGGAAAAGAAATTGAAATGCCCATTGCCCGATTGGCGCAGTTGGCAAGAGCCATCGGTATTCACCTGATTATTGCTACCCAGCGACCTTCTGTGAATATTATTACCGGAACCATCAAAGCGAATTTCCCTGCGCGTATTGCCTTTAAGGTATCAAGCAAAATTGATAGCCGCACCATCTTAGATGCCGGAGGAGCCGAGCAATTGATTGGTAAGGGAGATATGCTGATTAGTTACGGAGGTGAAATTACCCGATTGCAGTGTGCTTTTGTAGATACGCCCGAGGTAGAAAAGATATGTGAATTTATAGAAAAGCAACCCGGCTATCCCGAACCATTCCGTTTACCAGAATATGTAGATGAAAAGGAACTGGAAGGGAAGGATTTTGATTCCAATAATCGCGACCCCCTGTTTGAAGAAGCCGCCCGATTAATTGTTACCAGTCAAATGGGCTCTACTTCTTTAATACAAAGGAGGATGAAATTGGGTTACAATCGGGCCGGCAGACTGATGGATCAGTTAGAATCTGCCGGAGTGGTAGGCGCCAATCAGGGCAGCAAAGCCAGAGAAGTATTGTTTAAAACAGAAGCCGAATTAGTGCAGTTTTTATCACATTTGTAGCTTTTAGCCAACATTTTGGGCTATTTTACCGAAATCTGCCAAGAAAGAATTGATATCTCGTATCTTTGACCGCTTTAAAAAATAACCTGCATGAAACAACTATTGCTGTTGGTAATGATGGCTTCATTTTCCCTAGCTACCATGGCTCAAAATGATCCCGCTGCTAAAAAAGTACTGGATGCCGTTGGAACCAAAGTTAAAGCCGCCAAGGGAATATCTGCTGCCTGTAACCTGGTTTCCATCAGCAGCAAAGGAAAGCAAAATGGCAGCAAGTCTATCTCCGTTCTCATGAGAGGAGAAAAATACCAAATGAAGCAGGGTAAGATGGAAGTGATTTGCGATGGACAAAATGTGTACAGCTTCGACGGGGATAAAACCATCACCAAAACATCCATGGCTGAAAGCAGCAACTCCCTGAATCCACAAAAACTATTGTCTGGTGCCTACGACAAAGATTTTACCTACAAATTATTGCCTACGCCTGGTAATTTTTACGAGATTGAAATGAAGCCCATTGATACCCGTAAAAATTTTCAGAAAGTGAATCTGTTTGTCGACAAATCGAAAAACACCATCTCCAAAGCGCGCATTTTAGATAAGAGCAATAATGTTACCGAATTGAAAATTCAGAATATGAATTTCAATGCCGCCATTCCCGAAAACAGCTTTGTTTTTAATAAGGCGAAATATCCCAAAGACACTGAAATTCTCGACTAAGGCTATCTCTATTTAATTAAGTAGGTAACTCCCTCAATCGCCAATTCTGTTTGCGCAAAAACTGCTTTGGCTTCTTGTTCAAAAGGGGCTATTTCTTCGTATTTACTGCTGAAATGCCCTATCAATAAGCGTTTCACGTTTGCCAAGGTAGCAACGGTAGCGGCCTGATGGGCAGTGGAATGATATCGGTCGTAGGCTCGTTCTTTTAAATCGTGCAGGTAAGTAGCTTCATGATAAAGCAGGGTAACCGATTTGAGTTGTGCTGCCAAATCTGGTAAAAAACGGGTATCAGCACTATACGCATAACTCACCGCCGGGGATGCGGCAATGGTTACGGATTCATTAGAAATACATTCTCCATTTGCAGTTGTGTAGTCGTTCCCTTTTTGCAATTGCTCATAATACGCCGCCGGAATTTGATGGGCCAACACTTTTTCCCGATCGATTTTCCGGGGCATTTTCTTTTCCCTAACCAAACATCCCCAACAACTGATTCGATGCTCCACCGGAAAACAGGCGATGGTAAAGGAACGGGTTTCTATTTGTATGCCGGCTTGTTCGAGTAAGATGTATTGAATGGGGTAGGGAAGGGCAATGCCTGCTGCGGCAAGTTGTAATTGAATGATCTCGGGCAATCCGGGTGGACACATAATCACCAATTCATTTTTGCGATTCAACAGACCCATGCTGGTAAGAAATCCAATCAACCCAAAATAATGATCCCCATGCAGATGGGAAATAAATATATAATTTATTTTACTTATACGAATTTTGTAGCGAGACAATTGCATCTGGGTACCCTCCCCACAATCGATCAACATCAGTTGGTCTTTCATCGTAAGTACCTGAGCTGTCGGATGTCGACCGTAAGCCGGTAAAGCAGAATTATTACCCAAAATTGTAACGGCTAACATGTAAAATAGGTGGGTGAGGATAATGGAATACCAGTTGAAAAGACAAATTTAATTATCAATAGCTGCATTAATCAATCATTTTCAGTTAAATACGCGGCTTTTATCTGAAAAATGTACAAAAAAAATGCAATCCCACGATGAAATCCCGCTAAATTCCTTACCTTTGCACCCGATAAAAAAAGAAGAAAATTTACCGGAGTCTTTAAAATTTTTCAGATGTCTCATTTAACTATTGATCAAAAAAAAGCCATTTTTACCAAATACGGAGGAAGTGCCACGAATACTGGTTCCGTTGAAGCACAAGTGGCTCACATCACCCAACGTATCTCTCAAATTTCCAGTCACCTGCAGGCTAACAAGCACGACCACTCTACACAACGAGGTTTAATGCGCCTGGTAGGTCAGCGCAAAAGATTGCTCGCATATCTGCAGAAGCATAATCTGCAGGGTTATCGCGCATTGATTGAACAACTGGGATTAAGAAAATAATTTCACTCAACTTTGTACGCTAAACCCAACTGATATATACACGGTTGGGTTTACTTGTTTGAAGTAATTCCTGTTCAATTGCTGCCAGCCAATCTGTCTGGCACTCTATGTTCCCTTATCTTTTAAACGAATTATATGTTATCTCAAAAAATTAATGTTGACTTTCAGCACGATGGTCAACCTACTATCTCCCTCGGAACCGGAAAGTTGGCCCGCCAGGCCGATGGAGCCGTTACTGTAACGCAGGGTAAATGCATCTTATTAGCTACCGTTGTTGCCAATAAAGACCCCAAAGAAGGACAAGATTTCTTTCCACTAAGTGTAGATTATCAAGAAAAATTTGCTTCTGCCGGTAGAATACCCGGTTCTTTCTTTAAGAGAGAAGCCCGCCTAAACGATTACGAAATTTTAACCAGCCGCTTAATCGATCGCGCCCTGCGTCCATTATTTCCAGAAGATTATTTGTGTGATGTACAGGTTTTGATCAGCCTCGTATCTAGCGATCCAGAAATCATGCCCGACAGTCTAGCTTGTTTGGCTGCTTCTGCTGCACTGGCTGTTTCTGATATCCCCATTAAAGAAATTATCAGTGAGGTTCGTATTGCCCGCATCAATGGTGCTTTTGTAATCAACCCTACCCGTACCCAATTAGAAACTGCCGACATGGATTTTCTGATTGCTGCCACAGAAAAGAACCTGATGATGGTGGAAGGTGAATCTAAAGAATGTGCCGAAGCAGATTTAGTGAAGGCCCTGGAATTAGCACACGAAGCCATCAAAATACAAATCAAAGCCCAGCATGAACTGCGCAAGCAAGTCGGCATTACTAGTAAGCGAGATTATAAAAAGCCAGAATCTGATCAGGAACTAAATGAAAAAGTAATCGCTTTTGCTAAGCAAAAAGTGTACGATATCGCTCGCAAAGGTTCCAGCAAAAACGATCGCACCCTTGCTTTTAGTCAGGTGAAAGACGAGTTACTTTTGCACCTGGGAACTGAAATCACCGATGTTCAAAAGAAACTGACTAAAAAATATTACGAAGACCTAAAATGGGAAGTAGTAAGAAATATGATGCTAGACGATCGGATCCGTTTAGATGGACGCCAACTCGATCAGGTACGTGGCTTGGCAATGGAAACAGAACCCCTGCCATCTCCACACGGCTCCGCCCTGTTTACCCGAGGTGAAACACAATCCCTTACTACCGTAACTTTCGGAACCAAATTGGATGAGTTGTTGATGGAAAGCGCTGCCAAATCGGTATATTCACCCTTTATCCTCCATTATAATTTCCCTCCCTTCTCAACAGGTGAAGTGAAAATGATGCGCGGTGTTGGTCGTAGAGAAGTGGGTCATGGTAACCTGGCCCTCCGTAGTTTAAAGCAAATGATGCCCGGAAACGAGTATGCTTATACGGTGCGTATTGTAAGTGATATCTTAGAAAGTAATGGATCCTCTTCAATGGCTACCGTTTGTGCCGGTTCACTGGCGCTGATGGATGCCGGTGTGCCTTTTAAAAAGCACGTGAGTGGTGTTGCTATGGGATTAATTACGCGGGAAGATGGTAAATATGCCATCCTTACCGATATCCTGGGTGATGAAGATCATTTGGGTGATATGGACTTTAAAGTAACCGGTACCCGTGATGGAATTTGCGGCGTGCAAATGGATATAAAAGTAGACGGACTTAGCATGGCGGTGATGATGGAAGCATTAGAGCAAGCCAGAAAAGGTCGTCTTCATATCTTGGATGCCATGTACGAATGTATCCCAGCTCACCGCGCGGATGTGAAACCACATGCCCCAAGAATGATCAAACTGATTATCGATAAAGAATTTATTGGTGCAGTAATCGGACCAGGTGGTAAAGTGATTCAGGAAATTCAGCGTGAAACCGGCGCAACCATCAATATCGAAGAAGTAGGCAATACCGGCGAGGTTAGCATATTCTCTGCCAATCAGGAAAGTTTAGACAAAGCCGTTCGTTGGGTGAAGAGCATCACTGCTGTTCCTAATGTAGGTGATGTGTATGAAGGTCCGATTAAAGGCATTAAAGAATTTGGTGCGTTCGTAGAATTCATGCCAGGCAAACAAGGTTTATTGCATATCAGCGAAATCAGCTGGAAGCGCCTCGAAACCATGGACGGAATTTTTAAAGAAGGAGATATGGTAAAAGTGAAACTGGTTGGTTTAGATCCCAAAACCGGTAAATTTAAACTCAGTCGCAAAGCGCTGATGCCAAAACCTGAAATGAAACCCCGCTCCGGTGATGAAAATCCCGGTAACGGCGAAGAAGCTTAATTAATCACAAAGCCCCGATTGGGGCTTTTTTTTAGCATACCATGGATACCCGTACCCGCGCCATCACCATCAATGCCAGTTCCGATTTACAAGAGCTGCTGATCGCTCAATTAACTGAGATAGGCTTTGATGGCTTTGAACAAACCGATACTACCCTGATTGCCTATATTGAAGAAGCTGCTTACCAAGAGGCTGATTTACAATTAATATTGAATCAACATAGTATAACTGCTTCTAAATCAATAATCGATAAAACTAATTGGAATGCTGTATGGGAAAGCAATTTCCAGCCCATTCAAATTGGTAATCGGCTCGGGGTTCGGGCACATTTTCATTCCCCCATTCCCGGTGTTGAACAGGAAATTATTATCACACCCAAAATGAGTTTCGGCACTGGACATCATGCCACCACTTCTTTGGTTATGGAAATGATGTACACAATCAACCTGCAAGATCACTCCCTATTGGATTTTGGCACTGGCACCGGCATATTGGCTATTCTAGGTAAAATGTTGGGGGCAAAGCCTATCTTGGCGGTTGACAATGATGACTGGTGCATTGAAAATGCTATTGAGAATTGTAAGGTGAACCAGGCAAGCGATATAGAGGTACAATTATCAGATCAGCCCATAATTGGCAGGAACTTCGATACCATACTGGCCAATATCAACCGGCATATTTTGCTAGAACACCTACCCGCCCTTGTGAAACAATTGAATGTTGGGGGACAATTGATTATCAGTGGATTACTTACCGAGGATGGGCCTGAATTGGATGCTTTTTGCAAAAATCTAGGGTTAGTGGCTACCGAACGGGGAGAGAAAAACGGGTGGATTGCCCTAGGCTTTCGGCTCCCTATTGCCATCTGATAATAATTTCGTAACTTTATGATTCAGAAAAGATTAAAATAATTCATTATGAATGAGTTACTCTTAATTTGTGTGGCCTATTTGATTGGTTCTATCCCTACAGCCGTTTGGGTGAGTAAATCTATTTTCGGGATTGATATCCGTGATTATGGCAGTGGTAATTCTGGCGCTACCAATACGTTTCGGGTACTGGGATCTAAATGGGGTTCTGTGGTAATGTTGGTGGATGTACTCAAGGGGGTAGTTGCCACTTCATTGTATATTTTAATGCCAACTTATTTGTCCAACGAATTGCTAAGAACCAACTTCATGATTGGGTTGGGATTGGCAGCCGTGATTGGTCATATATTCCCTATCTGGGCCTCTTTTCGCGGAGGTAAAGGCGTGGCAACCCTATTAGGCATGGCCATTGCTATTCAGCCTGTAGTTGCTGCCTGCTGCCTGGCGGTGTTTTTTGTTGTTTTATTCCTTACTCGCTTTGTTTCGTTGAGTTCTATGTTAGCGGGGATTTCCTTTATGGTATTTATCCTCTTCATTTTTAATGAAAAAGAGCCCCTTTACCGCATTTTCGCCGTATTGGTTGCATTAATGGTTATACTTACCCATCAAAAGAATATCGGCAGAATCTTACGCGGTACGGAAAGCAAAATTCCGAGTAACCGCCATAAGAACCGATCGCGGCAAGACTAATTACCATCCGGATTTATTGCAGGTTTCTTTCTCTGACAACATCTTTTCCGTTAAAACACCCGTAAACACTGCATTTTATTGAATATTTTTTTGAATTAACACGCATAAAACGCTCATTTTCCGTAACAATATTTTAACTTTGCTCCCCATTCCCTCACTAGAAAGCTTAGGAAATATGTTTAATCAGCCCATCTTTGAAAAATTGCAGTTGAAAGATGAAAAGAATATCCTGATTCAGGGCTTACCATCTTCCATCGAAAAGCAATTCTCTAAATTAAACTACTCCAAAAACATCACTCCACTGCTAAAAAGCAGGAAAGTTGATTTTGCGCTGTTGTTTGCATTGAGTCAGCATCAACTGAATAATATCCTCAGAGAAGTGTTTCCCGCAATTCACGACGATACCAAACTTTGGATATCTTACCCTAAAACCGCCAGCAAAATTGTGAGCGACCTAAACCGCGACTGCAGCTGGGAAGAGCTATACAAGAAAGACTATACCTGTGTTCGCCAGGTAATTTTAGACCATGTGTGGACGGCCATGCGTTTTATCAAAACATCTCAGGTACCTAATCAGGAGCGTGCCTTTGCAGAAATTAATGTTACCCATTCGCTGTCATTCAATAAAAGCTTAGTAGTGCCCCCCATTGAATTGGGAAAACTATTTACCAAACATAAGGAAGCACAGGAATTTTTTACCTCCCTGCCAGTTACCAATCAAAAAGAATATTGCAGCTGGATTGAATCTGCTAAAAAAGCTGAAACCCGACAGTTCCGCCTAGAAACTGCTTTAGAGCGCCTATTGGCCGGAAAGAATAATCCGGCAGAGAAATAGCGCAAGTATGTCGGCCATAAATATCGAAATCAAAGCTCGTTGCTTTCACCCCGAAAAAGTAGAAGCTTTTTTACTAGCTTTTGGCGCCCGTTATGTGGGATTGGATACCCAAAAAGATACCTACTTTAAAGTTCCAGGCGGACGATTAAAATTACGCCAGGGTGCCATTGAAAATAACCTGATTTTTTACCATCGCACAGATGGGGAAGGACCCAAAACCTCTCATTTTTATCTGTCACCCGTTTCGGATGGCGGTTCTTTAGAATCCTTGTTGACAGCAGCACTTTCCGTTAAAGTTGTGGTGGAAAAACACCGGAAAATATTCTTTATCGAACATACCAAATTCCATATTGATGAAGTGCCCGGATTGGGAAGCTTTGTAGAGATAGAAGTGAGCAATCTTCACCATCCAGATTTAACCCGGTCTTCAATGGAAGCGGATTGTAACCGTTATATGGAAGCTTTGGAAATAACAGCCGATCACCTAATTGCCAATAGCTACAGCGACCTGCTACTCGCGAAAAATCAATAAAATTATTTTACAATTACCGCACCTATCTGGCGGGTAAGTTCTATTTCTACCTGCTTCAGGTGCTTGTGAATTTCGAGGAATCTTTTGATGGAATCTCCCGAAGCTGTTTCCAGATCCCGCTGATTTTCTTCCATCATTTTTTTAACTTTTCGCAGCTTGAAATAATTTACGCTATGTTCTACATCCTGTTTACTATTAGGTGTATGAATGTTATGGCGGCTCTGCAAGTATTCGTTCCATCGCTGACTAAGCTCGAATGGGAAAGAACAAATCTCCAGCGTATGGTTTCGTATCTGCTCATCTTCGTGGTAGAGAAACGATTGCATGGTGGGTTCTAAACCTTGCTGATACCCGTTTTGAAACTCGGTAAAAAATTTCTCCATCAACGGTACTTCAAATTGAAAATCCATCAGCTCACTAAAAATATATTGGGCAACCGTTGTTTCGGTATCCCATTCATTCAATCCATATAACAACAACACACGAATGATATTTTTTTCGGGAATCTCATCCAGGGTTAACAGATCCAGCGTATTTTCTTCCTCATGAGTAGGAGGGGGTTGCTGACCAATTGTTTCAAAACCGCCCTGCTCATTTACGGCTAATTTTTTATCGTCTTTACCCAGCCGCTCCCGCTTGAATTTATTAACCAGCGAAGTGAGTCCCGCCTCATCAATCTTCAACAAAGCAGCACATTGCCGAACATAATCTTGCTGGCGGGTAAAGTCTTCCAGCTTATTCAGCTTACTCAAGGTTTCAGCCATCTGATTTACCACAGCACTCTTGCGGCTCACATCTTGTCCGGCCTCCTGCAACATCACTTCCAGCTGAAATAGAATAAAATCTTTCTTATGCGTTTGAATAAAATCCCGGAAAGCAGTGGTGCCAACTTTATTCACATAACTATCGGGATCTTCTCCATCGGGAATCAGTACCAATTTTACCTGTAAACCTTCTTCGAGTGCAAGGTCTAATCCGCGCAGCGCCGCCTTGATACCGGCTTGGTCACCATCGTAAATGATGGTAATATTCTGAGTGTACTTCCGAATCAATCGAAGTTGATCAATGGTTAAGGAGGTTCCGCCGCTGGCAACTACATTTTCTACACCCGCCTGGTGCAGACTTACCACATCGGTATATCCTTCCACCAGCAAACACTCATCGGCTTTATCAATGGCCGTTTTGGCGAAATACATTCCATACAGCAATTTACTTTTGCTGTAAATTTCATTTTCGGGGGTATTGATGTATTTGGGTCCGGTAGTATGCTTGCCAATAACCCTTGCCCCAAAACCTACAATCTTTCCGGTAATGCCATGGATGGGAAAAATGATTCTTCCCCGGTAATTATCTACCAAAGTATCGGTTCTTTGCACTACCAATCCGGTTTTCACCAACAGCTCCGTGGTAAACTGATTGGCCAAGAGTTCTTTCGCCAAAATATCGCGCTGATCGGGATGGTAACCTACTTGAAACTTTTGCAAAATAGCTTCCCGAAAGCCTCTCTCTTCCAGATATGAGAGTGCGATGTTTTTGCCTTCCTCCGTTTCAAATAAACTTTTTGAATAAAATTTCTGGGCAAACTGATTAATGATGTATAAGCTATCGGAAGTAAGGATCCGTTGCTGCTGTTCGGGACTAACAGCCGTTTCTTCGATGGTGATATTATATCGGTTGGCCAACCAGCGGAGGGCATCTGCATAGCCCACTTTCTCGTGTTCCATTACAAAGCCAATGGCATTACCACTTTTGCCACAGCCAAAACATTTATAAATTTCCTTACTGGGAGAAACGGTAAAAGAGGGGCTTTTCTCGTTATGGAAAGGACAAAGCCCCATATAATTACTGCCCCGTTTCTTCAACTTCACAAATTCACCCACCACATCAATAATATCGATGCGGCTGGTTATCTGTTGTATGGTTTGCGGGGAAATCATCTGTTATGGGCCGAATGTACAAAATTACAACAAGCCTTGCATAAACTGATTGTGAAAGTAATTTCCGCAAGGCAGCTAGGTATTTACCGATACAATAGCAGGTAAAAAGCTACTGCCAACAGGGCAGTGATTACCAGGGATATTATAAGTTGCCGTATCGGCCATCCAGACGGGTAATCCGGTTGTTTGCAGGCTGCAGC